>SVMT01000059.1 GCA_015067305.1 Oscillospiraceae bacterium | reverse complement strand
CAAATACTTTATTAAATTCAAGTGGGTTTGCAGGCAAACAAAAATGGGAACGGGACCCATTTTTAGCTTGAATTTGAGCGTGAAACAAAAATACAAAATATTTTTATAAATTAAACTTTCACGCTATATATCTTGACAAAAGAAGTATAATACGTTATAATTTATACAGAGTCCATTTTTATGAGCAAAAATATAATCGGCAAAATCATTAGATTTTAGGAGGATAAAACTATGTTTACTTTTATTCACACGTTTACCAAAGAAGGCTGGAATGGTCTTAATGAAAAAGGACTATGGCGAAAAGGCGATGGTCTTAAGATCATGCACAAAAATTACGGTAAAGAACATCTGAAATTCCATGAAATCGCTAAGATTGGCGGTCCGCTGGAACAGATTCTCAGTGAACTGAAATGTCCGTTTTATATAGACAGATTTCAAGGCGGTATAGGACTTCCGTGTCTTTATCATTACAACACAAACCAGCTCCACCATTACAGAAATATGCTGGGGGATAACTTCTGGGGTTGGCAGATGCACGAATGGGCTTCAAACTATCAGAGCGACTGGTTAAGGATCAAGGATATGTATGCAGAATTCGGAACTTCGGATCCTACAGCTGAAGAAAGACAAAAAATATGGGCGAAAGTCATCAGCGGTGAAAAAAATCTGTTTCTTGAAGCGTTGACACCTCATGAATGGAACTCTCACAGAGACCCCCAAAACAGAAAAATGTACATCGACGATATTTATTGGCTCTATGAAACAAGAGCATTGATGACAGACCATCAGCTCATTCCCGCTGACAGCTACAATATGGCACCGAAAATAGAAATAGCAAACGGCGCTAAACTTCTTCTGCCCGAAGTAGGCTGGCAGATTCCTGATATGAGAGTTCAGATTGCATATTACAGAGGTATGGCTAAGGCTGCAAATATCCGTTGGGGCGTCTACTACGAATGTTGGGGTTACAACAACACTGTTGAAAATCTTACTATTCCCTATTCTCTTGCCGGTCACGAAGACGAATGGGGCGAAGATCAGTTAACAACAGGTATAGGAGCTCATTTGCCGCTTGAAATGAGAGAAAGGGGCGGAAGCTCTCGAAATCTCCAGGAAAGAGTCTGGCATTACGCTTATTTTACAGGTGCGACTGTTATGGGCGAAGAATATGGGGTCTGCAATACATTCAGGAATTATGATGACTTTGACCTGAGTCCTTACGGTCAGGTGAAGAAAAACTTCCTCGACTTTACAGAAAGAGTTCCCGATGTAGGAACTGCATTCACTCCCTTTGCAATCGTTCTGCCTAAGGAACTCCCCTATATAGATCTCAGATTCCCCGATGAATATGCCGGTTACAGCACCGAAGACGCATCTTTCGTAGTTTCAAAGAAAACCTCAACAATGCTCCGTGACGGACTTCGTAATATTTTCGGCAGCGAAAGTAAGGGGAACGCAGGACATACAGTCAGAAACGGCGGTTATCCCGATGTTTTTGATATGGTTCACGAAGATACCGAAAACGCACTTGATAAGTACGACTATCTTATCGACCTTACAGGCAATGAATCTTTTGCAAAAGAACATCCTAATACTGTAAAATCGGAAGATATAAATGGAATTCTTGACAAAATACTCCCCTTGCGTATAGAAAGTCCCGTTCATACCGCATATAACAAAACAAAAGACGGATGGCTTGTTCTGGCAATGAATAACGACGGTATTGATTGCAACAACAACTTTGAGGGTGACAAAAAACTTCCCGACTGCGACATTACAGCAAAGATCAACTATAAAAACAGCGGTGTTTCATGTAAAAAGCTTGAAGGTACAGGAAGTCTTTCCAAAACAGAAAATGGAGACTTTGTCGAACTTGAAGCTGGTAAATGGATCATATTAGCGGTAACTGAAAACTGAACTATAATATAAGGGGTTGGTTCATTTAGAAATAATGGGACAATCCCTCAGTCTTTCCTACGGAAATCCAGCTCCCTTTACACAAGGGAGCCTTTGTTTTAAGCCTTAATTTCAATAAGGTAACCTGTATGATGTATTAAAAACTACAGTTTTTAGGTAAAAAGTTGTATTATTTACAGGCTTCCTTGTGTAAAGGGAGCTGGCGCGAAGCGACTGAGGGATTGTCTCAACAATATAAATCGGAGTTGGCTCTAAATGAGCCAACCCCTCTTTTGTATATTCTAAACTAATTATTGAAGACATTATCAATATGTTCCTGAAGAGGCGGAACATGTTTCTGGAGCATTTCAGCAATACCACCGGTTGATATTTGCATTTAAAAGCAGTTTAAAGTCATTGAACACTTGACAAAACAAAAGAAATGTGATATACTGTTTTTAAACAAAAATACGATCAGGAGAAAGACATGGAAACATTACGACTTGGAAGAACGAACCTTATTGTAACGAAAAACGGTTTCGGAGCTCTGCCCGTTCAGAGAGTTGACAAAGATTACGCTTGCAAGCTTTTGAGAAAGGCTTACGAAAACGGAATAAATTATTTTGACACAGCACGTTTTTATACGGATAGCGAGGAAAAGATAGGACTTGCATTATCAGATGTAAGAGATAAGATAATCATATCCACAAAAACAGGAGCTACAGATGTTAAAACATTCTGGGAGCATCTTAATACAAGTCTTTCCCTTTTGAAGACTGACTATATTGATATTTATCAGTTTCACAATCCTTCTTTCTGTCCGAAACCGGGTGACGGAACAGGGCTTTATGAAGCAATGCTTGAAGCCAAAGAAAAAGGATTGATACGGTTTATCGGATTTACAAACCATAGATTGGCAGTTGCCGAAGAAGCTGTACTTTCAGGTCTTTACGATACACTTCAATTTCCGTTTTCTTATCTTGCAAGCGAAAAAGAAGAAGCTCTCGTAAAACTTTGCGCAGAGCATGATGTTGGGTTTATCTGCATGAAAGCACTGGCAGGTGGACTTATCACACGTTCAGATGTGGCATACGCATTTCTTGCTCAATATCCCGTTGCACCCATATGGGGAATACAGCGCGAAAACGAACTTGACGAATTTCTTTCATATAACGACGCACCTCCTGCACTTACGGAAGAAAGACTTGCATACATAGAACAGGAACGAAAAGAACTTGCAGGAGAATTCTGCCGTGGATGCGGATACTGTCTCCCCTGCCCTGCAGGAATCGAAATATTTACATGTGCAAGAATGTCACTTCTACTGAGACGTTCTCCGACAGCAGGACATCTTTCCGAAAAGAGTCAGGAAATGATGAAAAAGATCGAAGGCTGTATCAACTGCGGTGCATGTAAGTCCAGATGTCCATATGGACTTGACACGCCAAATCTTTTGAAAAAGAATTATGAGGACTACAAGACATTTTTAAAATAAGCATAAAATAAAACCGCTTCTTTTTGAAAAAAGCGGTTTTATTGTATTCAAAGGTTAAAACGTATCGTATTTAACGACATCATCAATAGGTCTGAATTCACTATGTAAATGAAGAGGTTCAGCATCGGGTGCGGGATAGCCCATTACAAGAAGTGCTACAGGTTCGATATTTTCGGGAATAGAAAATGTTTCTCTCATTGCGAACGGGTCAAAATGCATGACCCATGTAGAACCCACACCGAGTTCTGTAGCAGCAAGCATCATGTGAGTAGCCACAATACAGGCATCAGAAACACCGCAAGTCTTGCCGTCATATTTTCTTGTCCAGACTTCATCTTTGTTATAGCAAACAAGCATTGCAGTAGGCGCATTGAAGTGACATTTTGTACAGTTCTTCAATTTTTCAATAGCTTCATCGCTGTTCAAGACGAGAATTCTTTGAGACTGATAATTGCAGCCCGTAGGGGCGAGATGTCCCACTTCAAGAATTTTATCTATTATTTCTTGCTCAAGATGCTTGTCGGTAAATTTACGAACAGAATAACGTTTTGCCGCAAGTTCTTTGAAAGACATTTTCTACTTCAACCTTTCTGCGAAATCAGACATCATTTCGGAGATCTTTATATTCTGAGGACATACTGCCTCGCAAGCCTGACATCCGATACAAGCATCGGGACGTTTATCTTCGGGAAGAGAACCAACAACACCGGGATTAACTTTTTTGCTTCCCGTAAAGCAGTTGCCGTTGTAAATTTTGATTATTTTGGGAATATCAAGCTCCATTGGACATTTTTCAACACAGTATTCACAACCCGTACAGGGCAAAGTATTGGTTTTGAGCATATCAACACCGATATCAAGAATAGTTTTGAATTCCTTTTCGTTAAGGGGTTCGTCTGTTGAAAATGTTTTTATATTATCTTTCAACTGTTCCATATTGGACATGCCTGAAAGAGTTACGCAGACTTCGGGGAGAGACTGAATAAATCTGAAAGCCCAACCAGGAACGGATTCCTCGGGACGGAAAGCCTTGAGCTGAGCTTCATAGTCATCGCCGATTGAAACAAGTCTGCCGCCGCGAACAGGTTCCATTACCCAAACAGGAATGTTATATTTTGTGAAAAGTTCTATTTTTTCTTTGCCGTTCTGAGCAATGTAATCGAGCCAGTTTATCTGGAGCTGACCGAATTCCATTGCATGACCGTACTTTTCAAGAAAACGCTTCAAAGTATCAAGATTGCCGTGAGCAGAGAAACCGAGGTGTTTTATTCTTCCGTTCTCTTTCTGCTTCATGAGGTAATTGAATATGCCGTATTCCTCGCTGAGGTATCCGTCGATATTACCTTCGGAAACATTATGGAAAAGATAGAAATCAAAATATTCCATGCCTGTTTTTTCAAGCTGTTTTTCAAATATTTCTTCTACTTTGCTCATATTGTCTTTGTCAAAACCGGGGAATTTTGTTGCGATATAGTAGCTGTC
>SVMT01000027.1 GCA_015067305.1 Oscillospiraceae bacterium | reverse complement strand
ATGATAATGTATATGATAATGAAAATGATAATGAGCCTTCGGCTCGGCGCAGCCGCAAAAGCGAAGCTTTTGGAGATATAGAAAAAGCAAAAAATATTATTTCTTATTTGAATGAAAAGACGGATTCTAATTTTTCAGCAGAAAACGAAACTACTTTGAGGCATATAAATGCAAGACTCCGTGAGGGCTACAAAGAGGTGTTAGGTTTTAGTAAGGTTGCGTTTTTTTATTATAAAAGCTACCGCAACGAAATTCACGGTAGCTTCTGTTTTTATAAGCGGAATAAATTTACTGAAACCTAATACCTAAAACTTTAGTCCGGATTTACCGTAGATATTGATAAGCACAACGCCGGCAATCAATCCAAACACACCTTGTATGGAATTAAAAAGTATATTTCCTGCCGCCATTGCAATGCCGCCCAGAAAGCTTTCATATACGAAATACCCACAAATCATTATGATTTCAGCAACGATTGCCGAAAGGAGCTTCAATACAAAGTTTTTTTCACTTTTTGCAAGCTTTACGCCTATGTAATATGCCGCAACAGCCATAAGAGCTTTGATCACAAATGTTGCAGGGGCATAAACTACATATCCTGCGCTGAGATCGGCTATCGCAGAACCGAGGCCTGCAGATATCGCACCGTAGATCGGACCGAGTATCCAGCCGCAAAGCAGCACGATACAGTCACCCAGATTAACATACCCAACCGCAGGCATGGGCACACGAATAATAATTGTTGCTATAAAAGTCAATGCTCCAAGCATGGAAGCAAGGACGATCTTTTTTGTTTTGTCGTTCATAATAATATTTCCTTTCACAAGAGGCCGCAGGGCTTAGGTTTTAGGTTCTAGGTAATAGGTTATAGTATCAATATTCTAATATTCAGCATCTAAATTTCGTCAGCTGTTAATAAAATAAATAATTACCCTCTAACACCTAAAACCTAACACCTAATACCTAAGGCCTATTTATAAAATGTTTCCGCAAGTCTTACCGATGCCATAGCGTCTTCCCCGTAGAAGTCAGCGTTTATCATTTCTGCGTATTCTTTATTCAGAACAGCGCCGCCGACCATTATTT
Source organism: Oscillospiraceae bacterium (assembly GCA_015067305.1). Classification (GTDB taxonomy): domain Bacteria; phylum Bacillota; class Clostridia; order Oscillospirales; family UBA644; genus HGM12619. Next base: position 29,434 of record SVMT01000027.1, on the reverse strand, counting down.
TAACATCGGGTTCGCTTTCATGGAGCAGTTTTATAGTATCTGCCATAGCGGGCACAGTGGTTGTCATAAGCGCGCTGAGCCCTACCAACCTGCAGTTGTATTTACGGACAGATTCAAGCACGGCTTCGGGAGAAACGTCCCTGCCGAGATCGTAGACCGTGAATCCGTAGCTTTCAAGCATGACTTTCACGATATTTTTGCCGATGTCGTGGATATCGCCCTTGACGGTCGCGAGAACGACTCCCCTGCCCTGTTCCGAATCAGTCTTGGGCATTACAGCCTTGACCTCTTCAAAGGCAGCGGAAGCCGCTTCTGCGCTCATAAGAAGCTGTGGCAAAAAGGCTTTCTTAGCCTCAAAATCAGCTCCGATCTCATTCAATGCGGGGATAATATGAGAATTTATCACCTCAAGAGGCTCAGTATTGGTCAGAAGAGCCTTCGCAGAGGCAACGGCATTATCCTTTAAGCCCTTGAAAACCGCATTTTTAAGAGTCATCGCTTCATTTTTAACTGTTTTTTCCACAGTTTCAACGGCGGAATTGGCGTAATTTATGTAATCCGCACAGGCAACGTCAAGTCCATGAAGAACTTTGAACGAATAATATACATCCATCATTCCGCTTGCAAAGGGGTTCATTATGGCGCAATTCAGCCCATTTTCAAGAGCATTTGCAAAGAAAGCAGAGTTGATAAGTTCACGTTTTGGCAGACCAAATGAAATATTCGACACGCCGAGGCTCGTTTTTATTCCCTTTTCACGAAGCATTTTCACCGCTTTCAAAGTCACGAGAGCGCTTTGCTGATCAGAAGAAACAGTCAGCGCAAGGGGGTCAACGATGATATCTTTCCTGCCGATACCGTATTCTGCGGCAATTTTAATTATTTTTTCCGCAATTTCCACACGTTTTTCCGCAGTTTCGGGGATTCCCGACTTATCCATAGTCAGGGCAATTACCGCGCCGCCGTACTTTTTCACCAACGGGAAAATGCGCCTCATACTGTCCTCTTCGCCGTTTACGGAATTCACAAGGGGCTTGCCGTTATAAATACGCATGGTGTTTTCAAGCACCGAGGCGTTGTTGGAGTCAAGCTGAAGCGGCACATCCGTCACGGTCTGAACAGCCTCAACAGCATTTTTCATCATGATTTTTTCGTCAATTTCGGGCAATCCCACGTTGACATCCAGAATATGAACACCTGCGTCAACCTGCTTTACTGCCTCATTTACGATATAATTCATGTCATTTGAACGGAGAGCCTCTTTGAAACGGGGCTTACCCGTGGGGTTGATACGTTCACCGATGAGGATCGGAGAATCCCCCACTTCCACCGCATGTGTGTAAGAAGAAACGACGGTCTTTTCCTTATATTCAGGCACAAAATAGGGTAAATTCGCAGTTTTTTCGACTGTTTTTCTGATATATTCGGGATTCGTTCCGCAGCAACCTCCGAGAATACACGCACCCTTTTCAGCCATTTTGACCATGTAATCGGAAAAAGTTTCGGCGTCGGTATTGAAAACTGTCTTCCCGTCAACCACAACTGGCAAACCGGCGTTTGGATTCACGATCACAGGCACGGAGGAATTTTCGGTGAATCTGTCCACAAGTCCCAGCATTTTATCGGGGCCAAGGGAACAGTTCATGCCGAGAGCCGCAACACCGAGACTTTCAAGCATTGCGATCATTGCTTCGGGAGAAGCACCCGTCATAAGCTTGCCGCTTTCGTCGTAAACATTAGTGACAAATATAGGCAGTTCGCAGTTCTCCTTTGCCGCCAGAACAGCGGCTTTTGTCTCATGGCTGTCGTTCATCGTCTCGATCAGAACGCAGTCAGCACGCCCGTTCATTGCCCTGATATTCGCCGCAAATATCTCCACAGCATCCTCAAAATCAAGGTCTCCGAGAGGCTTCAGAAGTCTGCCCGTAGGACCGATGTCAAAGGCAATAAAAGCGTCATTCCTGCCCTCAACAGACCTTTCGGCGCAGTCAAGAGCCGCATTTATCAGTTCCGCATAATTATCGTATTTATCACGGTTCACACCGAAAGTATTTGTCTTTATGATATTCGCTCCTGCGTCAAGATACTCACTGTGGAGTGCGGTAATTTTTTCCGGAGCAGACAAGTTCCAGGCTTCGGGAGCAGTTCCCGCAGGAAGTCCCATAGACTGCAAAACAGTACCTGTGCCGCCGTCAAAATACAAACGCTTATTTTTAATTATTTCTGTTATTTTACTCATTTTCTATACCTACGATCGCTGTAATAGTTTTAGTCGGGGACATAAGCAAAGACTTATTCAGACTTATGCCCAAAAGTCTCTGCGCATTCACAAATTCAAGCACATTTTTCTGGCAAGAAAGGTCAAGGTCTCCGTAGCCGGGGCTGAAACGGGGTCTGCATTTAAGTGAACCTTTCATTATTTTTTCAGCCTTATCAGCGGCAGTTTCCGCATAAGCCGAAGCAAAAGCATCTGCAATGAAGTGATTTGCAGGAGAAGTAAGGGCAAGTTTATTCAAAAATCTGTCCACCCCTATACCCAAAGTCACCGCAAACACGAAAACCTCTCTGCAACCCATAAGATTTTTACATAAATTTTCGCTTTTGACCTCTCCGAATCCGCAATTCAAACGGTTTCCATCAAAAAATTCAACAGGTGTACGCACTGCGGAGTATTTACAGAGGATATTCTTTTCAAGCTCCGCAACACATTCAAAATCAAGAGAAATATCCGCATTCCGTGCCGTTTTAAGCCGTGCGAAGACTTCGTTTTTATTCAGTTCAAGCTCCGTCGTTGGGATAACACGGTAGTCTGTCGGAACGATCACGATCTCATCTCCATTTTAATAAATAAAAAACCGATACAGGGTATTGACAAAAATAAAAATATATGATATAATATAAATGTAAAAGGGAGTTACCGTAGCGGTCACTTCCAAATTAGTTGCAAAATGATAGCCGCCAACCTGGGAAATGTGGGCGGTTATCTTTTTTTATTACTGACATAAATTATGAATTTTGCAAACGCTAATAAAAACGTTCCAATCAGAAGAAGCTCTTCCAATGTTATGTATTCCATTTATATCACCTCCCCCATTTTCGAGGAAGGTAAAAGATTTTCACACTTCCTCTTTCGGGGAAGCGACCGCCACCGTATGGTAACTCTACGTATAATTATATCACAAAAAGAAATATTTGTCAATAGCCACCGAATCTCTTCGGGGGCATTTTTCATTTATGAAGGTCTCAGAAAATTATTTCCGAAAGATTCTTCTGAATTGCCTCAGCAACGTCGGGTTTATTCATGGAATAGACATGAACAGCGTTCAATCCGTTGGCGTAGAGGTCAATTATCTGTTCCGTTGCGTAAGCGATTCCCGCCTGCTTCATGGCTTTGGGATTGTCTCCGTAACGGTCAACAAGACGGAGAAATCTCTGTGGAAGTGCCTGCTGTGAAATTGAGCAAATACGCTTTATCTGCGCCGGATTCGTAACGGGCATAATGCCTGCAACTACGGGAACATCCACACCCGCACGGTAAAGTCTGTACATGAAATTATAAAGAATATTATTATCGAAAAACATCTGTGTTGTCAGATATTCGCAACCGCTTTCAACCTTGATTTTAAGACTTTCAATGTCTGCCCTGCTGTTTGCGCTTTCGGGGTGATTTTCGGGATAGCAGGCACCGCCGATGCAGAAACCGCCGAAATCCCTTATTTCAGCAGTCAGCTCGCTTGCGTAGTGGTATTCGAGATGCTCCATGCTCATACCGTCGGGAATATCTCCTCGGAGAGCAAGAATGTTTTCTATACCCTTTTCACGTAGTTCTGTCAGCTTCTCTTTAATATCCGCCTTTGTGGAAGAAATACAGCTCAGGTGCGCAATGGGTGTCACTCCGAGTTTTTTCAGATTCACAGCAATATCCGTTGTATATTTCGATGTGCCGCCACCCGCACCGTATGTAACGCTCATATAGCTTGGCTTCAGCTTTGCAATTTCAGCTGTTGCTTCAAGTACCGAATCCACTTTATCATCTGTTTTCGGCGGAAAAACTTCAAAGGAAAGGCTTGGCTTTTCGCCTTTTATAATATCAATTACCTTCATTGATTTTGTTCCTTTCGTACCAATTCACATTTTTCCAAATTATAGCACAAATGGGCAGTCGTGTCAATAGCTGAAACAAAACTGCCCAATTCTTTTTTCAATTAAATTAATAATACAACAAATTACATTCTTCTCAGATAGCTGTCAAGAAGCCTGAAAGCAACATCTGAAGCTTTCGCCAAAGATTCAGCGTAATCGTTATGGGAATTCTCGTCGCCGCAGTCGGACATTGCACGGACAACACAGAAAGCAGTTTTATTCATATAGCAAACATGACCGATACTGCCGCCTTCCATTTCACAGGAGATGGCATTGAAATTATCGGTAATCCTCTTTTTCATTTCCTTACCGTTCACGAAGCAGTCGCCTGAAGCAATAACGCCAATTTCATAATTTGCACCGAGTTCCTTTGCGCACTCTTCAAAAACCTTTACATCAGGCTCGCTGCAAGGGAAATTGATAATATTTATACCCGAAATGAGACCGAGAGGGTCACCAACGGGAGTTGTATCCATATCATGCTGAACAACGCTGTCGGCAATGGCGATATCACCGATACCGAGCCCCTTTGAAAGAGAACCCGCAACACCTACGTTAATAACCACATCGGGCTTAAAGGTTAGAATCATTGTCTGGGCGCACATAGCCGCAAAAACTTTGCCGATACCACACATTGCAACGACTACATTCACGCCGTAAATTTCGCCGTAAACATAATCAGTTCCGCTGATGGTAACTGTTTTTGCATTTTCAACCATGCCCTGAACGGCTTCTATCTCGGACTTCATGGCGCCGATAATACCTATAATTTTCTTACTGTTTGTAAACAAAATCTTTCTCCTCAACTTTCTCCAAAACTTCAAGATACTTTCTCAACTCAGTTTTTGCCGCCTCAAGGGACAAAGTTCTGTAGTTACCGCACTCAACAGCGGAATTTCCGAAAATTTCACCCTCATAGGCAAGAGCCTCTTTAATAACGGAAATAACAACAGACAGAACGTCCACAGGCTTGTGACCCTTGACCAAAAGATAAAAACCTGTCTGACAGCCCATAGGACCGAAGTAAACGACATCATCTTTGATCTCCGAATTGCGGATAAGGGTTGCGACCATATGCTCCACGCTGTGCATTGTGGAATTATCCATATAATCCCCGGCGTTGGGTTTGCGTGTGCGTAAGTCGTAAGTTATTATATCACCGTCAATTCTTGAAATATAAAATCCCGGTTCAAGCAATTCATGATTTATAGTAAAACTTGCAATCTTTTCAATATTGTTTTCTGACATAACTATTCTCTTTTCTATTTATAAATTGTTTTTATTACAATCCCTCCACCGATACCGTGGTCCCGGGGCTGACTCATTTAAAACAAACCCCGATTTTATTGTTAAGACAAAAATAATTTTCTGACAGTAAAATAAAAAATGCAGAAACCATACAAACCAAAGAGGATATCCTTGGTCTATATGGTTTAGTTTCAATTAAAATTATTTGCTTTTTGTGATATCGTTGAGAAGCTTAAGGAAGCTGTCGTCATCGTTGTCATCAATAACAGCGGAACGTCTTGCCTGTCTGTCGGGATTTACCTGGTTAGGTCTCTGAACATTCGCTGCTCTGGAGGGTCTCACGGGAACAACGGGTTCAACAGGAGCAGATTCAACGGGAGCAACAGGTTCTCTTGTAACAACGGGCTGGTCATAAACGGAAGCTGTTGTTTCCTTGGGCTGCTGAACGGGAATCTTAAAAGAAGGAAGATCGTCCTTATCTTTGTTGCTGAGAGCATCTTCATCGAAGCAGGAAGCGATAACAGCGATTCTGAGTTCGTCTTCAAGGCTGTCGTCAAGGAGAAGACCCCAGATGATATCAGCTTCGGGATGAGCTTCTTCTTTGATGATATCAGCTGCTCTGTAAATATCTTCGAGGACGATATTTTCGTCTGCTGTGAAGTTGATAAGTATCTTTCTCGCACCGGAAATGGATGTTTCGAGGAGGGGGCTTGTGATTGCAAGTCTTGCAACGTTTTCAGCCTTATCCTTACCTTTAGCGGAAGCTACGCACATATGGGAGTAGCCTGCGTTCTTCATGTTGGAAGAAACGTCAGCAAAGTCGAGGTTAATGAAACCATGACCTTTGATAAGTTCTGTGATACTTTCAACGCCCTGTTTGAGAATACCGTCAGCCATTTCGAAAGCATTGATAAGCGTGATCTTATTGTCAGCCACGAGCTTAAGTCTTTCGTTGGGGATAACGATAAGGGAGTCTACGTTCTGGAGAAGCTGATCGATACCTCTTTCAGCCTGAGCCATTTTGCGGGTGCCTTCAAAACCGAAAGGTTTCGTAACGATACCAACGGTAAGGATACCCATTTCTCTTGCAACCTGAGCTACATAAGGAGCTGCGCCTGTACCTGTACCGCCGCCCATACCTGCGGTGATAAATACCATTTCTGCGCCCTTCATAGCTTCTTCGAGGAGAGACTTGCTCTCTTCAGCTGCTTTTCTGCCCACTTCGGGGTCAGCACCTGCGCCACGACCGTGTGTAGTCGCGTCACCGATGAGGATCTTGTGTGTTGCCATAGAGTGGTTGAGAGCCTGCTTGTCTGTGTTCACAGCAATAAATTCCACTCCCTGAACTTCATCTTTGATCATTCTGTTAACTGCATTGTTACCGCCGCCGCCAACACCGACAACTTTAATAGTAACAATATTTTCTTTTTCTTCGACACTTCTGAATGCCATTTACGGTCCATCCTTTCAACAAGAACAATGTGTTTAATATCTCAATAGAAAATCCTTTTCTTATTCTATATATAATAACATATTTTGCGATTTAAGTCAATGCTTTTTGGTACATTTTTTTGGTTTTTTCTTGGTTATTTCCGCAAATCTCCACAAACTTACGAAAAACAACCGTTTTTGACACTAATCGAGCGCCTTATAACGACCCTCTTTGTAGTTTTTGACATTTATAACAGCCCTCTCACCCGACGGATTTCTTGCCAGGATCTGAACGAGCATGTCAATTTTTTTATCAATATCATCTGAATTTCCGATGCGGACTTCGATCAGATTATCCAGAACAAAATAGATATCGTATTTTTTGGTAAAGTCCATGAGGGTCAGTCTGTCATAAAGAGAATGAGCTCTCAGGGATTCGGAGATGCTGTCGATAAGAGAGGTCTCATAGTTTTCGGACTTGTCCAGAACATAACCCGTGCGGACATTCTGCAATTCCATACCTGAAATAAGAACAGTGCCTGCACCCTTTCTGTCGGAGATCTCCAGAACTTTTTTGTCAGAGTCAAGATATATGTAGCTTCCGTCAGCCGTAAGCACGGATATTGTCGGCACAGACCGTGTCAGCCGCACGACCATTTTATCGGGCAGAAGCACAGAAACTTCTGCAGACGCAATATACGGAAACTCTTCCGGAGGGAATAGCTTGTCCGTATCGGATTCAAAGTCCAATATCGTCCCCCCTATATATTCGGAACAGGACGACAAAAGACTTGCGGAACTGTATTGAGTTCCGTTTTCGATAAGGATCGAATTTGTTCTGAGAAATGTGCGCATCAGGATTATCGTCACGGGGACCGCCACGATCACGGCAAATATAAAACCGACGATTTTGCGTATACGCTTTCTGCGTAGCTTTCGGTTCATTCTTTCAATATCGCTTACCATTTCAAATTCCTTTTATTTTATATCATTTTTCCGAGTATATCTTTGCACCCAAGTCGGAAAGATTTTTTTCAATATTTTCATAGCCTCTGTAGATATGTTCGGCATTGTCGATAACGGTGGTGCCCTCTGCCGAAAGTCCCGCAACCACAAGACTTGCGCCTCCACGCAGGTCTCCTGCCTCCACAGTAGTACCGTAGAGTTTCTTAACACCCTCTGTGACTGCAACCCGACCTTCGGTGGTAATTTTAGCACCCATACGCAGAAGCTCTCCCACGTGTTTAAATCGGCTCTCAAATATGGTCTCTATAAATACAGTACTACCCTTAGCTTTACACATCATTGCCATACAGACAGCCTGAGCGTCTGTGGCAAAACCGGGAAAAGGCATGGTCCTGACAGTATGGCCACCCCTCAGACCGTCGCAGGACACTTGAAGAGCGTCGTCGTAAACATTTATCTCACAGCCCGATTCCCTCAAAAAAGAAAGGAGCGTTCCGAGATGTGAAGCTTTTGCCTTTTTCAGAAGAGCATTTCCGCCCGTTGAGGCAACTGCACATAGATATGTAGCCGTCACTATTCTGTCGGGAATAACGGAATGACGAGTTCCGACAAGTTTCGGAACACCTTCAATAATTATCCGTCCCGAACCTGCACCTGAGACCTTTGCACCCATTTTAACAAGGAAATCCTGAAGGTCCTCGATTTCAGGCTCTTTTGCCGCATTGTTTATTACGGTCGTACCCTCCGCCGTAACAGCCGCAAGCATAACGTTTTCAGTGGCTCCCACGCTGGGAAAAGACAGGTCAATAACAGTGCCTGTGATATTTTTACATTCGCAGTCAAGATATCCGAACTCCTCACGAATTGAAACGCCCATTTTCGACAACGCGGCAAGGTGCAGGTCAATGGGGCGAGGTCCAAGCTCACAGCCTCCCGGGAAACTTACGAGAGCGCGTTTTTTCCTGCCGATTATCGCCCCCAAGAACATAATGGACGACCGCATTTTACGCATCAGGGTATCTGGAATCTCAAAACCGCAGGCGCAGTCAGAATTTATGTAAACAGTATTTCCGTGAACAGTCACCGCAGAACCCAACGCCCTTAGTATCTCTATCGCCGCATGGGTGTCGCTGATGTCGGGACAGTTTTCTATGACACAATCCCCCTCAGCGAGAAATGCCGCCGCAAGGATCGGCAAAATACTGTTTTTTGCGCCCTGGATATCTATAACTCCGCAAAGAGGATATCCGCCTTCGATCACAATTTTTGACATGGTACACAACCTTTCAAACATAAAATATATTATATTCTATGCCGAAAAAGCGCAAACCGTGTCAGATTTTAATATAATTTCAGTCAATCATTTTATCTATCTCGTCGCAGATGATCTTTGCGGTTTCGGGACTTGCAAAAGTTTTCGCCGCCGCACCCATCTGTTTGAGCTTCAAGCCGTCATTGCAAAGGTCGCAGACCAGGTCATAAAGCTTATCGCCGTCAAGGTCTTTTTCCTCAATGAGAACAGCCGCACCCTTATCCGCAAAAGTTTTCGCATTGAAATACTGATGATTTTCAGCCACATTGGGGGACGGAATGAGGATAGAGGCTCTACCCAATGCCGCAATTTCAGTCAAAGCCCCTGCGCCTGAACGGGAAATTATAAGATCTGCCGCCGCCATAAGCTCTGACATATTATAAATGTAATTGTAAACGTGAATATTCTTATGCTCAGCCTTGTCGCCTAATTTTTCAAGGACATAATTGTAATCCCTCGAAGCACCGTGATGAAGAACGAGTCTTTCCTCTTCCGAAGTCCTTTCAGCCATACGACAGAATGAGTCGTTTATTTTTCTTGCGCCGAGACTTCCGCCCACGGAAAGAACGACCTTTTCGCTTTCGTCTATGCCGAGAGCCGCCCTTGCAGAGCTTCTTTCAGCTGTGAAAAACTCCTGCTTTGCGGGATTCCCCACCAAAATCTGCTTTGATTCATCAGCATCAAGCTTGTTTGAGATCGGAAAACTCAAAAAAATCTTATCCACACGTTTCGCAAGCATCTGCGTAGCCACACCCGCAAAACAGTTCTGCTCATGGATAGCTGTGGGTATCTTCATTTTTGCCGCCGCAAACAGAACCGGAGCGCTGACAAATCCACCCGTTCCGATAGCCAAATCGGGGTTGAATTCCTTTATCTTTTTGCGGACTTTGCGAGCAGTTGCAAAAAATGTATTGAGAGCCTTTATATTGTGCTTAATTGCCTTGAATGTCATTTTACGGGTAAAACCGTTGGCTGAAATAAATTCAATATCATAACCGGCCTTGGGAACCAAGGAAGCCTCAATATTCGTCTTTGTCCCGAAGAAAAGTATCTCTGCATCGGGGTGGCGGTTCTTTATTTCATTAGCTATGGCAATGGCAGGATTCACATGTCCCGAAGTACCGCCGCAGGCAACTATAACTTTCATTTTTCATTCTCCCCTTTTCCTTTGTCAAGATAAGCAAAACGTGACGCATGGAGCACAAGTCCCATTTCAGCCAGCTGAACAAGAAGCGCCGTACCGCCGTAACTGAAGAACGGGAGGGAAATTCCCGTTGCGGGAATGGAATTACTTACGACCGCAAGGTTAAGCAAGGTCTGTATAGCGACTTTGGAAATGATACCGATAACAAGCATGGACTCAAATGTATTGCGCGCGTGAATACCTATGTATATACCTCTCCAGATAAGGAAAATGAAAAGAAGCATTATAAGAACAACGCCAACGAAACCCAATTCTTCCGCAATAACGGAGAAAATAAAGTCGTTCTGAGGTTCAGGAAGGAACAGGTACTTCTGACGGCTCTTGCCGTAACCGAGACCGAAAGCACCTCCTGAACCGATGGTAAGAAGCGACTGATATGGCTGGAAGCCTGCACCCAACTTATCTGCACCGGGGTCATGCCAGATGATAAAGCGCTTTGCCTGATATTCCTCAAGGAACAGATTGTTGCCTTGATTTACTATCATATAATCCAAAAAGAAAAATACTGCAAGAATAAACGCAAGTCCACCGAGAGCTATCCACTTGTTACAGCCACCCGTAAGCATCATAACGTAACCGATACCCGCAATGAGGATCGCACCTGAAAGGTGAGGTTCAAGGAATACGAGAATGAACGCAATACCGAAAATGATACCGGGAAAAATGATGCCTTTGACGAAGGTCTTCATTTCGTCTTTATATATGGAAATATACAGCGCAAGCATCATGATTATGGCAAGCTTTGCGAATTCCGAGGGCTGGAACTGGAAACTGCCTATGTAGAGCCACCTTTTTTCCGATTCCTTACTGACTATAAGAACGAGTATCAGCATGAATATCGAACCTGCGTAAAACAGCATTATCGCAAGGTTGTAAAGCTTTTTGGGAACAATGGACGGCAAGACTGACGCAATCAGCATGACAACTATTCCGCCCAACGCAAATTTCACCTGCTTGGAAATGAAGTAATAGCTATCCCCCGTTTTTGCAAGAGAAGCCGCATAGCTGGTGGAAAAAAGCATAACGATACCAACGCCGAGAATAAGAAGAACGGAAAGAAGAAACGGAATGTCGAACATCGGCATTTTCAATTTTTCCGAATTCAGAAGAGGACTCTTCTTTTTCGCGGTATTGGGTTTATATTTTTTATTTACAGCAACTGAGTTTGCCATAGTTTATCTCCATTTAAAAAAATCAGATCAATATACCGTGATTACAGAACAGCAGCCAGAAAAGAACTGCGGCAACAACACAACCCACAACAGATACAGCGGTAAATACGAGAACGATCTTCTCCTCTTTCCAGCCGCTGAGTTCAAAACTGTGGTGGATAGGTGTCATTTTAAAGAGGCGTTTGCCGTGAGTGAGCTTGAAATATGTTCTCTGAATGATAACGGAAAACACTTCAATAAGATAAACAACACCTGCAACAAGAAGGAGCAAAGTCATGTCAAGAGAAATTGCCACCGTAACGACCATACAGCCAAGGAACATTGAGCCTGTGTCACCCATGAAAATTTTTGCGGGATGCCAATTAAAGATAAGGAAACCGATAAGCGCGCCCACCATTATCATGGAAAGTATCACAAGTTCGTAATAGCTTTCGCTGACATAACTGCCCATAACAGCAGAAACAAAAACGAAAAGTATCATTACGGGAATGGAAACGCCCGTCACAAGCCCGTCAATACCGTCGGTGAAATTTACCGCATTTGTAAAACCGATTATTGCAAAAAACCATATGATATACGCAAAAAATCCGAGGTCAAAGCTGATACCCGATGTTTCACCCATAGGGATCTGAATAATCGTACCGAGATCTCTGTTAAAAGCCATAAACACAACGAATGCCGCCGCAACGATAAACTGGAGCAGGAGCTTCTGCATTTCCGTCAGACCGAGATTGTGTTTTTTCTTTATCTTGATAAAGTCATCTAAGAATCCGATAAGACCGAAAAGACATGATGTGATAAGACACGCAAAACCTTTTGAAGAAAGGAAAGAGGCCTGAGTGTAATATTTAAAACCAAAAACAAGGAAAGTTAGCACCGTGGCAATAATAAACACCAAACCGCCCATTGTGGGAACTCCCTGTTTGTTTTTATGCCATGTGGGACCGTACTCCTCGATTATCTGCTGACCGAATTTCAGCTTACGCAGATACGGTATAAATATAGGCATGAACGCACAAACGATAGCCAGCGAAACAGCGAGGCTTCCGAGCATTTCCCATACAGCGGGCATTGTACCAAGCATTACAGCAGGAATATTCTTCATTATCTGTACTTCCTCTCATTTACATTATTTCTCAAAAAATTTATTCAATGCGTCTTCCGCTTTCATTCCGCGGCTCGCTTTAAAGAGCATCACATCGCCCTTTTTGGCAATATTCTTAAGCAGTTCAGCCACTTCGTCGGTATTTCCGCACTTATAAATATTTGTCTCATTCATACCTGCTTCAACAGCGCCGCAGGCATAATCGTCGTTATGGTTTCCATATACAACAAGCAGGTCTATACCGTGAAGGTAAGTTCCAACCTGTTTATGGAGTTCGGGAGCAAGTGTTCCAAGCTCGAGCATATCGCCCAAAACAGCGATTTTCCTGCCGTTTTTGAATCGGAGAAGTTCCAAAGCGGACTGCATGGAAGCGGGACTTGCATTGTAACAGTCTTCAATTATTGTATAGCCGTCTTTTTCGTAAACGTCCTGACGGAGAGGCGCATTTTTGTAATTTGCAAAACCCTCAGCGGCAGTTTTAGGGTCAAGCCCCATAATATGTCCTACAGCAATGGTCGCAAGAGCGTTGTAAACATTATGGAGACCTTCCGTGGGGATCTTCACATTAACATTTCCCGCAGGAGTTACAGCAAGGAATGTTGTGGAACCGTTGTCAAAAAGAATATCCTGCGCGCGGTATTCACATTCAGTATTACCAATGCCGTAAAACACAGTTTTCTTCCATACGTTTTTCTGTGTTTTCAGCAAATTATCGTCTCCGTTGAGAATAAGAGTTCCTTCGGGATTCAGCCCGTTGAGTATCTCAAGCTTTGCTTTCATGATATTTTCCTGAGTTTTCAGATATTCAATATGAGAAAAACCGATATTTGTGATCACAGCCACATCGGGACGGGCAATTTTCGTGAGAACATCAATTTCGCCGAAATTACTCATACCCATTTCCAGAACAGAGGCTTCGCAATCCTGAGGAATGGACAACATTGTCAAGGGCAGACCGATCTCACTGTTCTTGTTTCCCTCAGTCTTGAAGGCTTTGAAACCCTGAGAAAGGACGCAGTAAATGAACTCTTTTGTGGTGGTTTTTCCCACACTTCCCGTAACTGCAACAGTTTTCATATTCAAACCGTTGCGGTAATCAGAAGCAAAATCGCCGAGCGCCTTTACGGAAGAAGGCACGATGACATAAGGAAGCTTTGTATCAAGCTCCTTTTCACATAGGAATCCGCAAGCTCCGTTAGCCTCCGCACCGGAAATATAGTTGTGACCGTCAACACGCTCACCTTTTATACAAACGAATATACAGTCCTCTTTGGCTTCTCTGGAATCAGTTACAAATTTCACGGGTTCGGAATTCACAGCCGCATCCGAATTCATAAGTTTTCCGCCGCAAACTTCGGCTATCTGTTCAAATTTCATTTTACACGAGTCCTTTCATATATTCCGCATTCTGTGCGGTTACCTGTTTTTCAAAAATTTCTCTATTTCTTCACGTTCATCAAAGTGATATTTTTCACCGTTAATTATCTGATAAGTTTCATGGCCTTTCCCCGCAAGGAGAACGATATCGTTTTTTTCTGCTTTCAGCAAAGCGTACCTTATGGCTTCACGTCTGTCGGAGATCACAGCAAAATTAGCCTTATCTTTCATTCCAACAAGTATATCCGTGATTATATTTTCAGGGTCTTCCCCTCTCGGATTGTCGGAAGTGACCACAACGAAGTCGGAAAGAGACGATGCGACCTTCCCCATGAGAGGTCTTTTTGATCTGTCCCTGTCACCGCCGCACCCGAAGACCGTAAGTATTTTACCTTTACAGTAAAGTCTTATGGAACTGAGAACATTTCCGAGACCGTCGGGAGTGTGCGCGTAATCTATGATAACAGTAAATCCCAAGCCTGTTTCCACGGTCTCCATACGACCTTTGACACTTAAAAAAGCAGATAACGGTGCGGAAATTTCGTTTTCAGTCAATCCTAAAATATCAGCCGCAGCTATTGCCGCAAGGGTATTGTAAACATTGAAAAAACCGCAAAGCTTTTCCCTGACTTTCATAGCTGTAATGGTATTATACTTTACAACATCAAACCTGTTTCCATCAGCCGAAACGCTGATATTTTCAGCTTTATAGTCGGAATCCCCATGTGCGGAAAAGGTGAAAACACGTTTTTTCCCGTTTTTATACTTCACAAAGGGTTCGGAAAAATCACTGTCCTTGTTAGCGATACAGATTTCAGACATTTCAAAAAGCTTCAGCTTTGAATGCGCATAGCTTTTCATGTCCTTATGGTAATCGAGATGATCCACCGACAGATTAGTAAATATTCCTATCTTAAAGTTTATACCGAAGACCCTATCCTGATCGAGTGCGTGAGATGAGACCTCCATGACCACATGGGTTATCCCTTCAGCAACCATTTTTGCAAGAATGGAATGGAGGGTCACGGAATCCGGCGTTGTATGGGATAAATTTTCAGAACGGTCTCCGAATTTCGCACCGACAGTACCGAGAATTCCACATCTTATGCCGTTTTCCGTAAGAACATGCGCAATAAGATGCGCCGTGGAAGTCTTTCCGTTTGTGCCCGTAATACCTATCATACACAGTTTTTCCGAAGGTCTTCCGAAAAATTCGCTTGCCGCATATGCAAGAGCTTTTCTTGAATTTTCCACACAGATAACGGGGCAATTTTCGCTTCCGATAATATCGGACCTTTCCGTAATAATGGCGGAAGCGCCTTTTTCCAGGGCTTCGGGGACAAATTCGTTTCCGTCAAAATTAAGCCCTTTTACGGCGACAAACAGACTCCCCTTTCGGACATCCGTAATATTCGCCGTAACATTTTCAATTTCAATTTCCTTCAGATTTTCAATTCTTGTATTTTCAGCGTCCTTTACCAGATGATAAAGTTTCACCGAAAAGTCTCCTTAAAAGAAATATGTTTATTTTTACTTCTTTTTTATTCAAAAGTAACAGTAATAACAGTTGCTTTATCCACAGTTTCCCCAGCCTCAGGACTCTGGCTTACAGCCACAGTATCGGGGAAATTGATATTTGAACCGACGACCTTGATATTCAGGTCACTTGCGGAAAGAATAGTGTTACATTCCGCCGCAGTTTTACCTATAACATTCGGCACAGTCGTTGTGTACGTAACTTTTTCGTCATTTGTATAAAGCATTACAGTTCCGCCCAGAGGCAAGGATTTTCCGCTTCCGGGGATCTGATATGTAACTACCGCTTCGGGAGATTCGTCTCCGAAGACTTTAACAGTAAAGCCTTCAGATGCAAGCTGTGCTTTAGCTTCCGAAAGAGGCAGATCTCTGACATCAGGTATTTTCACCGTTTTTACGGAAGAACCGTCTTCATAGTTCGGCTCGATATTCAGATATTGGAGACAGTCGTACATGATATCTCTTCCGAGAGGTGCCGCAATAAGTGAACCGTACTGAACTTCCGAGTTCGGTTCGTCAACGATAACAAGAACGCATATTTCGGGGTCATCCGCAGGAGCAAAGCAGACGAAAGAAGCTATACGTTTGCTGTTCTGATAGCTACCGTTATCGGCTTTTTCCGAAGTACCCGTTTTACCTGCCAACTTGTAACCCTCAATATATGCGGTCTTTTTGTAGTTGTTTTCAACCGCAAATTCAAGCATTTCACGGATAGTCTCAGAAGTTTCTTCAGAAACGACCTGACGAACTTCTTTGGGCTCGTTATTCACAATAACATTACCGTCGGAGTCTGTTATCTGTTTTATGATATATGGCTGCATATATGTGCCGCCATTTGCAACAGCTGAAACACCTGCAAGGAGCTGCATACCCGTTATCTGGAATGTCTGACCGAATGAAGATGAATACAGGTTGTAGCTCGACATATTGGAAAGAGAGTGGTGAAGACCTGCAACCTCACTGGGCAGTCCCACACCTGTCTTTTCACGGAGTCCAAAAACTGTTATATAATTATAGAATTTTTCAATACCTATCCTGTCGGAAAGGGCGATAAACACTGGGTTACATGAATTACCGAGAGCTTCGAGGAAAGTTTCTCTGCCGTGACCTTCACGCAAGTGGCAATGGTACGTAATAGCACCTTTCGTCACGTTACCGCTGCAATAAAAAACTTCATTCAGATTCGTGAGTCCTTCTTCAAGAGCCATTGCGGTGGTGAATATCTTAAATGTTGAACCGGGGTCATACTGTTCGGAAATGAACTTATTTTTTCTGTATGTAGCCTGGATAGCATTGTACTGATTCCAATATTCTGTGCTGTACACACCTTCTGCTATCTCTTTCTCAGTTCTGTATTCATCATCAAGCATATTGAGAGTAAGCGCATCGGTAATAACTTTCCAGTCGTTAGGATCAAAATCGGGTTTTGATGTCATTGCGTAAACTTCGCCCGTCTTAACATTCATAATAGCGCCTGCAACACGGCTCTGTACATTATGTTCGACCCTTGTATTTTCGATGTGCTTTTCAAGGAAATACTGCATTTCAAGGTTGACTGTAAGAGTAATGTCGTAACCGTCTTCCGCATCAATATATTTCTCGTATTCGAAAGGCATTGATGTACCTGTCGCATTCTGGGAAGTGATTATCTTACCGTCGGAGCCCTTGAGGTACTCATCGTATAACCATTCGATACCCTCAAGTCCCTGATTATCCACGCCCACAAAACCGAGAACTGTGGAAAGAAGATTTCCGTGAGGATAATATCTCTTTGCAGTTTCTGTAATATTCACGGGACCGCTTAGTTTTTTGTCTGTAGAAATAAATTCCGTTACTTTTTCAATAACATCTTTTTCAAGTCCGCGGGCGATCTCCGCATACTGTGAATTCAACTGAGTTTTTGCATAGACCTTATCGTAGTCAAGTCCGAGTATCTCCGCAAGACCTTCCGCAATACGGACCTTTGTTTCCTCGTCTTTTATCTCATTGGGCGAGATCGTTACCATATAGGCAGTAGCACTTACGGCGAGTTCGTTACCGTTTGCATCATAGATAGTGCCTCTTTTTGCGGAAACAGTTATGTCGCTTGTCTGCTGAGAGACAGCGATCTGTTCATATTTATCGTGCTGAATTATCTGCAGATAGAAAAACCTTGCAGCTATCCCCGCAAAGGCAAGGACAAAAACGATTCTTAAAACATTAAATCTTATAACCATTGAGCGAGTAGGTCTTTTTGACATTGATTGATCCTTTCCGATTCTCCCTGTTTGAAAAGGCAGGGTCACCTTAAAACTAAGATGACCCTTTACAAAACAAAGTGCAAATTTTATCTCAAAAAATCTGCTATAGGAGAAGTAAAAAATGAATTCATTGTTAATAGGTTATGCGCGGATCAGTCGAAGTATTCCGTTATGATGGAAAATACTGCCGCTACACGGGAAAGAACGCTTTCCTGAGGAAGATCATTATCAAACATCACGGTTTTGTTGGTGTTCTGATAAGTGATATATTCGACCTGATAATTACTGTATTTCTGAAGTCCGAGAACTTTTACTGCGTAATCTTCGACTTCTCTGATATTCGTTCTTTTTTCGTATTCGATACGGAGTTTTTCCCCGTTGTTGATCTCATCTTCAAGTTGTGCCGTAAGCTGTTTTGTGCGGTATATCTTTTCATACTGTTCAATGTAGCAGTTTACGCTTATTACCAAAGAAACAAGCATAACAAGAACAAGGCAGATATTTATAATGTTTATAATACTGTTTGCTTTTGACTTATTCACAGCTTTCGGCCTCCTTTCATACGATTTCGAATACTCTTAGTTTTGCGCTCCTTGAGCGAGGATTCATTTCAAGTTCCTCCTGAGAAGGAACTATCGGTTTCCTTGTTATCACTTTACCCTTGCTTACTTTTCCGCAAACACAAACGGGAAAGCTTGGAGGACAAGTACAAGGTTTTTCGGCTTTTGCAAAAGCCAGTTTTACGATTCGGTCCTCAAGGGAATGGAATGTGATTATCGAGATCCTTCCCCCTGAGTTCATGACCGGGAAGATGTTTTCCAAAAGTGTTTCCACTTGAGTGAGTTCCGAATTGACTTCAATTCTTAATGCCTGGAAAACTCTTTTTGCGGGATGCTGCGCTTCTCTGAGAGCCTTTGCAGGCATCGCGCTTTTGATTATATCGCTGAGCTGAAGCGTTGTTTCGATACGCTCATTTGCTCTGATCTTACATATTTTTGAAGCGATCTGTCTTGAATATCTTTCTTCGCCGTATTCAAAAAAGATCTTTGCGAGTTCTTCCTCTCCGTAACCGTTGACCACATCTGCAGCCGTAAGACTGTCCTCACGGTTCATTCTCATGTCAAGGGGTGCGTCCTGCATATAGGAAAAGCCTCTTTCGGCTTCGTCCAGCTGATGTGACGAAACGCCAAGGTCAAGCAGAAGACCGTCGGCTTTTATTCCTTTTTCGGTGAGGATCTCCGGAATGGAGGTGTATGTGGTGTGGAAGATCTCTACGCCGCAGGATAAGGGAGAAAGTTTTCGATTACATTCGTTTACGGCATCCATATCCCTGTCAGTACAGAGAAGTCTGCCCTTTTCGCTGAGTTTACTGCCAATGGCAAAAGAGTGGTTACCACCGCCTGCCGTACCGTCACAGTAGATACCGTCGGGACGGATATTCAGCGAATCAATGGTCTCTTTAAAGAGGACCGGTATATGTTCAAATTCGTTCATAGCTTAAATATTAAGGTCAATAGCTCTGAGAGCCGCTTCAACGCTTTCATCGGATTCCATTTTGAGGTTGAATGCGTTCCATTTATCTGTATCCCAAAGTTCAAGTTTACCGGAGACACCGACAACTGTAACATCTTTCTGCAGACCTGCGAAATCTCTCAAGCCCTGGGGAACTGCAATTCTTCCCTGAGCGTCAATGGGAGACTGAGCCGCATTACCGAAGAAGAAACGCTGAAGATCACGTGCGTTGTATGTGGTGATGCTTTGGATCTTTTCGTAGAAAACTTTCCATTGCTCTTCGGAAAAAAGAAAAATACAATGGTCAAGTCCTCTCGTCATATAAACACTGTCACCGATCTCGGTTCTCAGCTTAGACGGGAGGAACATTCTTCCTTTCGCATCCAGCGTGTGCTGATAATTGCCTATTAAGTTGTCCATATCAGCTCCACCCCTTCATTTTGGAAGATTTCCACCACTTTGTTGTTTTTCACGGTCAAATCGTGGTAATTTTCACCACTTTCATCACCGTTACACCACTTTACTAATATTATACCTCATATTGGCAAGAAAATCAAGCGTTTATTTAAAAATATTTCTCACATCACCCCAAAAACTTTTTGCAATATTTCAATTCATTTTTGTGTATATTGCACAAACACATTTTTTTACCCGCTTCAGCACTGTTTTTTAATAAAAAAAGGTCTTGACTAATCCAATTATTTCTTGTATAATATAGTAAAACAATAAATTATCTACTTAATATATAAAGGACAAAATATGGCTTCAAAAAACAAAACAGTCTACGTCTGCACGGAATGTGGTGCTGAAAGCCCCAAATGGTCGGGGAAATGCCCCGCTTGCGGACAATGGGACACCATGACAGAGTTCAAAATAACAGCTCCCGAAAAAGCAACAAAGACGACCTCGTCGAAAATGATAACATCCACCGCCGTGAAGCTCTCCGAAATAGACGAAACCGATGAAGTACGTACTCAAACGGGCATCGGTGAACTTGACAGGGTGCTTGGTGGGGGAATCGTAAAGGGTTCGCTCATTCTCGTCACAGGTGAACCGGGCATCGGCAAATCAACTATCCTGCTTCAGCTCTGTCTTCATTTGGGTCTGACAAACAAGATCCTCTACGTTTCGGGAGAAGAATCTCCCAGACAGATAAAGCTTCGGGCTGACAGGCTGGGGCTTGCGGACGGTCAGGTCTACTTGCTTTCAAAAACAGACATTGAAGAAGTCTGCGAATACGCAAGAATCGAAAAACCCGATATTCTGATAATCGACTCAATACAAACCATGCAAAAGGAAGACGTCAACTCCTCCCCCGGAAGTGTTTCTCAGGTAAAAGAAGCGACGGCTATGCTGATGAACTTTGCAAAAAGCGAAGAGATTCCCGTTTTTGTTGTCGGTCATGTCAATAAAGAAGGCGCTGTGGCGGGTCCGAAAGTCATGGAACATATGGTGGATGCAGTTCTCTATTTTGAAGGTGACAGAAGCCAGGAATACAGAATTCTCCGCGCGGTCAAAAACAGATTCGGTTCCACAAATGAGATCGGTGTTTTTGAAATGACAGGTTCAGGATTGAAAGAAGTGGAAAATCCGTCTCAGCTTTTCCTGCAAGGTAAACCCACCGACATGTCGGGAATCGCCACCGCCTGCGTAATGGAAGGTACTCGCCCCATCGTTGCGGAAATACAGTCACTTGTCACACCGACACCTTTCCCCGCGCCGAGACGAGTTTCCGTAGGTTTTGATTATAACCGCCTCAACCTGATAATCGCAGTTCTTGAAAAACGGTGCAAACTCTTTTTCGGTCAGTCCGATACTTATTTAAATATAATTGGCGGAATTCGCCTCGATGATCCTGCGGCAGACCTTGCGGTTGCAATAGCTTTGGCATCGGGTCTGAAAGACTTCATAATCCCCGAAGATACAATGATTATCGGTGAACTTGGTCTTGCAGGCGAGATACGTGCGGTCACCTCTCTCGAAAGACGTGTCACAGAAGCAAGAAACCTCGGATTCAAGAGATGCCTCGTTCCCTCAAGAAACAAGATAGACTTCCACTCCCCCATAGAGATCATACAGGCAGACAACGTAAGAGATGCCTTGAATAAACTTTAAAAACAGAAGGAAAAATAAATGGAAAACGAAAAGAAAACATACAAAATGGGATATCTTATGAAAAGATTCCTCCCTTATTTCAGCAAACACAAAAAGACAGTAATTTTCGACTTACTGTGCGCTTCCCTGACCACGGTCTGCGAACTTGCATTGCCGAAAATAGTCGAATTGCTCACAGGTAAAGCTACGGAGAGCGTTTCCCTGCTCACAACGAACCTTATCCTAAAAGTCGGAATTTTCTATCTGATACTCAGAGTCATCGACACCCTTGCAAACTACTATATGGCATCTGTCGGCCACATCATGGGTGCGGCAATAGAAACAGACATGAGACGTGACCTTTTCAATCACCTTGAAAAACTCGAACACTCCTATTACGACAACACAAAAGTCGGTCAGCTCATGTCAAGAATGACATCTGACCTTTTTGATATTACAGAATTCGCTCACCACTGCCCCGAAGAATTCTTCATTGCAGGAATCAAGATCATCGCTTCTTTCGTGATACTCAGCTTTTCAAATGTTTGGCTCACGCTTATAATGTTCGCAATTCTTCCCCTTATGCTCGTTGTTACAAAAATTTTCAACGGCAAAATGCGTGCAGGATTTAAAATGTCACGTTCTCAGGTAGGTGAACTGAACTCTCAGGTAGAAGACAGCCTCCTCGGTATCAGAGTAGTAAAGAGCTTTGCAAATGAACCCATTGAGCAGGAAAAATTCAACAGCGGCAACAATAAATTCCTTGACATCAAATCCATCGTATACAAAACAATGGCTTCATTCCACAGTTCCACAAGACTTTTCGACGGTGTAATGTATATCACGATAGTAGTTTGCGGCGCCTTTTTCATGAAAGCGGGAACACTCACAGCCCCCGAATTCATGGCATTTCTCCTCTATGCATCCACATTGCTAAACTCTATCAGACGAATAGTTGAATTTACCGAACAGTTTCAACGAGGCATGACAGGTATCGAAAGATTTATCGAAGTCATGGACGTTGAACCCTCTATCATAGACGAAGAAGGTGCCGTTGAGCTTGAAAATGTTCAGGGCGAGATCGAATTCAAGGATGTTTCTTTCAAATATACAGAAGAAAACGAAGATGTCCTCAGCCACATCAATCTCAAGATCAAAAAAGGTACAAATCTTGCAATCGTCGGACCTTCAGGTGGCGGCAAAACCACAATATGCAGTCTTATTCCCAGATTCTACGAAATAAACGGCGGTTCAATTACTGTTGACGGAATCGACATCAAGCACATAAAACTTGAAAGTCTCCGCAAAAATATCGGTATCGTTCAGCAGGATGTTTACCTCTTCTACGGTACTGTACGTGAAAATATCGCATACGGCAAGCCCGATGCTACAGACGAAGAGATCAGAGAAGCTGCAAGAAAAGCAGGCGCAGAGGAATTCATCTCCAAGCTTCCCGACGGCTACGATACATATGTGGGTGAACGAGGCGTCAAACTTTCAGGCGGTCAGAAACAGCGTATCAGCATCGCACGTGTATTCTTGAAAAATCCGCCTATTCTTATTCTTGACGAGGCTACATCTGCTCTTGACAACCAGAGCGAAAGACTTGTTCAGAAATCCCTTGAACTCCTTGCTGTAGGCAGAACCACACTCACTATCGCGCACAGACTTACAACTATCAAAAACGCAGATACTATAATCTATCTCACAGAAAAAGGCATAGAAGAACAAGGTTCACACGACGAACTTATGGCTAAAAAAGGTGAATTCTACAAATTAAGCATTTCATAAAGGAGAAAGCATCATGATTTACGAAAATAATTGGGAATCTCTGAACCGCAGACCAGTACCGAAATGGTTCGGAGACGCAAAATTCGGTATTTTCATTCATTGGGGTCTTTATTCTGTTCCCGCATATACTAAAAAAGGCTGTTATGCGGAATGGTACAAAGACCAGCTCAAAGACCAGAATCATCCGGCTGCAATATTCCACAACAGAGTTTATTCCCCCAATACAAAATACGAAGACTTTGCCTCAATGTTCAAAGCAGAGCTTTTTGATGCGAAAGAATGGGCAGATCTTTTCAAAAAATCAGGTGCAAAATATATCAACCTCGTTTCAAAACACCACGACGGCTACTGTCTGTACCCCTCAGAATATGCGTGGAACTGGAATTCCTGGGACATCGGACCACACAGAGACTTCTGCATGGAACTGCGTGACGCTATGGACGGCACGGGCGTAAAATTCGGCGTATACCACTCCGTTTACGAATGGACAAACCCCATATATCTCAGAGACCCAGAAGAATATGCACTCAAACATCTCCACCCAATGCTGAAAGAACTTGTTGAGAAATATCAGCCCTGGACTCTCTTCACAGACGGCGAATGGGATCACCCCAGCTCCACATGGCACTCAACCGAATTCCTCACTTGGCTTTACAACGAATCTTCCGTAAAAGATTTTATCGTTCCAAACGACCGCTGGGGAAACGAAACGAGAGGCAAACTCGGTGGAAACTTCACCACAGAATACGGAACGATCGACGGTAACAGAAAAATCGAAGATGTTATCCTCGACAGACCTTTTGAAGAATGTCGAGGTATCGGAAAGTCTTTCGGCTTTAATAGGATAGAGACCACAGAAGATTACATGACCGCAAAAGAACTGCTTGAAACTCTCTGCGACCTTGTATCAAAAGGCGGAAACTTCCTTTTGAATATCGGACCAAACGCAGACGGAACAATACCCGTCATCATGGAAGAAAGGCTCCTCCAGATGGGTCAGTGGCTTGAAGTCAACGGTGACGCTATCTACGGCACGGAGATATATACAAAAGAACCTCAAAAAGATGTTTACTACACCAAAAAGGGCGAAAAGGTCTTCGCAGTAACAAATAAATTCCCATTCGGAACACTTGTTCTTGACAAAGTCCCCTATTCACCCGATTTAAAAGCAAAACTTCTCTCCCACCCTGCTGAGGTCAAGATAAGAGAGAACAACGGCAAGGCAGAACTTCTCTTCCCCGCCATAAACCCCGATGAAGTAAAATGTCAGTGGCTCTACGCTATTGAACTTACAAAATAAAAAATTTTAAAGGAGATAATCAATATGTTAAACCCCGCTTCCAGAGAAATGGAATACTATGATATTTACCCGAAAGTATTTCTTGTAAATAAAGAAACAGAGATCACTATCAGACCTCTCGGTTGGCAGGCAGGATTTATTCCCGGAATGGAATACAGACTCACACTTCGCCCCGCAACAGACGGTGACGGTCTCGCAAAAAGAGCGCTTTACGAATATAAAGTAAAACCCAACGCAGACGGTTGTCTCGTTTTCAAGCACACCGCAGGTTGGGAAACAGAGATATTTGTAAGAATTTACAAAGAAAATGAAGAAGACGAAATGACAAAGCTTGCAGTTTATGCCCTCGAACAGGACATGGCAGGCAAATACCCCTTTATCGGAGACCTCCACATTCACTCACGCCGTTCTGACGGTCAGCAGGCTCCAGCTATCGTTTGCGCAAACTACAGAAAATGGGGCTATGACTTCTTTGCGGTAACAGACCACGGCAGATACTATCCCTCACTTGAAGCCCAGAACGCCTACAAAGATGTTCCCATTGACTTTAATATCGTTGAGGGTGAAGAAGTTCATCTTCCCGGTAACCCCGTACACATCATCAATTTCGGTAGTGATTACAGCGTAAACGGTCTCGTTCAGGAATGTTGGCAGTTCAGAGATAAAGGTGAAAGCATTTCCGATAGAGCAATAATTGAAAATCCGCCTAAAACTCTCACCACAGAAGAGTTCAAAGCGGAAGTAAACGCTCTTGCTGAAGAGCTTGATATTCCCGAGCACATCGACAAGTTCATTTATGCGGCTTGCGTATGGGCGTTCAGACACATTCAGAAAGGTAACGGTCTCGCAGTTTACTGCCACCCCTTCTGGATCACAGACGCATATCAGATAGCTGAAAAATTCACAGACTACATGCTCGACACAATGCCTTGCGACGCATTTGAAGTTCTCGGCGGCGAACTCTACTTTGAACATAACGGCTTCCAGACTGCACAGTATCACAAGCATATCGCAATGGGTCAGAAGATTCCCGTTGTTGGCAGCAGCGACAGCCACAACTCCATCTACAACCCCAGCGCATACATCGGTTCAACTCTTGTATTTGCGCCCTCCAACGACAAAAAAGAGATCATCAACGCTGTAAAAACATTCTACAACGTAACAGTTGACAGAGCAAGCAGCCAGAGAAGACTTGTGGGCGATTTCAGATTTGTTAAATACGGAAACTTCCTCATGAAGTATTACTTCCCCGTTCACGATGAATACTGCTTCGAAGAAGGCAGAGCTATGAAAGCTTATGTAACAGGCTCCGACGACCACGCAGCAGAAGACCTGAAATTCTACCACGGCAGAACTCAGAAACTCCTCGACAAATACTTCGATATCGAGCTTTAATTTTACAGAAACACTTCATGGGAAAAACTTCTTTTCGCGGAAAAAGAAGTTTTTCCCATACCCTTTTCAAGAAAACCGATCCTTGAGTTATCTTTATATACGGATTCCAATAATACATTAAAAATGTTTTATCCGATAGTTTTTAATTACCAAACCGATTCTCTTCACATAATGATTATAGAAATTCGAAATACAACCTGAAAGGTTGTATTTCAATAGGGTTGGCTCCATTTTAAAGGTGCTTAAACAGCATAGTTAGTGCTAAAAGAGCCAATCCCATCAAATTTTCCTTGAAAATTTGTCTATACTCATTTCAATGAATGTCGAGTTAATTCAAATTGTTACCAATTTGAATTAACAAAAGCCGATTTTATCGGCTTGTCGAAACGGTTTAGCGTTTCGACTTTCGATAATCATTATAAAAATAAGCGAAGAGGAACCGATTTTACAAAAAAACGGTTCCCCTAATAATTATATTCAATCAGAGCATATCAAGTATATCCTGCATTGAGTTTAGATACGGAGTAAATATTGCCGCAAACAAGCCGATCACAACAAAGCCTATAACAAGAAACAAGGCAGGCTGTATGAATGAAACGATCTTTTTCAAATAAGCTTCCATTTCCTTCACCGCACGTTCCGCACATATTTCAAGAGGACTCATGCCTTTTTCGTCAAGAACCTTCGTCATTATCGGAATCGAATAGAAAAAGTCAGTAAAACCTTTTGTGGTACGTATGCAAACATCTATCGAAACGCCGTCAAGAAGTGACTCATAGCTATCTTCGAGATTTGACTTAACGTGCTTGTTCGGAACGACTTTCATCAGCATATCATAGATCATCATGCCTGACATTCCGCTTTTCATCATGATATCCAGACACAGAGAACACATTGCCGTAACCTTTGCCCTTTCAACATTCCCGAATACGGGGAAATAAAGCTTAAGCATATGGAAAAATTTACCTATAGGCTCAACAGTCCTACAGAGCAGTATAACGATCAAAAACAGAACAGAGAATATCGCAACACCAAGCAGAACATTCCACGCAAAGGAATTAACCTCCGTAGGAATACCGTCCGGCAACAGGGAAAGGAATGACGGCAGAACAAAAATAACGAGAAGCATTGACAAAACAATGATAAGAAGCACGACTAAAAAAGGATATGTCATCTCATTTTTTATCGCCTTTTCCGTTTCCACACGCATTCGGAGCAAGGATTCACAGCTTTTCACGGAAACATCCATGGTACCCGTAGCCTCACCCATACAAAGCAAGGGAACGATCTCCGACGGAAAAGCTCTTTCATGAGCCTTGAACGCATCGGAAAATGAGGTTCCGTTCATGAACATATCAGACCTGATTTCGCTGAGTAGCTTTCTGAGTTTCAGGTTCTTGACATACTTGATATTGTCAAAAAGCGCCGTTGTGACATTTTTACCCAAAGACAAATGAACTCTGACACTCAAAAAATAAGCATACAGCGCCTCATCGGGAATTCTTCCGACAAAAGTCTTTTTCCGCAACATAACGATCAGTTCACACGCTTATATACGGGAATGTTGTCTGTTTCGACCTCGAACCAACCGCATTCCTGCTTTTCGCCCGTAAAGAAGTCTACCCATTCACCCTCGGGGAGATATACCTTACGTCCCTTATTGCCTGCAATAATAGGAGCAACAATAAGATTTTCGCCGAGAATATACTGGTCATCAATACCGTAAGTTTCGGGGTCATTTGTATAGTCGGAAACAAGCGCACGCATTGGAGCAATACCCTTTTCCTTATAATTTTTAAACGCCTTGAGGACATAAGGAATTACCTGTTCTCTGATCTTGAGGATCTCACGAACATCATCTTCACAACCAAGGTCAAGCCAAGGAGCTTCATTGCAATACCACGCATTGATAAGACACTGAGTGGAGAACACTATATTCTGAAGTCTGCGTTTCATATCTTCCGCAGATCTCGCATCACGAACTTCAGGTGTCCAGAGAAGTCCTGAGAATCCTGCAGTTACACAGCCACGGATAAAATCTTCATGATCGTACAAGTCGGAATAAAGCACAAAGGGATACTGCGCAAACAAAGGACCTGCCTGTCTGATAGAACAAAGTGTGGGTCTGTGGTCAAGAGCGTCCATTATTGTTTTTGCATAAAGTGTACCGAAAAGATTGTGATATCTTTCACCGTCAAGACCTGAGGGGAATTCCGCAAGATTGGGGAACGACCAACCGCCCGTAATATCGGAACCGTCACATTCGTCAAGCTTAAAGCCGTCTATACAACCCTTGATAACATTATTTCTGTGATGGTCCGCAAAAATCTTTCTTACTTCAGGAAGACCGAAGTCGGGAACGACACCGTCAAATACTCCGTAATCACAGCATTTATCTTTGATCTGATCATAGAAAGGCGCTTCGGGATGAGTAAACGCGTGTTCCCAAAGATTGATATGAAAACCTTTTGAACCGAGATATTCGATCATGGAATCGGGATCGGGGAATTTCCAGGGTCTCCATGTAAACGAACAGGAGTAAGCTCTCTTGTGCCAGCCCGGTTCCAGGCCAAGAATGGTACATGGAATATCTTTTTCTCTGAAATAGTCTGCAATATCAATTACCTGAGACTGGATCCACTCCGTATTACATCTGTAAAATACTTCAAGCGCCCACTGAGGAACATCACAGCCGCCGCCCGAAAGCATATTATACTGAGAAACTATATCTGTGATAGTTTCACCCTCGATTATATAAATATCAATACCCTTAGCGGCAGGGATCTGAACTGCACAAACTCTTTCGGCATCAACCTTGCTTGTATCATAAAGTGCGTCTGTTGTTGTATCGATTTTATCGGAAGTAGACTTTGCAGTGCCTGTAAGTTTTGCGTCAAAATCGAATTCCGCATAACGTGCTGTATCAAAATAAATACCGTAACCTGCTGTACTTACAAAGAAAGGTACAGGAGCATGGGAGTCCCCTGTTGGAGCCACGGGGTCAGCATTGGTACGAACTGTGACCTTGTGACCTTTAAAGTCCATTCTCTTGAGCTGAAGTCCGAAACCGTAAATATGTTCATTCTGATCCAAGGGAAGAAGCAATGTATAGCCTCTTGCATTCTCCTTAGCTCTGATCTTGGAAATATCGTACTTTACTTCTGTTTCAACATAATTGAAGCCGTCGCAATAAGTGGAAGGAACGAGTTCCTCAGGTGTGCCGAATGTAAGCTTTTTCATTGGTATATCTCCTTTTAAAAAAGTGGTACAATAAATCTTTTGATTCATTATACCACACTTTTCTTGTTCTGTCAACTACTTATATAAAGAATTTATTTTATACGTTTATAAACGGGAATGTTCGTTGTCTCAACTTCAAACCAACCGCTTTCCTGCTTTTCGCCTGTAAAGAAGTCTACCCATTCGCCTGCGGGAAGATAAACTTTTCTTCCGTCATTTTCGCCGATAATGGGAGCAACAAGAAGGTTTTCACAGAAGAGATATTCATCATCTATATGATATGTTTCAGGGTCATCAGTATAGTCTGAAACAAGCGCCCTTACAGGAGCGATACCCTTTTCCTTATAAATTTTGAACGCATCCATAAG
>SVMT01000026.1 GCA_015067305.1 Oscillospiraceae bacterium | reverse complement strand
CTACACCGATTACACAGGCGAACGAAAACAAATATGGAAAGCCACGGGACTTCCCGTGAAAGGAAACAAGAAGCGCGCCGAAGAAATGCTATCGCATCTTCGCAAAAGCTTTGTTGTGCCGAGGGCTCCCGCCGACTATTTTGATTTTAGCGACAGAATGCTTTTCACCGATTTTATGCGCGCTTGGCTTGAGGTGGTGCGAACTACGGTCGTGCCTACCACCTTCGGCGGCTATCAGACCACGGTGGAAAAGAAGTTCATTCCTTACTTTGAGAAAAAGAATTTAGCACTTGCCAACGTGCAAGCCAAGGACTTACAGACCTTCTATCTCCACGAGATGAAAACGCTGTCGGGAACAACGGTCAGACACGAGCACGCGCTGCTTCACAAGATTCTCAAGTACGCATACCGAATGGATCTCATCCCAAACAATCCCGCCGACAAGGTTGACCCGCCACGCGCGGAGCGCTTTGAAGGCTCGGCGTACACCGAGGAGGAGCTTGCCTTGCTCATCGAGAAATCTTGGGATCACAAGCTGGGTCTTCTCATCTACATCACAGCGCTCTTGGGTCTGCGTAGAAGTGAGGTGCTCGGACTTCGGTGGAAAGCCATTGACTTTGAGGAGAACAGGATCACCATCAACCACACGGTCACAGAGGCGCATGTGGATGGCAAAACCGTTATCATTGCCTCCGACCGCACCAAGACCAAGTCGAGCTACAGAAGCTTTCCCATGTCTGACACGGTGAGAGAGAAGCTACTTGCTTGGCGCGAGGTGCAAAAGCGGAACCGCAAGATCTGCGGCAACAGCTACAACATGAAGGACATCGACTACGTGTTCACCGACGAAATGGGTAACCGCTTCAAGCCGCGCTACATTGAGGATGCATTTCCGAAGATACTTGAACGCAACGGATTGCGCAAGATCCGCTTTCACGATCTGCGCCACACCTGCGCGAGTCTGATGCACAAAATGGGGCTCTCGCCCAAGGAAGTACAGGACTATTTAGGGCACTCCACCGTGAGTGTAACCCTTAATATTTACACGCATTTGGACTGGAGCAGCAAGGAAAATGCCGCAAAAGCCATGGAAAACGCGGTAAAAATACCCGAAAATGTGCAAATCACGAGCAAATGGGAGAGCTGAAAAAGCCTTATGCCACAAGGGTTTTTCGGGGGTCAGGAGAGAATTTTTGAGTTCTCTCCAAGGCAAAAATTTTGGGGGCTTAAAGCAAAGAAAAAAGCACCTGATTTTTAGCGAATATCACTAAATTCAAGTGCTTTTTGTTGCACAAAACTGTGCAAAATGTGGCGGAGGGTGTGGGATTCGAACCCACGTGCCCAGAGGGCAAACGGTTTTCAAGACCGCCTCGTTATGACCACTTCGATAACCCTCCGTAGGTTATCTTTAGCGAAATGCTCCGGAATTTGGAGAGAATTTCGCGAGAGAACTATGAAATTTTTATTTTTTAGAAAATGCCGAAAACCCTTGATATTACAAGGATTTTGAGGGAACAAAAGGAACAGTTACGCGCGGGTTTTCAAGACCGCCTCGTTATGACCGCTTCGATATCTCTCCAAATATTCAATTTGTGCTCGGTCATTTTTTCAACGCTGATATATTATACATCATTTTGTTCGATTTGTCAAGAGGTAGATTGAAAACTTTATTTAAAATATATTATAAAGACGAAAGAAAATAATTATTCAAGAATAAAACCTTGACTTTGAGTTCTAAATGTGTTATACTTTATTGCGGTGATAGAATGAAAAAAGAAGACAAAACAAATGTAATGCGTATTCTTGAATCCGAAGGTGTGAATTATATTCCTCATGAGTATGATGTTTCCGATGGTTTGATTGACGGGATAAGTATTGCAGAAAAATTGAATCAGCCTAAGGAGCGAGTTTTTAAAACATTGATTACCCAAGGCGCAAGTAAAGAATATTTCGTTTTTTGCTTACCTGTAGATTGTGAACTTGATCTCAAAAAAGCCGCTAAGGCAGTAGGGGAGAAATCAGTTGAAATGATTCCTGTGGCTGATATTAACAAGGTTTCAGGTTATGTCCGTGGTGGTTGCAGTCCTCTCGGTTTAAAACGAAAAATGGAGATAACTTTTGAGGAAGCTATCGTTTTATATGATACCGTTATGCTGTCAGCGGGTAAAATAGGCAGACAGATCGAAATATCTCCGGATGATATAATCAGACTTACAGGCGGCAAGACCGCAGATCTTATTAAAAATTGAAAGGAATATATGAATGAGACTCGATAAATACCTTAAAGTTTCCAGACTTATCAAAAGACGTACAGTTGCAAAGGATGCTTGTTCAGGAGACAGAGTTACTGTTAACGGAAAAGATGCAAAGCCTGCATATGATGTAAAAATCGGAGATGTTATAGAAATATCTTTCGGTGGAAGAAAAGCAAAATTTGAAGTTCTTCAGGTCAACGAGCACGCTGCAAAAGCCGATGCATCTGCGATGTATAGGGAAATCAGAGAAGATTAAAATAAAAAGATAGGCAAATTTTACCTATCTCTCTAAAATATTATGGTGCCGATGGCGGGGGTCGACCTTCTGCGGAAAGAGCGCTGGTCGGCTCTGACAGTCCACTGGACTGTCATTCACTTCCGACCCTTCGCCCCCCCCACAATAGTAGGTGAAATGACTTAAATAAAAAAGATAGGTATTATTACCTATCTTTATATATGGTGCCGATGGCGGGGGTCGACCTTCTGCGGAAGGATCGCTGGTTGGCTCTGATAGTCCGCAGGACTATCATTCACTTCCAACCCTTCGACCCCCTTAAGTACGCTTTAAAAATAAAAAAGATAGGCAAACTTTACCTATCTCTCTAAAATATTATGGTGCCGATGGCGGGGGTCGAACCCGCACGGTATCGCTACCAACGGATTTTGAGTCCGTCACGTCTGCCAATTCCATCACATCGGCTTAACGAGTAATATTATATCATATAATATGAAAAAAATCAACCCTATAATTGTAACAAAAATAAAAACTATTATTTGCTTGATCGGAAGGAATTTTTATGGATTTCAATGAATTATATCTGATCAAAGATGAACTTGAACAGATAAATAAAACTTATGAAATATTTAATGAGGATATACGCTTGAATCGCTCAAAGGCTGCGCGGGTTGAATTTCTTACAACGGTACGCTATATTGAAAAATACTTAAAGCCCGGAGATAAGATCCTTGATATTGGTGCAGGAGCAGGGGAGTACAGTTTATATTTTGCAAATAAGGGTCACTGTATTTCTGCGGTTGAGCTTTCCGATAACAATATTGCGGCGTTCAGTAAAAAGATCCAGCCTCAACATGATATTGATCTTTATCAGGGGAATGCGGTCGATCTTTCTCTGTACGAGTCCAATTCCTTTGATGTTGTTTTACTTTTCGGACCGCTTTACCATTTACATAATGAATCTGACCGTCAGAAATGTATTTCAGAAGCTAAACGGGTCTGTAAGCCCAGCGGTAAGCTGTTCTTCGCTTTTATATCCAATGATATGGTGATTGCTACGGAATTAAGCTGGAACCCTAAATATTTGGAAGAAAATACCTATGACCATGAAACTTTTAAGGTTGAAGATTTTCCATTTGTATTTTTTACAGTTGATGTGTGTCGGAAAATGCTTCTTGACGGTGGAATTAAAATATTTCATGAAGTTGCTTCCGACGGATTGAGTGAACTTATGGCTGAGCAAATAAACTCATTGAGCGACGAAGGATATTCCCAATACTTAAAATATCATTTTTATTGCTGCGAAAAACCTGAAATGTTAGGCAGGAGTAACCACCTTCTTTTCGTGGGTGAAAAATAAGAGGGGTTTTATAATTGAAGTATATTAAACAATTTTTGATCATAATAGCAGTATCATTTTTAGGTGAAATATTGAACAGAGTGATTCCGTTACCAATTCCTGCAAGTATTTATGGTATTGTTATATTGTTTTTATCTTTAGAATTGAGAATAATTCCCTTAGATGCTGTAAAAGAAACGGGAAAATTTCTGATCGAAATAATGCCGATAATGTTCGTGCCTGCGGCTGTAGGGCTTTTGACCTCCTGGAATGTGCTGAAATCATCTCTGTTGGAGTATGTTTTGATTACTGTTGTTACTACATTTATCGTTATGGCGGTTTCGGGATGGGTAACACAGGGTATTATGAGAAGGAAAGGTTCGGAGGTTGATAAGAATGAATGATTTTTTTGAGATCTCCGTCTATTTTGGAGTATTTATTACGCTTGTTACTTATGCTTTTGGATTACTTTTGAAAAAGAAATTTAATATAGATCTGTTTAATCCTATTTTGATTTCCGTTGCGTTAATAATGCTTTTTCTGGTCATCTTTGATATTAATTATGAAGCATATTATGATGGTGCAAAATATATCAGTTATCTGTTGACACCTGCGACTGTTTGCTTAGCTATACCACTATATGAGCAGTTCCAACTTCTTAAAAAGAATGCATTTGCGATAATTCTTGGAATTTTAAGCGGAACCTTAACGAGTTTAACAGGGGTGTTCATATTTGCTTTCTTCTTCAAAATGGATCATGCATCATATGTTACTCTTTTACCAAAGTCCATTACTACTGCCATAGGAATGGGCGTGTCAGAAGAATTAGGTGGGTATGTAGCTCTTACAGTTGCTGTTATAATTATAACGGGACTTATCGGAAATATGTTTGCGGAAGTATTTTGTAAATTGTGCCGAATTTCAGACCCTGTTGCAAAAGGTGTTGCTATAGGAACATCCGCGCATGCACTTGGCACTGCTAAGGCTTTGGAGATAGGGGAGATCGAGGGCGCGATCAGCAGTCTTTCCATTGTTGTTACAGGTTTGATGACTGTTGTTTTGGCAAGCATTTTTGCTCAGTTTATATAATAATTGATGATTTTTGCAGTACACTATATCTGAGGTGATATATATGTGTACTGCATTATCTTTTAAAAATAACGATTTTTATTTCGGCAGGACTCTGGATCTTGAATACCACTTTGACGAGAAAAATGTGATCACTCCGCATAATTATCCTTTTAAGTTTAATTATACCCATGATATATGTTCTCATGAAGCGATAATCGGAACGGCAACAGTTGTTGACGGTTATCCATTGTATTATGATGCGATGAATGAAAGCGGATTATGTGTTGCAGCATTAAGTTTTCCTGACAGAGCAAAGTATTTTGATTATAAGGAAAACTGTCTTAATTTAGCTTCTTACGAGTTTATTCCATGGGTTCTTTGTAATTTCAGATCTGTTTGTGATCTGAAAGAATCATTAACAGCTGTTAATCTTACAAATAAATATTTTAATGATGATTTTCCACCGACTTCTTTGCATTGGATGATCTCGGATAAATATAGTTCACTTACTGTCGAATCTACATCTGACGGTTTGAAAGTTTATGAGAACAATATTGGAATTCTCACTAATGCCCCGGAGTTTCCGTATCATATGATAAATCTCGCGAATTATATGAATCTGACATCAAATATTCCCGAAAACAGATTCTCATCGGAACTTATAATTGATAGATACTCAAAAGGATTGGGTTCTTTTGGGTTACCCGGTGACGGTTCTTCGTTGTCAAGATTTGTCAGAGCTTCATTTATGAAGTATAACTCTGAATCCGGTAGTAGTGAAAATGAAAATATCAGCCGTTTCTTTCATATAATGGATTCTGTTACACAGATAAAAGGAAGTATTAAATTGGAAGACGGAAAAAGCTTTTATACTGTCTATACATCATGTTGTAATGCTGATAAAGGAATATATTACTACACAACATATAACAACAGAACAGTTACTGCAATAGAGATGAAAAAGTCAAATATTGATTCAAAAGATCTTATTTGTGTTCCGTTTATTGATGAATTAGAAATCAGATATTTATGAAAAATGCAGATATTTGACGAAAAAACTAAATAAACGCTCCACCTCTTGACAAATTACGAAAAAAGATGTATAATCTACAACTGTACGGTTAATGCCGTTTAATGTTGTTTTGATGTTCGTCTTGCGAGAACATCTTAATTATATAAAATATAAATAAAGCTCGTTTTTTTGAAAAGAGGTTTAACTATGCAACTTTTAATCAGTCTTGCGCTTGCAATGATTGGCGGACTTCTTTTGTCCCGTCTTGCAAAAGTTCTTAAACTTCCCGCAGTTACAGCATATCTTGTAGCGGGTCTTATTCTTGGTCCTTTCTTCCTTGGTGCGATCGGGATTCCCGGTTTCGGATTTAATTCCCTTGAACAGGTTGAAGGTATGAAACTTATTACACAGTTGGCACTCGGTTTTATTGCATTTACCATTGGTAATGAATTCAGACTTTCTCAGTTGAAAGTTATGGGTAAAAGTGCTATCACTATCGGTATTCTTCAGGCGGTAATTACAACAGTCGTTGTGGATATCGTTCTTATTCTTCTTCATTTTGCAATGCCAGAGTTGCTTTCTATCCCTGCGGCTATTACACTTGGTGCTATAGCTTCTGCTACAGCTCCTGCAGCTACATTGATGGTCGTTAAGCAGTACAAAGCTGATGGTCCTTTGACCAAGCTTCTTCTCCTTGTAGTTGCTATAGACGATGCTGTAGGTCTGGTACTTTTCTCTGCATCTTTCGGTATAGCAAATGCTCTCGAATCTGGAGCAATCAGCGTTGTAGGCGTTGTTCTCGAACCTGTTATTGAGATAGTTGCATCACTTATCCTTGGTGCTGTTTGCGGTTTCCTTCTCAACTGGATCGAAATCTTCTTCCATTCCAGAAGTAAACGTCTTGCAATTTCCGTTGCTTTCGTAATGCTTACAGTAGGACTTTCAATGATCAAATTTGAAGTTGGCGGAATCCATGTCGGTTTCTCACTCCTTCTTGTTTGTATGATGACAGGTACGATCTTCTGTAACTTCTGCGAAACTTCCGAAGAGCTTATGGATAGAATAGACCGTTGGACAGCTCCAATCAATATTCTTTTCTTTGTTATATCAGGTGCTGAACTTGACCTTAATATTCTCAAGAACCCTATGGTCGTACTTGTCGGTGTTATTTATATCATCGCTCGTTCTGCAGGTAAATATTTCGGTGCATTCGGCAGCTGTAAACTCTGCAAATGCGATAAGCATATAACAAACCACCTTGGTGTTACACTTTTACCTCAGGCAGGTGTAGCTCTTGGTATGGCTATTACCGCAGCAGAACTTTCCGATGGCGGCATTGTGAGAAGCGTTGTACTTTTCGCTGTTCTTGTATATGAACTTGTTGGTCCCGCACTCACAAAACGTTCTCTTATGGCTGCAGGTGAAATCAAGCCCGAAGGCAAAACAAGTGCACGTAATCTTAACGAAGCAAAGGCTAAATAAGCATTTATGGCAAAATAAAAGAGAGATGTTTTTACGCATCTCTCTTTTTTTGTTATTTCATATACTTTGCTCTGTTTTCAGCAAGAATTCTGTCATGTTCCATAGCTCTTATACGTTTGAAAGCTTCTTTTGTTGCCTGCCATGCTCTGTCAGGATTTTCTGCACGGTAATCATTTGACTCTCCGCATCTATAACCCCATGCAATTATCGTCCTTGCCCCTGCGTCGTAAGCAGCCTCTGTTGCTTCGATTATTTCATCTTCTTCGCCTTTGGGAGTTCCGTAAGCCTGTATCCAGACATTGTGTTCTTTCTTATACTGTGTTGATATTTCCAGATTCTTTTTTGCTCCATCGTATACATATTTGTATGCGGGAACTCCTGTTCCGTGCCAGTAAGGATCTGAACCTACATTATGAAGTGACGGTAAACTGCAGATCTTGTCCATTGTGTCAAGATTGATACCGATGTTTTCATGAAGCATTACGCAAACAGCATTTTTAAGCCCCAAGGATTCCGCATAAGCGGTTATTTCTCCAAAGTAACTTACCAATGTCTCTGTTCTGAACTCATCGACCTCGGGTGTTACAATGCTTGGCATTGGTTTTCCGTATTTTTCTTCAAAGAGCTTTTTACATCTCGGACAGCAGCAAGTGAATGCCTGCTCTTTGCCACTGTAAGGAAAATGCGGTTCATCCCAGAATATCGTCTTGCCGCCTATTTCCGCAACTGTGTCGAGCCAGTCTTTGACAAATTTTCTGTAATCGGGACTGTTGAGACAAACGTGAGTCGGGTGCATTCTTCCGTTGCTGAAGTACATATGTGCATCTGGATAGTAAGCAAGAAAGTGTGATTTGTCGCCGGGAGTGCCGCCGAGTCCCCAGTTATCTACCCAGACTTCAAGACCGGCATCTTCGGAAATTGCGAAAACATCCTTCATTACCCGCGTGTGTCTGTCCCAGTCGTTGTGGGAGAACATGTGTACGACGATATCCATATCTGCTCTTGAAATTTCACGCATATCTTCTCTTACGTGTTCAAGTATTCTGTTGCTGTGATAAGCAACACCTGTTTTTAGTTCTCTTGCCATGGTTCTGTTTCCTTTCTATTTTATATGAATGTTTACACCGTTGACTTCAACATTATCATTTTCTGTTCTGACAAGTATGTATTTTACCCCGTCAATTATTTGAGTTGAAATAAGATCGCTTCTTTCGGGATTAACTTTTATAGTTACATCGGGGGTCGTAACTTCAAGTTTTTTCGGGTCTATGAGGTTCTGAGGATGAATTTCTGCCCCAATACCGAATTCCGTATCAAACTCAGTTTCAAAAGCTTGGATCTTTTCTTCATTTACTTCACATTCGTCAAGTATTCTCTTAACTGTTCTTTTTGTTACCATCAAGGGGTCAGCATCTTTGTCTGCTTTATGAGCTTCTATCATTTCATTTATCTTATTCTGAACTGTTTGAACAAGGTCTATATCACATTCTTCCGCAACTGTATCGCTGAGTATTGATCTGAAAGTTGCTTTTTGAATTGCGGCTGGAAGCGGAGTTTTACTTTTGAAAACGGTGTCTGTAAATTCGTCATGGTTTTCTTTTATGTCTTTCGTATACATTGTTACGTTGTAAATATTTGCAGCTCTGTCATCAAAATTGGGGAACATAAAGCCCATAACAGGAGCTGAAATTACTGAATTTGCCGCAATATTGTGGAATGTACTTTCACTTGAATAATAGCTCAACGCAGGTTTTGTTATTTTAACAGGACAAAGTGCGCAAAGAATATAGGAAAACATACTTGAAGATTCATCTTGTTGTTCCTTGTTTTTTGAATAAGCAAACACGTCATATTTATCACTTGCCAAAAGTATCAGATAATCGTCTTCCATTCTGAAAGATTCAATAATTCTTTTGTAAAGATCGTGAACAGCTTCGTCGTCTTTCAGTTCGCTTTCTCTGAGAGTCATAAGAGCCTTATGTTCAGCACCTTCGAGAACCACATCGTTTGGGAATTCAATATCAATGAGATTCTTTCCGATAGTACCGCCTAATGTTTTTCTGAATAATGCAAGTATGCTTTCACATTCATCTTGCGTCATAAGCTCAAGTGACTGTGTGAACTCTGAAAGGATCTCCTTTTTGGCATCCACATAACAACCTCGTATTCTTGAGAGATTATGCTTTTCAGGTTTATATCTGCGGCGTATCTCCGCAATTTCTTTTTCGTTCATTTTGTTTACTTCCTTTACTCGGATTGTAATATATATTATAGCAGAAAAAATAGATTTTGTAAAGAGCAAATATGAACAGAATTTACAAAAAAGCCGACATATCCTTTTATGAATATGTCGGTTTTAATTATTTACCTACTGCTCTCATGAGATTTTTTGGGTAACTCAGAACATTTGGGTTGTACAGATTGTTCAGAAATAGAATGTCCGTCAAAGGATAATCTTTAAGCAACTCATAGATATCAAAATATATATATCTTGGGTCTACAACAATTATGGTGCTGTAATGCTCGATCAAAAACGGTATCATGGCTCTACCGTAACTGTCTTTTAGAACAAGTATCGTCATGTCGTTTGGGTTTTCTGGAACATTTATAATGGTGTAAGGATTGTCACCATCAAGAAATGCATCATAGCTTCTGTAACTTGTAAGAATCGATGTGTTGTATTTGGAAGCTTCGCCGTTTCTGTTATATGTCGTCATGGTGTGTTTTTTTGTTGGGATGTAAGCGTAAACTTCGTCTGTGAATTCTTTGACTCTTTCATCTCCTGTGTAGCCGTACATTGTGCCTTTCCATGAGGAGTTTAAGACTTCTTCCTTGAAGTTTTCAAGTGGTACAGGATCAATACCGATTGATTTAATAAATGCCGTATAGGCGTAATATGCGCCTCTTGCGGTCCAATGATGGTCACTTCTGAAATATAGATATTCTTTTCTGTGTTCGAACATTTCATCAAAGCAGTTGACACCGTTTATATCTTCCTCAAGGTAAGAATTTATTGTATCTATCATTTTGTTTTGGTCGGTAATTTTATTTTTCAATGATGGA
The DNA here is from genome assembly GCA_015067305.1 of Oscillospiraceae bacterium. GTDB lineage: Bacteria > Bacillota > Clostridia > Oscillospirales > UBA644 > HGM12619. The sequence continues at coordinate 20,247 of SVMT01000026.1, read as the reverse complement.
ATTGTCAGCATTGAAGAGGAAAGAGGCGCACTGAGCGTACTTACCCTTGCATTCGGGAACAGGTATTTATAATAGCTTACAACATCAGCATAGTATTCTGCAACACTTTTTACCAAATAAGGAATTGAATATACTGCGTTATTGTAAATAATATGTCCTGAAGCAAGGAATTCTGGTTCTCCGACACCTAAAGGATCTTCTATTTCTGTCAGATCGTTTCCTGGATCCGGTGTTACAGCAGGGGAGATTGTTGGTTCAGGTTCCTGAGTTGTGTTTCCTTCAGGTTTGTTCGGATCTTCAGGAGGAGTCTCTGTTGTTTCTGAAATATCGGTTTTGTCTTCAGTGGGCTCTTTCGGTGTTTCGTTTATATCTGTTTTATCTTCCGGATCCTCATTTGTTGTCGGTTCGTCATTCTCAGGTGTTGTCGGTTCTTCTGTTTTATCCTGAACAGGAGGTTTTTCCTTGTCTTTACCTGTTTCAATATCCAACAGTGGAGACTCTACATCAATATCAATGGAAGGAGTATCTGTTGAAATAAAAATAATACTGTTTTCATCTGTTCCGAAAAATGTACTGGCTGACCATAGAGAATTTATTTTTCTTGATGTCTGTATCAGTTCGTTTCTGAATATAAAGGTATCTGATATGAAACTGTCTATTCCTGCAAAGAATTTTCCGTTTGTTAAAGATTCCAGCGAGAATTCAGGAAATCTTGAAAGTTCTCTTTTTTCTTCCTCGGAAAAAGTAGCCCTTGTCGGTTGCAGTATATTAGCCGCAGATACAGTAAAAAATAGTGTTGCAAAGATAACAATAATTACTATATTATGTTTTTTATTCATTATTTAACCTCTAAAATCTGAAATAAAGGAAAGGATTATAGCTTCCCGATGCAAGTAAAGCCGTAGATACTGCAAGTAACAGCATTGCGTAGGCTGATTTTGCATAAAGTATCACAGCGCTTCCAATCTTGAGTTTTGATATGATAAGCTCGAAAAGTTTTGGAAATATTGGGAATGCCGCAATTAAACCGACTATTAAAAGAAAAATGTTTTCTTTTATGATGGAATCTGCAAAAATATCTGTTATAGGCAGCGCTCCGAATCCAAGCATTCCACTGAGTACTGTTGTTAATTCGTTGAAATCCGTAAAGTAGAATATCGTCCAGCCAATTACTGTAATGAAAAACATAGCGATGTATGCAATCGTATTAGTTATGAATTTGGGCGCATTTGTAAATGCTGGGAATACTACTTTCTTTTCAATTATAAGAATTATTCCATAGAAAAGTCCCCATAACACAAAGTTCCATGAGGCTCCATGCCAAAGTCCCGTCAGAAACCAAACAGTAATAACATTAAATAGCCATCTTTTTCTGTTTCCACCCAATGGAATATAAACATAATCTCTGAAAAAAGTACCTAACGATATATGCCATCTGCGCCAGAATTCAGTTGCACTCTTTGACATGTAAGGATAGTTGAAGTTTTCTTTGAATTCAAAACCAAATATTTTACCCAAACCAATCGCCATATCTGAGTAACCTGAAAAATCGAAATATATTTGCAGCGAAAAAAACACCATTCCGATCCAAAGTCCAAAAACAGCACGGTTATCTGTGTTATTCAAAAGAGATTCGCATACAGAACCGCAATTATTGGCTATAATGACTTTTTTGGCAAGCCCAACGCAGAAACGGAAAATTCCCTGATTTATTACTTCAATGTCTGCTTTTCTTTCAGGTATTTGAAGTGCGATGTCCTTATATCGTACAATAGGTCCTGCAATGAGCTGTGGAAACAGTGTAATATACATCAGTAAATTGAAATATGATTTCTGGTATTCTGTGTCTTTTCTGTATACATCAATAACATAAGACATTGCTTGGAATGTATAAAAACTGATTCCTATAGGCATGGTTATGTTCGGTATAGGGATGTTTGTTCCTGATAAAGAGTTTAGCGTCTCAACTGCCATTGGAGTATACTTGAAAATAGCAAGAACAGAAAGATTTAGTATTACACTTATAATAAGATAAGCCTTTTTTAGTTGAGGTTTGTCTTCAGCCGAATTCATAAGTTTCCCTGCAAGGAAATTTACGAAAACAGAACCGAGTATAAGTAATACAAATATTGGTTCACCCCATGCATAGAAGAGTACCGAGAAAACAGTCAGAACGATCCTTCTGTATGTGGGATTCTTTATTGGAAAATATAATATACATAATGCGGCAAGAAAAATATATATGAAAGTTAAAGAAGAGAATAGCATTGAAAAGTATCCTTTTTTTATGTAATATATATAGAATAGCAGAAAAAGATATGTTTATCAACATATTTTTTATGAACATAAATTTACATTATCTGACAAAATTTTCAAATAAGAAAATTTATCAAATCTTAACAAAATATGGTTGTAATTATCTTTCGTTTGTGCTATAATTATTATATTATACAGAGATGTATTTTGATATTTTTATAGATGGAGGTCTTTCAGATGAAAGAATTGAATCCCAATGCAAAAATCGAGACTAAATGTCTCCATTCAGGTTACACACCAAAAAACGGAGAACCCAGAGTAGTTCCCATTGTTCAGAGTACCACCTACTGTTTTGACTCTACAGACCATATCGCAGCACTTTTTGATATGCCTACTGAATATATGTACTCAAGATTTGCAAATCCTACTTGCGACGCAGTTGAAAAAAAGATCGCAGCTCTTGAAGGCGGTGTTGGTGCAATGCTTACATCCAGCGGTCAGGCAGCATCTTTGCTTTCTATTCTTAACCTTTGTAACGCAGGCGACAGCTTCATTGCCGCTACAACTATTTACGGCGGTACAGTAAACCTTTTCGGTGTTACACTTAAAAAGCTCGGTATTGAATGTATCTGGGTAGACGCAGAAGCTTCCGAAGAAGAACTTCAGAAAGCTTTTAAACCTAATACAAAAGCTGTATTCGGTGAAACTCTTGCAAATCCTGCTCTTACAGTTTTTGATATTGAGAAATTTGCAAATGTTGCTCATAAAAACGGAGTTCCCCTTATCGTTGACAATACATTTGCTACACCTATTTTGTGCAGACCTATAGAGTTTGGTGCTGATATCGTTGTTCATTCCACCACAAAATATATGGACGGTCATGCTGTTCAGGGTGGCGGTGTAATCGTTGACGGAGGTAAATTCGATTGGAAAGCAAGCGGCAAATTCCCTGAATTTACAGAGCCTGATGAAAGCTACCATGGTGTAGTTTATACAGAAGCTTTCGGACCTATGGCATATATTATAAAAGCAAGAATGCAGCTCATGAGAGACTTCGGTTGCTATCCTGCAGCAAACTCTGCATTTCTTCTTAATCTTGGTCTGGAAACTCTTGCAATCAGAATGAAACAGTATTGCGAACAGGGCCTTACAGTAGCAAAATATCTCGAAACAAAACCTCAGGTAGCTTCTGTAAACTATCCGGGACTTGAATCCAATAAACACTACGAACTCGGTAAAAAGTATCTCCCCATGGGTACAAGCGGTGTAATTTCTTTCTCCATTAAAGGTGGAAGAGCAAATGCTGTTAAATTTATGGACAGCCTCACGCTTGCTTCTAACGTAGTTCATGTTGCAGATATCAGAACTTGTGTTCTTCATCCCGCATCAGCAACTCACAGACAGCTCACAGACGAACAGCTTGTTGCCGCAGGAATTGACGGTGGTATGATACGTCTTTCCGTAGGCCTTGAAAATGTTGAAGATATTATTGCAGACCTTGAACAGGCTTTTGCTAAAATAGATTAAGATATGAAAAAGGCGAAAATAGTTGTTATCGGCAGTTTTAATGCAGACATTACCGCACTTACTCCCAAGTTTCCCGTGGGTGGTGAGACTATAATGGGCAGAAGTCTTAATTTTGGTGCAGGCGGCAAGGGTACGAATCAGGCTGTTTCCGCAGCGAAAAACGGTGCTGATGTTGTAATGGTCTCCAAAATAGGAACAGATGTCCTTTCCGATATAGCTCGCAAGACCTATACGGAGTCAGGGATCGACAGCTCTTATGTTGTTGAGACTTCCGAGTATCCCACAGGTTCTGCGGTCATAGAAGTTTCCGAAGAAAGCGGCGAAAATAAGATCATAGTAATTCCAGGTGCGAATAATTATCTTACAGCCGACGATGTAAGAAAAGCAAGCGAAAAAATATCTCAGTGCGATGTGGTTCTCACTCAGCTTGAAACTTCACTTGAAAGTGTTGAAGCCGCATTGAAGCTTTCTTCAGAATACGGAAAAATTACGGTTCTGAATCCTGCTCCATATTCCGCAATTCCCGAAAAATGGTTCAAGCTTGTGGATTATTTCATTCCCAATGAGACTGAAACGGAATATTTCACAGGTGTAAAGGTTTCAGATGAATATTCTGCTAAGGAAGCCGCAAAAGTCCTCATGGGAAAAGGCGTTAAGAACGTGATAATAACCATGGGCAAAAAAGGCGCATTCTTCTGCAATGCAGAGGAATCGTTTGTAGTTCCCTCAACAAGCAGTAAAGCCGTTGATACTACGGGTGCAGGGGATTGCTTCTGCGGCGCATTCTGTACTGCATTGGCTGAAGGAAAGCCCGTAAAGGATTCCATTCTCTTTGCAAACTGTGCGGCCGGAATATCCGTCACCCGAATGGGGGCGTCTTCATCTATGCCAACACGTGAAGAAACGGATTCTATTTTTAACTCAATTAAATGATTCAAAACCCTCTCGGATTTTAACGGGAGGGTTTTTTGTATAAAAAGATGATAAATTATTTGATAATGTTTGTTCAAAAATAATATTGACAGATGTCTTTATATGTGTTATAATATAATCACAATAAAAATATAAAATTTTAGGAGGTTTTTCAAAATGAAAAAAATACCGATTTTATTTGCTCTCGTTTATGTTCTTGGGCTTTTCGGTTGTACCCCGGTAGATGACTCAAGCAATGGAGATCAAGACTTACAAGACAATCAAATTAATGATTCCATTGTAGATGATCCTGTAATTCCCGACATTGTCGTAGTCAATGAAAAAGATAAACTTGCTGATATGTATGTCAAAGGTTTATATGATTATATTATTGTTTACAGTGATGAGATGAATTGTTTCCATTCTGACACATTAGTAGAGTCTTCCACTTTATCAATGCAGGATATGAAGCGTCTTGCGTATTGGGTCGGTTCTTTGGATAATGTTGTTTATACCGGTGCGGGTACTGATTATGGCAAATATTTTGACTTTGAGGATCTTGATTATACCATTAAACGTATTTTTGGTCCAAATGTTGAAGTTGATACTAAGGAATGGTATGCAGGAGGAATGTCGTATGTTTATATAGATAGAATGAATCGTTTTGGAGGCGATGCATCTTATGGCGGAGATTATCCTGTAAGTATGATTTTCGATTATTTTGGTAAATATGAGTTGGACGGTGACTATCTTTACATTTATGACAGAGTTTTGTTCTGTGACCATGACCGTTGGGGCACGGGAATCATAAAATTCTATTCTGATATAACCAAAACAGAGGAAAGTTTTGTTAACGCATTCCATACCGAAGGTTATTTGCCGTTGGATTTTTCAAATGAAGCGTTGGAACCATTAGGAGCTGAATATAAGCATACTTTCAAGCTTTCATATGATGGCTCATATTATTATTGGGTAAGTTCTGAACCTGTTAAATAATCAGCAATGGCAAGGATTTAGTTCCTTGCCATATATTATGTCTATTTCATTTTTTGCCTGTATTTGCTGCATTTATAACTATTCCAGAAAGAGCTATCAATGCCATTATATTAGGTATCACCATAAAGTTATTGAACATATCGGCAAGTTCCCATACGAGGTCGTTTGGGAAAAGTGAACCTACGAAAATAAAAAGTACTGTAAGTGTGGAGTATGTTGGAATAGCTTTTTTGCCGAAAAGGTATTGCACGTTGATCTTTACGAAGACATTCCAGCCTATAATACTTGAAAAGGCAAAGAAGAGCAGACATATTGCAACGAAAATGCTTCCCATTGTGTCTCCGAAGATCTCGGAGAATGCAATCGTTATCATATTTGACTTTGAGATACCTTCATCAATTACGCCATCTGCAAGCGGACCGTTTCCTGCGTATAATGTTACAATAGCTACAAGTGCTGTCATCGTAAGAACTACAAACGTGTCGATAAATGCGCCGATCATTGCTACGACACCTTGGTCATGAGGTTGACTTACATTTGCCAAAGCGTGTGCGTGGGGTGTTGACCCCATACCTGCTTCATTTGAAAAAAGACCTCTTTTAACTCCCTGACTTACGGATTCTTTCAGTGCATAACTAAAGCTTCCTCCGATTATGGCTTGGGGTTGAAAAGCGTATTTGAATATCATTCCGACAGCTTCGGGAATATCTTTAAAATTAAATATCAAAACAATGATTCCTAGAAGTAAATAGAGTATAGCCATAAGCGGAACGAGCTTTTCCGTAACGGATGTAACTCTGTTGATGCCACCTATAAAAATAAATGCTGCGGTTGCAGCAACTAAAAGTCCTATCAACCATGCTGGAATATTAAATGCCGCACTTGATGTTTCTGCGATTGAGTTTGACTGAACCATCGTTCCCATGAAACCAAGCGCAAGAATTAGTGAAACGGAAAAAAATCCTGCAAGAAATTTACCGAAATTATTGTTAAAAGCTTTTTTGATGTAATAAACCGGTCCTCCGAGAATAGTTCCGTCTTTAAGAATCTCCCTTGTTTCCTGTGCAAGTACAGCTTCTGCGTATATAGTAGCCATACCAAAGAATGCAATTACCCACATCCAGAATATTGCACCGGGACCACCCAGAAGTATTGCACCGCATGCTCCTATTATGTTTCCCGTGCCAACCTGAGCTGCTATTGATGTCATAAGTGATTGGAACGAAGTCAAACCTTTGTTTTCTTTCTTCTTTATGTTTGGTTTGATGAAAACTTTTTTTATTCCTTCATGGAAACACCGTATCTGAATAAATTTTGTTTCGAATGTATAAAACAAGCCTGTTCCTATAAGTAAAATTATGAGTATGTAATCTGAAAGATAAGCGTTTATTCTTTGAATCGTATGCAAAAGGATGTTTGTAATTTCTTCCATTCTATCTCCTATAAATTAAAATATTATACAAGTATAATTCCGTACTAAATTTTATTCATTTTATTTTGTAATATACAGATCTGAATTATTAATTGTTTTGAACTTTTTGCTGTCACTACTTGCTTTTTGTCGAAAAATGTGGTATAATTTGTTGTTTCATTTTATAGTGTCAGAATGGGGATATTTATGTTTAAGAAATTACAGACGGTTTCTTTTTATATATTTTTAAAATGGTTGCTTCTTGCGGCGGTTTCAGGTACTATTGTCGGGGTTGCGGGCGCAGGTTTTCATCACTGTCTTGATATTTCCTCGGAAATGTTCGGAAAATTCAGTTGGTTACTCTTTTGTCTTCCTTTGGCAGGTCTTTTAATCGTTTTTGTATATAGACGTTGTGGTTTTGTTGAAGATAAAGGAACTAATATGGTTTTTACAGCAATCAGAGATGGTGAAAAAATTAAATTCAGAACAGCACCACTTATATTCCTTGCAACATGCTTGACTATTCTTACAGGCGGTTCTGCAGGCAGGGAAGGGGCGGCACTCCAGTTAGGTGGAAGCATTACATCTTTTTTCTCTAAAATATTTCATATGAATGAAAACGACTATAAGATACTTATTATGTGCGGTATGGCTGCGGGCTTTTCATCATTGTTCGGTACATCTGTTGCAGCTGCGATATTTGCCATCGAAATGATAAGTGTAGGTAGTTTTTGTTTTGCGGCTATTGTTCCTTGTGCGTTATCTTCTGCAATGGGTATTTATGTTGCATCACTTTTGGGGGTTCATCCTACATCCTTTGATATGACAGGCGTTCCTGAATTCTCGTTAATTACCCTTTTAAGCGTAATCGTTTTGGCTGTTTTGTGCGGATTGATCGGTATTTTGTTCTGTGTATCTATGCATACGGTAAAACATTTTGCGGTCAAGTTTTTCAAAAATCCGTATATTAGGGTTGTCGTTGGCGGTGTGATTATTATAGCACTTACGCTTATCCTCAAAACAAATGATTATAATGGCGCAGGAATGCATATTGTGGAAAAGGCTATGTCTGGCGAAGCGGAAATATTTGCATTTGTTTTAAAGCTTTTGTTTACTGCAATAACTCTTGCTGTTGGATTTAAAGGAGGCGAGATCGTTCCAGCTTTCTTTTTGGGTTCAACTTTCGGTTGTATCGTAGCTCCGATTATTGGACTTGATCCATCCTTCGGTGCAGGTCTGGGTCTTATTTCTGTTTTCTGTGGTGTTACAAATTGTCCTATAACTTCTTTGATCCTTTCTGTTGAACTGTTTGGTGGACAGGGTATACTGTTCTTCCTTATTTCTTGTGCTGTGAGCTATATGGTTTCCGGGTATTACAGTCTTTACGGGGAACAGAGGTTTATCGGTTCAAAATTTGAATTGGGTAATTTTGAGTTACATTCAAAATAAAAAATATTGAGCATCCGATTTGATTTCGGATGCTCTGATTTTTTAGTTGAAAACCATTATTTCTTTACCTGCTTCAGCTTCAACAGTTACAAATTTATCCTTATATCTGAATTTGTATTTTCCGTTGAAATCCGCAGTTATTCCAATGTTTACAAGTTCGCCGTTTTTCCATTCACCGTTTACAGTTATGCCTCCTTTAGCTCTTATACCTTTGAATTTAACATTTTTGATAAATTCCGGTATGCAAGGGAATAGTTCAATTATGTCATTGTTTGACTGAACAAGCATTTCGCCGATAGCCGCTGTTGCACCGAAGTTTCCGTCTATCTGGAATATCATAGGTGGATGAAGATCCAAAAGATTCGGAGATGTTGAGTCTCTGAAAAGTCTTTTGATGTATTCGCAGATTCTTGATGTGTTGCGGAATTTAGCAAGGAAAATAAGTGCCCATGCACAACTCCAGCCTGTGTAACCGCTTCCGTTATCAAGACGTATATCAAGAGATCTTTCTACAGCTTTGAATAGTTCAGGTGTATCGTATTCATTGATAAAGCTTCCGGGATATACACTTAGCATATGGGACATATGTCTGTGTCCGAGCTCTGTTTGCTCGAAATCCTTAAACCATTCCAAAAGATCTCCTTTTTCTCCGATCTGATATGGATAGAGCATATCAAGCTTTGCTTCTACGGAGTCTGCAAGGTCTTTATCCCTGCCCAATATTTCACTTGCTTTTATAAAGTCACTGAAAATTTCTCTGATTATTGAGAGGTCGCAAGTCGTACCTTTTGAAACTGCAACACTGTGTTTATTTCCTTCTTCATCTGTGTAGTAGAATCTGTTTTCAGGTGAAGTTGATGGGGAAGTTACATATGAATCAAGTTCGGTATCGTAATAAAGCCAATCATAAAGGAATAAGGTATTATCTTTAAGAATGTCATAGTGTTCTGCAAGGAATTCAATGTCCTTGGTGTATTCATAGTGGTCAAAAATATCCATTGCCAACCACGCCTCACCCATTGGCCAATATGCCCACATGGGATCTCCGTTGGAGGGGGTGGATTTTGTCCAGATATCACACATATGGTATGCGCATGAACCTCTGCAATTATGAAGGTCTCTTGCGGTTTTTCTTCCGCTTTCATCTAACCATTTTAACCAGTTGAAAAGGGAAGTCCTGCATTCCGAAAGATTTGCATTTTCTACACACCAATAGTTCATTTGCAGATTTATGTTTGTATGGAAGTCTGAACCCCAATCCGCTACTTGTGCCCAGCTCCATATTCCTTGAAGGTTTGCCGGCAGACTGTCTTCTCTTTCTGATGATATAACAAGGTATCTTCCGAAATTATAATAAAGTGCAATAAGCTCATTGTCACTCATATCATCTGCAAAAGCTTTAAGTCTTTCATCTGTGGGCAGACTGCTGTTTTTGCCTTTATCAAGTGTTATCTCAACTCTGTTGAAAAGCGCTGTATAATCTTTTATATGAGCCTCTTTTACTGCAATATAACCGTTTTTGATTGCATCTCTCATAAGCTTTTCACATTCGATTGTCGGGTCTTTTCTGGGCATTGTTTTCCAATCAATGAAGGAGGTATCGCTTACTTGATAGATGATTGCATAACTTGCATTTTTTACGGAGATGCTGTTCTCTCCCAAAATTTTTTCACCGTCTGTTTCAACATGTATCCATGCCTGGAATTTGATACAGTCTCCGTCAGGGGAGTGGTCATAAACGAGTAAATCATCAATGTATAAGCTGTTTATGGGGGCTCTTCCGTTAAGTTTAAGATATCCGTCTTCTGTGTAGGTGTCTGCACCTGTAACGCTGTGTGCGGTCATTTCGAAATTTAAAGAATTGTTTTCCGCTGTGTACTTTTGTGCAAATACTTTATTTGGGTGAGAAACAAAACCTTCACGGTAAAATTTTACGCCGTTTGCTTTGTATTCGCATGTGTATATTGCTTGTGAAAGATCGAGTGTTCTTATGTAATCGGAAATGTTTTCATGGTTGAATTTAATTTTAATATTTCCCACAGGCATATAACCGTTTATCAATGAGCCACACATATATTTTTCAACAAAATTATGAGCCTCGAGATATTTTCCTTTATTAATAAGGTCACGTGCGGTGTTTATATATTTACCGTTTTCCTTGTGGTCGTTGAGGATAGGAAGTCCTGCCCATAATGTGTCCTGATTCAATAATATGTCTTCTTCATCGTATTTTCCCAAGACCATCGCGCCTCGGCTTCCGCAACCTAATGGAATAGCTTCAAACCAATGTGAAGCAGGTCTTGTGTAATACGCTGTGTATGCTGTGTTCATGTGATCGTCCCCTTTCTTATTTAATATAATTATAAACTAAAAATCCATACTTGTCAATACTTAAAATGAGAAAAGCAAGTATTTTTTTATACTTGCTTTATTATCATTATTGTTGATCCAAAGTCTGAATAAATGATGGGAGAAATTCTTCCATGAAAATTTTCAAGGATTGTAATGGGAATGAATCCAAACGTTTTGCAAGACTGTCTCTTGCTGTTTTGAATTCTTTGTTTCCGGCATCAAGTTCCTGAATACATTTTATATAAGCAGAAAGTAGATCTGCTGCTTTGACGTATGGATATAATTCATCTTTTTTATAATCCAGTATTTTTGCATAACTACCTCTCAGGTCTTCGGGAAGTCTGCTTAATAAAAGTTTATACGCTGTTTGTTCTGCTTTGTCATAGCTCTTAGCCAGCTCAGGACTCAGATTTTTGATTGGAGTTGGAAGATCTCCCGTTATTATTTCTGCAGAGTCATGATACAATGCAAGCACAGCGGCTTTGTCAGCATTGACAGAGCCGCCGCATCTTTCATTTTCTATTGTCGCAAGAGCATGTGCCAGAATTGCAGTTTGATGAGAATGTTCAAGCAGGTTTTCTTGAGTAACATTTCTCATAAGACCCCAACGGAGTATATACTTCATTCTGGATATTATTGCGTAGAAATTATTCATGGTTATTACTGATTGTGTTCTTTCTTGTACTTTTCAACAAGAGCTTTGATTTTTTTATGAGGATCGTGGATCGATGTTACAGAGTTGTTCTGGTGGAGAGAAAGAATGAAATATGCAATATATTTAGATGCATCAACATTGATATACCAGGGTTTAGCAAGCATTTCAGGATTCTGGTAAGTAAGGTTTGTTGAAAGAACTCCATTGATAATGCCGTCTTCATATGCCTTATCAAACTTTTCCATACCTTCAGTGAAGAGTGCATATGTTGCAGAAAGGAATATTCTCTTTGCGCCTTCTTTTTTGAGGTCATATGCCAACATGAGCATTGAGTCACCGGATGCAATGATGTCATCACTTACAAAAATATCTTTGTCTTTAACGGAAGCTCCGATGTATTCGTGTGCAACAATTGGGTTTCTGCCGTTAACGATAGTAGAGAAGTCTCTTCTCTTGTAGAACATACCAAGGTCAAGACCAAGTTCGGATGCGTAATAGATATTACGGTTCATTGCACCTTCGTCAGGGCTGACAACCATAAGGTGTTCTTTGTCAAGAATAAGATCGTCAACATTTCTGAGAAGAGCTTTAAGGAACTGATATCTTGGCATAGCGTTATCAAAGCCCATAAGCGGAGTAGCGTTTTGTACTCTGGGGTCGTGAGCATCAAATGTTATAACATTCGAAACGCCCATGTTGTAAAGTTCCTGAAGTGCGAGTGCACAGTCGAGAGATTCTCTTGCGGAACGTTTATGCTGTCTGCCACCGTAAAGGATAGGCATAATAACCGTAATTCTTTCTGCTTTACCGCTGATTGCACAAATTACTCTTTTAAGATCCTGAAAATGATCATCAGGGGACATGGGAACCTGCTGCCCGTACATATCATACTTGCAGTTGTAGTTTCCAACGTCTGTTATGATATACATATCATAACCTCTTACTGTTTCTCCAAGAACGGCTTTAGCGTCACCTGTGTTGAATCTGGGACAAGAAGCTTTGAGGAGAAGGGATTTTTTAGCTTTTTCGTCATTTATAGCTTCGGGATTAGCTTTGTAGTACCAACTCATAAGATGCTGGTCGATAAGTCCTCCTACTTCTTTTGCGCTGTCCATTGCGATAATGCCGATGGGGAAAACGCTCTTTTCGTAATCAATCATTGATATCGGTTGTCCATCCATAATTACTATGTCTCCGCCTTTCAAAAATATCTCATATATACAATTTCGGTCTCTGACCGCTTTACCTATATATTATAATATGAAACTTCAAAAAAAGCAAGTGTTTTCCTTGTTAGTTCATAAATTTTTGTATTAAGCTGTCATAATTTGTCTATGAATGGCTTTTGTGTACAAATTTCTGAAATAATAAGTATTAAAAATCATGTAAAAACCTTTATATGTTCATCGAATCGTCACCTTGGTTTGTTATAATGATTATCGAAAGTCGAAACGCTAAACCGTTTCGACAAGCCGATAAAATCGGCTTTTGTTAATTCAAATTGATAACAATTTGAATTAACTCGACATTCATTGAAATGAGTATAGACAAATTTTCAAGGAAAATTTGATGGGATTGGCTCTTTTAGCACTAACTAGGCTGTTTAAGCACCTTTAAAATGGAGCCAACCCTATTGAAATACAATTTCGAATTTCTATAATCATTATAGCACACAAACAAAGAAAAGTAAATAGTTTTTTCTGAAAAAAATAATTTTTTTATTTTTAAATGGAACTTTTTTGCATTTTTGTCGTCTAATCAAGTGAAGAATAATTACCGAAAGGAATGGAAAATATATGAAAAAGCGTATAATAGCCATTATTGCTGCCGCATTGTTGGGCGGACTTTCAGGCTGTGAAGGATCAAAACCCCAATTTAAGGAAGGAGAACTTGTTTTGAACGAAATTTCGGAAGTTTCGTCTGCGGATATTGATGCTCAGATCACACGTTATAATGAATTTTCTGCTTCGGAAATGGTTTCCGTTTTGGGTGAATTTGAGGAAAATATGGGAATGAACTTTACTGAATTTATCGGTAAGATTCCTGCAGAGTATTCTTTTACGGAGTTTTATTCACTAAGCCTGCGTGATGTCGATGTTTACACTTTTCATGATTATGTTTTTACCTTTGATTCTGAAAGCGGCAAACAAATAAAACTGTCAGTTTCTCCTTTGGGGATTCCCGCCTTCGACACGATAGTCAAAAGCGACATTCCTGTTCATTGCAGTTTGAACGGTGCGACGGTTACGGGCTACAAGCTCAACGGAAGTTTTTATGCGCTCATGCACCACGGAGAGCTTGATTATATTATTGAAGCCAATGGCATTCCCGAAGAAGAATTTGAAGCCCTGATCTTGTCCCTTACGGAAAGTAAGGTTGGAACAGATGTTATTCTTTCAAACCGTGTGGGTGATTCAGTAAATATTTTAAGTCCTGCCGATTCGGAATTTTTTACAGAACTTATTTCCGATGACAGCCGATATGTTCAGACGATGCCCAACTGTCTTATGGACTGCTTTATGAATGTGGGCGGTATTGATATGGAATACCATTCGGACTGTGGAAACCTTGTCCGTTGGGACAACGGCAAATGTCTGACCCTAACCGAAGAAGAAAAACTTCAGCTGAATGAAGTTTTTGGAAAATATATGACTCTCGGTTTTGCAAGGGAAAATGACTCTGTTTCCGTAAGTGAGCCTGTTACGGAAGATATTCCTGCTCCCGAAGATGAACCATTGAGTGTTCTTGTGGGTCCGACGTCAAGAAATTCAAACGAGCCGAATGCTTATGTGAAGACTGTTTCGGAAACTCATGCAAATACGATCTCTGTTCTTTTGTCCGATGAAAATCGCTTCGCAGAAGGTACTTCAGATTGCCTGAATGACTGTGTAGTCTCTGTAAGCGGAACTATATATTATTACCATTCCGACTGCGGAACTTTTAATGATAATGCAAACAACAGAAGTTTTAAACTGACTGATTCCGAGAGATCTGAGATTAACGGTATCATTTCTGAATATATTGAACTTGGTAGCGACAGTATTTCTTCCGAGCCTACACCTGTTCAGCCTACACCTGTTCAGCCTACACCTGTTCAGCCTGCAGCACACATAAACTGGGGTATTTCTTTTGATGTGGAAAATGTTTCACCCACGGGGCTGACGCTTGTTTGTACGCAGGAAAAAGGTGTGGTTCTTGGTGATTTTACCACAGGTCAGGCTTATGTTCTTGAAGTCAAAGGCATGTATGACTGGGAAGAGGTCGAGCCCATTATTGATGAGATCTATTGGAATGAAATTGCGTATCTCATAAACGTAAACGGCGTTACGAAATGGGAAATTGACTGGTCAAAGCTTTACGGAGAACTTCCCGTAGGTGAATACCGAATTTATAAAGAAGTCTGCGGTCATATCAATATGGTTGATACCGGAATCAGAAAATTCTACGGATTTTTTGAAATAGGAGAACCTCCTGTTCCCGTTGTTGACGATGAATGGGGTATCAAGTTTGAAGCAAGCGAAGCTACCCCGACAGGTATTAAGCTTGGTATTATGCAGTACGGCGGAGAGCATCCCGAATACCGCTATCTTCTGGATAATTCTTTTTGGATAGAAAAGTATGTGGACGGCAAATGGGAGTTTGTTCCTTATATAATTGACGAGGTTGCATGGCCTGTTGAGTCATTGAATCAGATCAATAACAGTTCTTTTTCGTTTACCGTAAACTGGAACTATTATTACGGTGAACTTCCCGTGGGAAAATACAGATATTGCAGAAATGTTGTAGTTTACGGGGTAGTTGAAAGCGGAAGCAACGAAACGGTTACTTTGGAAAAACCGTATTATGCGGAATTTGAGATCGTTGACTCATGGGGAGTGACACTTACCGTGAAAAATGTAACCTCCGAAAGCCTTACAATAATCTGTGAGCAAAACGGCGGTGTGGAAGCGGAGCTTCTTTCGGGAAGTTTTTATGCCATTCAGAAGTTTGTCGAAGACGGTTGGGTAGATGTTGAGTACCTGCCCCAGGAATACGATATCGTCTGGACTGCCGAGGGGTGGATGATACCTGAAAACGGTAAAGTCGAATGGCAAGTAGATTGGGCATGGCTTTACGGACAGCTTTCTCCAGGTAAATACAGAATAGGTAAGAATATCACGTATTTCCGCGGAACAGGGGATTACGATCAAAAAATGTATTATGCTGAATTTGAAATAAATTAAGAGGGGGATCAAAATGAACTGTTGTGTTTGCGGTGACAAGCTGAATCTTTTGGATGGTTCACTTTTTCCCGGTGAGATGTTCCACATGACCTGCAAAAAATGTACCGATATTCTTGGGAAAATTGAGCAGGCAAAAGACTTTTCCTATGACAGAAACGAATATTATGAGCTGGAAGCAGACTTGAACAGCCGTTACAATCTGGCTGACCACGAGGCGAATTTCGCAAAAATATACGGTGATTACCTGAAAAACTGCCGTGATGAGCTGAAAAAACGCCTTGCCACCGAAGAGGAGCTTTCTGCTGAGGTCGTATATCCCGAAGATTCGTTTATGCGTACATCGGGACAGAATTTCGAGGGCTACAGGATAGTGAAATACATCGACATTGTTTCGGCTGAGACTATATTGAGCAATGTTTTTTACAATAATCTGTTCAGCGACCCCAATGAGCTTTCCGAACACCTGAAAGAGGCAAGGGAAGAGGCTATGCGGAAATTTATTTCCCTCTGCGTCGAAAAGGGCGCAAATGCCGCCATCGGCGTGGACTTCAACTATGTGTCTTTCTCCACTCATAATTCAAGCTTCGCAGTCATTGCCCACGGTACTGCCGTTAAAATTGAAGAACTGTAATTTTTTACATTAAGACCATGAACCCCTGATATCTGTCAGGGGTTCTTATTTATGCTTTTTCAGGTTCTGTATTTCACAACATAACGCGTGCTCCTTCCACCGCTACGCGGTCCCCCTCCCTCCCGAAGGGAGCTGCGTGGCTTCTAATCATTCTGACTATATCTACGTTTACTTAATGATTTTGATGTTATCATACGGAGATACTTTTATCTTAGAATTTGAACAACTTTAAGTTGTAAAATCCGCCTGTAAATAAACTTTGCGGTTCTTGAAATGTTGTGGAATATGTGCTATAATATAATCAAGGTAAGTGCTTATCAATTTATAAAAAGGTGGAACAACTATATGGAAATCAATATGAAAGAAAAACTTCGTGCTTTAAGGCAGCAGAAGAATATTACCCAAGAAGCCCTCGCCAACCATCTCGGAATCACTCCTCAATCCGTCGGAAAGTGGGAGCGTGGAGAAGGGTTTCCGGACATTACTTTGCTACCCAAAATCGCGTTTTTCTTTGATGTGACTGTTGATGAATTGCTTTGTGTAGATCAAGTAAGAGTAGAAGAAGCAATTTGTGAATATCAGCGGCAAAGTAAAATTTGCTGTCAAAACGGTGAAAATCAAAAGAATCTTGAAATCTGGGAAAAGGCATATTCTGAATTTCCGAAGGATTGCCGTGTTATTGAAGGGCTTATGCATGCAATCAATCGAGATGCGGTATATCCTTGTCCAAAAGATAAAGCAGAAAGGATAATTGCTCTCGGTGAAGAACTCTTGCAGAGGTCAACTGATACAGCACAGCGAGAAAATGCGATTCAGCTTTTGTGTTACACTTATGCCGGAATAGATAAGGATAAGGCATTGTATTATGCTGAAATGGGCGGTAGTTTCAGCACAACAAGGGAAGATCTCAGATGCACCGTTCATGAAGGAGAAGACGGGGTCAGAGCTTGCCAATGTTACATAATGGGTTTGATTGATAGTGCGGCGATGGCTGCATCAGAGATGATCTCAAAAAAGGAATTCACGCATGAAGAAACCATAGAGGCATATACCTTTGCAATAGATATTCTCAAACGGTTGTATTCTGATGACAATGTGGGATTTTATGCTTATGATATATCCTATTACTATCGTTGCATTGCACTCCAATATGCAGAGATGAATGATGCGGAAAACACCTTAAAATCCCTTGAAGAAAGCTGCAGATATGCAATTATCACAGCAGATTTGAAAGATATGGATTATACGGCACCGATGGTAAATCGTATGAAATTCGAGAAATCAAGCATTTATAAAAATTATAAAGGCAATGCTTGTAATTTGCGTTTGAGTGCGTTGGAAGATAAAAGGTTTGATTTCGTGCGGGACGAGGATTCTTTTAAAAAAATAATCTCCAAGCTTGAAAAATACGCAGAATAATCGTTGATGTCAATTACCAGATATGTTCAGAATAAAAGAGTCTCCGTATGTTATCATACGGAGATTCATCTTTAAGTTTTGTATTTGACTATTGCTTCGGTGACACTTGACAAAACCTTTTCTCCGTCGGTGTTGAAAACATCAAGGGTGACTTCCGCGATTCCGTTGTAGGGATTTCTGCGGGTAATATTTGTCAATGTCGCCTTGCCTGTCAGAGTGTCGTCTGCAAAAACAGGCTTGAACCACTCGATCTTTGTGGATTTTCCTGCGATAAGTTCATCTCCGAAAATATCATTTTCCATAAATTTCGCCCAAACCGCAAGGTAGGACATCACTCCCGGAGCGATAAGCTTACCGAATTTGGTGGTTTTCGCGTATTCCTCGTCACAATGCAGGGGAATCGGGTCGTAAAGCTTCGCAAATTCTATCATCTGATTTTTTTCGATAACCACTTCGGGAACATTGAATTCCTCGTTTAATTTAAAATCGTCTAAGTACATTTTTTCACCTATTCTTTATATGAAACGAGCTCTTCAGCCGCTTTTCTCTTTTTCGTCCTTAAGGGGTCGCCTTCTTTTGCGTAACCGAGGGTTATTACCAGGCGGACGGGTTTATCTACGCCGCAGATTTCACGAACTTTTTTATCGTCAAACCAACCGAGAATACAGGTGGAAAGCCCTTGCGCAGTAGCTTCTGCTGTGAGATATGCGGTGGCAATGCCGATATCAATGGAACGGTAGTCGTTATTTTTGATTTTTGCGCCAAATGCGGCGGTTTTTACGTAATCCTCTTCGGAAATAACAATTATTACAGGTGCTTGCGGTGCGAATTTATTCATTCCCATTCCCATAGTGGTTGCTGCCGCTTTCTTTGCAGCCTCGCCTTTGCATACGGTTATATGATAGGGCTGACCGTTGCATGCTGAGGGCGCAAGACGAGCCGCTTCAAGTATTGCTTCAAGCTTTTCGTTTTCAACCGGTCTGTTTTCGTCGTAATTTCTGCAGGATTGACGCATTTTCGCAATTTCAATAAAGTTCATTTCGGGTCTCCTTTTAAATAATTTTACTCAGCTCTTCGAGGTCCTTTTCCGTAGTTGCCCAGCTTGTGCAGAAGCGGACCACGGCACGGTCTTCGTCAAGTCTTTCCCAGAATTCAAAAACGACTTTTTCTTGCAGTTCAGCCATTTTTGCGTTGTTGAGAATTATAAACTGCTGATTTGTGGGTGAGTTGATGAAAAGCTCATAGCCTTTTTCTGTAAAGATCTTTTTTAGTTTTTCAGCCATTTCGATTGCGTTTTTGCTGATTTCAAAATAAAGTCCGTCGGTGAAAAGTGTGTCGAACTGAACGCCAAGAAGTCTGCCCTTTGCCAGAAGTGCGCCGTTTTGTTTGATGAACGTAAAGAAGTGTTTCGGAGTATTTTTATGTGTGAAAACCACCGCTTCGCCGCAAAGCGCGCCCACTTTCGTGCCGCCGAAGTAGAAAACATCGCAAAGTTCGTTGATGTCGGCAAGGGTAACGTCCGTGTTTTTGCTCATAAGTCCGTAGCCAAGACGCGCGCCGTCCATAAACAGAGGAATATCAAATTTTTTGCATACTTCCGAAAGGGCTTTCAGCTCCGCTTTCGTGTATAAAGTTCCGTACTCCGTGGGGTGGGAAATGTAGACCATTCCTGGGAACACCATATGCTCGTGGCTTGGGTCGGCGTAGAAATTTTCGATATATTTTTCAACGTCCTCAGCGCAGAGCTTTCCGTCCTTGCCCTGAATCTGCAGAACTTTATGCCCCGAAGCCTCAATGGCTCCCGCCTCGTGCAGGCTCACGTGACCCGTTGTTGCGGCGATCACGCCCTCGTAGCTCCGAAGCATCGAGTCTATAACGATTTTGTTCGTCTGTGTTCCGCCCGTGAGAAGATGCACTTCCGCATCGGGATTTCCGCAAGCATTTTTGACCTTTTCCTTTGCGCTTGCCGTGTAGGGGTCGTTCCCGTAACCGGGATAAGCCTCCATATTTGTTTCTGTGAATTTTGCTAATATCTTCGGGTGTGCGCCCATTACATAATCACATTCAAAATGCAACATAACTGACTCTCCAAGTATTTTTTTATTCAGTATATCATAAAATCTGCGGAATTGCAATAGCTGTAATTAAAAATTAAAAACACAAATTGTCTTTCGAATGGTGTACGGTCGTAAAATGATTGGAATTTTAAAGATTTTCAGAAATGTCACAATAACCCTATTGACAAATTGTACTTTTTAGTGTATAATATATAAGCTGTTTTGTGCGAAGCACGGTAAGAATAGCGACAAATGTGGCGGAATAGCTCAGTTGGCTAGAGCACTCGGTTCATACCCGAACGGTCGCCGGTTCAAATCCAGCTTCCGCTACCACATACGGCCCGTTGGTCAAGCGGTTA
>SVMT01000058.1 GCA_015067305.1 Oscillospiraceae bacterium | reverse complement strand
GCGTATTTTTGCGGTATTTACGGCATTTTGTTCATAAACATAATGACACATGCTCGTATGAAGTGTAACGAAAAGTTATTACTTGAATATCGTACGAAATGGTACGCCATACTCCTAAGGATTAGTCGTGAGTTCGATTCTCGCCGGGGGTGCCAAGAAAGCAGGTCGAAAGGCTTGCTTTTTTGTTTTAAGGTCTAAAAACTGCATAAATCCCAAAAAAACCGTTGAATCTTGAAATTCAACGGTTTTTTCTTTGAATCAATGATTAGTTGAGTTCTGCGAAGTATTTGATTGTTCTAACCATCTGGCTTGTGTAGGAGTTTTCATTGTCGTACCAAGAAACTACCTGTACCTGATAGGTGTCGTCGTCAATCTTAGCTACCATTGTCTGTGTAGCATCGAAGAGGGAACCGTATGTGATACCAACGATATCGGAAGATACGAGTTCTTCTTCTGTGTAACCGAAGGAAGCGGAAGAAGCAGCCTTCATTGCAGCGTTAATGCCGTCTTTTGTGATGTTCTGGCCTTTAACAACAGCTACGAGGAGTGTTGTGGAACCTGTGGGAACGGGAACTCTCTGAGCAGAGCCGATGAGTTTGCCGTTAAGTTCGGGGATTACAAGACCGATAGCTTTAGCAGCACCTGTGGAGTTAGGAACGATGTTTGCAGCAGCTGCACGTGCTCTTCTGAGGTCGCCTTTTCTGTGAGGACCGTCAAGAACCATCTGGTCACCTGTGTAAGCGTGAACAGTTGTCATGATACCACTCTGGATAGGAGCGTAGTCGTTAAGAGCTTTAGCCATAGGAGCAAGGCAGTTTGTTGTGCAGGAAGCAGCGGAGATGATTTTGTCATCAGCTGTGAGTGTTTTTTCGTTTACGCTGTAAACAACTGTGGGAAGGTCGTTGCCTGCGGGAGCAGAGATAACAACTTTCTTAGCACCTGCATCGATGTGTGCCTGAGATTTAGCTTTGGATGTGTAGAAACCTGTACATTCAAGAACAACGTCTACATTGAGTTCGCCCCAAGGAAGATTTGCAGCATCCTTTTCAGCGTAGATTTTAATTGTTTTGCCGTCAACAGTGATGGAATCTTCACCAGCGGATACTGTGTCAGCGAGAGCATATCTGCCCTGTGCGGAGTCGTATTTGAGAAGGTGAGCGAGCATTGCGGGGCTTGTGAGGTCGTTGATTGCAACGATTTCATAACCTTCCGCGTTGAACATCTGTCTGAAAGCAAGACGACCGATACGACCGAAGCCGTTGATCGCAACTCTTACATTTGCCATTTTATATTTCCTCCTAAAGAATAATAATTAATATTAGTAGTTTTCACCAACACATATTGTATACTAAAATTGCGGCATAAGCATGACTATTTTTAAACTAAAGGTAATATTTTGATATAGAATTTGCAGGTTTGAATTTTATTTTTTTTGTTTATTATGCACAAGTGCAAAGGACGGTTTACGTATTGACTTTTACGGTGCTTTATGGTAGAATATAAATAAAAAAACGAAGAGGGTTTGTTTTATGAAGATCAGTAATATGCACCATACGCTTTCCGAATATGAGATCATGCCGAGTGTCGTAAAAACAAAAGTTTCAACTCGCATTGAGATCAAATCTCTCGGAATTGAGACCGCATTTGAAAAAGGTCATGAATATATAATCAGATTTTTGCCTCAGGAGAGGATAAATACTGCAGTAACTCTCTGTATAGGAGACGGCACAGGTTACGATGAGGTAACAGCTGTATCTGAGGACGGAAAAACTCTTAATTTTGAGTATTTATTCAAATATGAAGGTATCTATACTGTCCGTATCCTCAAAGAACCGGGAGACAGAAGCAAAATGGTTGCAGATCTTCGTATTTTTGCCGCTGAAGAAGATCTTTGGGGACGTATTCCCATGCGCGGAAATACCCATTGCCATGTGTGTCCCTCGGTTGACGGACATGAGGATCCTGCTGTTGCTGCAAGCGTTTACCGTAAGGCAGGTTTTGACTATCTTGCAATAACCGATCACCATAAGATCGACGGTTCCCTGATTGCCATCGATTCTTTCAAAGATATTCCCAACGGTTTTGCTCTTTATAAAGGGGAAGAGGTTCATGTTCCGAATGCGTATATTCATGCTGTGAATGTCGGTGCTGATTTCGGAGGAATCGGTCTTGATGCATGGTATCATGCTCATAAAGAAGAGTCCGATGCTGAAGTTGAAGAGCTCGCCAAAGGATTAAAGGATCTGCCTGACGGGGTTGAACCTTTGGATCTTGCATGGAGAATATGGATCGCCGATAAGATACACAGTCACGGCGGTATCGCCATAATTGCCCATCCTTTCTGGGAATACGACGCTCACAACACAAGAAACGCAATGTTTGAGTATCTTGCAAAAAATAAAATTTTTGATGCTGTCGAGGTTTGCGGCGGACAGGAAGTTGGTTCAATGGAAGCCAATATGCAGGTTGCTTTCTGGAATGATCTGAGAGCCAAAGGGATTTTTATTCCCGTTGTCGGTTGTGACGATGCTCACCGCAGATATTATAACTGGGATTACGACAGCAGTTTCAATAAGGTTTATACCATAGTCTTTTCCGAAAGCCGTGATTTCGATGATTGGAAATCTGCCGTAAAAGACGGCTATACCGTAGCCGTTGATGACTATGATGATGTCACACCTTTTGTCCACGGAACTTATCGTTTCGTGCGCTATGCAATATTCCTTCTGAGCCGATATTATCCTCTCCATGACGAGCTTTGCTTTGAGGAAGGCAGACTAATGAAAGAGGCTTATCTTGGAGACGAAGATGCACTTGAAATGCTTAAACTTATCCATGACAGAGTTGATAAATTTAACGATAGATTTTTTGGAAGATAATAGATAAAAATACGTGTAAGAGTTTTTTACCCTTACACGTATCTTTATTTTTGAGCAATCAGAATGACAGTATTCCCCTGTTTGAAAATTTGTTTTACATCGGAAAATCCGGCAGCGACCAACAGTTTTATCTGATTTTCGACTGTGCAAGGCGTGTCGTAGTGGCAGAATTGTCCGTCGGGAATGTTTTGCTTTCCACGGAGTCTTCTATTTTCCGCAAAGTAAAAATCCTCTTCAAACTGGGACTTTGCCATATAGTCGCCTTCGATGTAAATACCGCCGCTTTTCAGAGAATTGTATAATTTTTTGTATAGCACCAGCTTTTCATTATGGGAAAAATGGTGCATGGTCTGAAAGGATACTGCGCAATCGAAAATTTCAATTCCCAAGTCCGAATCAAAATAGTTTTCGCATCTGAGGTCAAGTTTTTTATTTCCGTGTTTACGCTTTAATTCTCCAAGCATTTCATTGGAAAGGTCAATTCCCGTGACTGAAATATTGGGGTGCAATTTGAAAATTTCATCAAGTTCCAGCCCTGTTCCGCAACCGAGGTCAAGGAGTTTTTCGGTATTATCGGGAACATTTTCAGCCATAATTTTATAACCGTCTTTGCAACCTTCAACATTTACGAGCATCTGATTTTCGTAACCTGAAAGCCTTTTGGCGAAAAATCCTCCCATGTCTTCCAATTCACATTCTCGGAAAGTTTCCGCTTCGTAGATTCGGGAAATATCACCTGAGTGTTGTGTTCCGAAACCGATATGTTTCCATCCGCATCTTTCATAAAATGAGGTGTGATCTGTACAAAGATAGAGCTTTTCAAAGCCTAATTCCGCCGCATGTCTCCGTGCGTTCAGAAGCAAAAGAAAAGCTATCCGTTGCATTCTGTATTTTGGTTCCACGAAAACGGCGCAAATATACGGTTTCAGATCGGTTCTGTCCACGAAGTCGTTTTCGATAAGTCCGCAACCTCCCACAATGTCACCGTTTTCATTCAGCGCGAGATACCATTGCGGTAAAGGCTCGTCCGTTGAAAGTGCTTCTGCGAAGCTTTTTTCGTATTCCTTTTTGGGAATTCCCCACTTAGACGCAAACCAATCTACCGCTTTGTTTTTGTATTCGGGAATATCTTTTATTGAATATATCATTTTTATGTTCCTTAAATTTAAAGGTGTAAACGCCAATTGAGATTATTATATATCTAAAGATAAGTGTTCTTCTTTATTTTTAGGCATTAATTTTTTTCGTTTTTCTCTTAATTTTTCTGGACTTAAAGCTTTATAATTAATAGTTATATTTAATCCAAACAAATATTTAACCAATCCTAAAAATAATAAGACGGTCAATATCGGAATAGCGCAATATGCTATTACGAAAACAGAAACAGAATCAATGAATCTATTTAATGCTTCTTGTCCGCTTTCTATAGCTGCTTCTGCCGTGTTTTTTATTGTCTCTGTTACCGTATTCCAGAGTTTTAGATACCATGCTATTTCTTCTTCGGGTTCGGTTGACTGAACAATTTCTTCTGAAACAGCTTCTTCAGTTGTCTGGTTTATTTCATAAATGTAATCACTAAGTTTCATTGATCCGGGAACAAGTATTAATAATGCAATGGCGAATATGCAAATCTTAATTGCCCATGATAAGAGTGCATGGTTCTTTTTAATGATGAAACCGAGAGTTAACAAACAAGATATTGGTAAAAGTATATAACAAGAGGTCGCTCCCAAAACTGTCAGTAGGGATTTTTCTAATACAAGTATGCAAACGACTAATGCTAAATATGTACTTAAGTCCATCATCTCTTGTGCCAATGGTGTTGTTGAATCATCTGGAACTGCTGCCAAGATAGTTGCAGTTCCAGCTATTGCTGCAGATACTCCAAGAACTGTAGCTTTTTTCTCATCAATAGATTGAACGGTTTTATTATAAGTTTGTGGGTCAGTAAATATTTTACCTAAAAGAGTTATTGAACACAAAAGAATTGCAATAACTAATATGCTTGCAATAATTTTTTTTAAATATGTCTCTACAAATTGTTTCAATTTCATCATGGTGTTTACCTCTCAGTTGCTTTTAATATTGTATTGAGAACCTTTTTTGCCTTGACGACAAATTTCGAGCTTCTTTACAATATTATATCATATCTTTATTTAAAAGTAAATATATGACGTATAAATTTCATGGAAATACAGATAATAACTCCGCAATCATTTGCAAATTAAAAGGAGAATATATATAATATGAAAGCAACAGGAATTGTAAGAAGGATCGATGATCTCGGCAGAGTTGTCATTCCCAAAGAGATCAGACGTACTTTGCGGATAAGGGAGGGCGATCCTCTGGAAATATTTACGGAAAAGGATGGGGAAGTCATATTCAAAAAATATTCACCCGTCGGAGAACTGTCTCAT
>SVMT01000025.1 GCA_015067305.1 Oscillospiraceae bacterium | reverse complement strand
CGGGATCGGGTTCTACAGGAGCGGGATCGGGTTCTACAGGAGCGGGATCGGGTTCAACGGGAGCGGGAGCGGGTTCTTCAGCAACAGGGCCAGCGCCGAGTGTGAAGTTGGGCCAGAGATGAGCATCCCAAGACCAGCCACCGTCAAAGTCTTCGAAACACATACCTGTTGTGTCGGAAGAACCTGTGTAGAAGTCTGTGATCTGAACGTTAGCACCGAATACATCACCGGGTTCGATTGTTTCTGTACCCCAAGAAAGGTTTGTATTTGTTCTGGGAATAGCATATTCTACTGTGTAGATGTCGGAAGCGAAGTTACCTTCATATTTGTAGAAGGAGTCTGCATATCTGCCCTGGTCGTCAGCTTCAGCGCCGGGAGCGGATGCGTTTGCACCGTAAGCGTTCCAAGAGTCACCGTTCATATCAAAACCGTAAACAGAGGGGTAACCGGAAACGTCGATTCTGTACTGGATGCACTGATGAAGTGTATCTTCACCTGTACCAGCAGCGTAAGCATCAGAGAACATTTCACCGGAGTAGTCAACGAAGAATTCTACGTTGTCATAATCCCAAGGATTCTTAGATCTTTCAGGATCGGGAGCAACTACGTCAGGGTCAGATACCTGATAGAAAGCGTAGATGTAATCGCCGTTCCAAACGATCCAAAGTTCAGCTGTGATACCGGAGTCGATACCACGGATGATGTTAAAGGAATCTGTGTGGAAGCCTTCAGCATAAACGGGGTCCATGATAGCGTCAACAACAGGAGCTGTTGCAACGTAAGGAATTACACCATAATCAACGCCTTCAACGCCTGCGAATGCAGGAACTGCGAAAGCTGCGATCATAGCAACTGCTGCAAAGATAGCAAAAAGTTTTTTCATTTTCTTTTCCTCTTTTCTTAAAATATTAATTCGTGATGTTTGACGAAAGTACTGTTTATGTACTTACGCATAAAGTATACCACATTTCACAAAATATTGCAAGGGGTTTTCTCCATTTATTTGTAAAATAAAAACGAACTAACCCTTCACATGTTACGACTTTTAAAACTTTCAGAGTCTGATTACCTCTATTACCAAATATTCCCGACACTTGTTGCTTCTTTTCACATATTTAAGGTAAAGCGAAAAAGAAAAATATGTAAAATTAACGGAATATAATGGAAACCCAAAAGCAAGGAAAACCTCTCCCACCCATAAAAAAGAACCCCACCGAGGGGGGGAGGTTCAAACTAAAACATCTTCATATGATCTTAAATAATAATTTGTTATCCAAGAAATACCTTTATGCATGAGAGTTGAATCATTCCATTCAATCTTTGATATCATATCTCTTGCAATATCCAAAGCCTTTTCGTAAGAAACTTTTGGATATTTTTCCTGAATAATTTGAATGATTTCTTCACGCACCAATAATAAAGCTTTCTCACTCATGAATATTCAACTCCTCTCTCTTCTGATCGTTCGGATTATATGTATATGCTCTTGTCAATTCTAATGAACTACATATTATTTGATTATGTATAGACAACTGCTTCATACTATTACTTTTTTGTAATGCGAGAATTACTTCCTCTTTTGTGAGCTCTCCCGCACGATAATCCAAAAGCAATCGAGTAGGAGCACTGTCACTCATAACACCGTAAATCAAATCATAGTCATGTTGCTGTAATTTAGTTTTGCAATTCAAACGATTTGTAAAAACAAAATTAGCAAAAGTTTCATCAAAATCAAGAAAAGCATGAAATTTGAAGGTCTGATTTGAACAATAGTCTATAGGAACAAAACTAAACTCCATAACTACAGGAGTTTCATCAAAATTAAATGAAAGCTTGTTTCTATACAAACGTGAAATATATGACTCGGAAAGTTTCGCTGTCGTCGTTAAATAAAAACCATATCCAAAATCAAGTTCGCTTCCACGATTATGATCAACTATAATACCCTTTTCTTTTATGTTAATATAATCAGAATACGTTGTAGCATGAAACCAACGATTATTAGATAATATCTTTCTCAACTTATCGGAAAACTCCATTCAACAACACTTCCCATATCAATTCCATATTTATTATAACAGATATTTCAAGTATTGTCAAGGTCTTAAACTTGACATTTTTAAAAGACAGTATCTGCTGTTATTATATGCAATTTTCTTTTAAAAAGTCAGGCAAAACAAAGCAAAAGGACCGCCGCTGCGCCGAGTGCCATGCCGAGGGACTGCTTTTTGGAAAGTTTTTCCTTGAAGATGACGAAACCTGCAAGGACGGTGAGCAAAAGTGCGCCGCCGTTGACGAGGGGGAAGAAGATTATGCTGGGCATAACGCCTGAAAGGTAGAGATTTACTTTATTTGTAAAAGCGATTACAAAACCGATGAAAAGGAACATTCCGATAAGTTTGGGGTCAAGAAGCGCTTTACGCTCACTTTTGTGCTCGCCCTTGGTCTGAGTAAGCCAGATGAAAAGGGAAATAATGGACGCAGTTATGAGCGCGATAATGAGGAACCAGCTTGCTTCTGCGGCATAAGCCGATGTCTGCTGAACTTTCTGGGTGATACCGATACTGCCCGTGAATGCAAACAAAAGGAGAGCAAAAAGAAGCCACTTCATATTGGCGCTCTTGTTGTCGCCCTTGGAATCGGAAGAGAAAAAGAAACAGCCAAGAAGAAGTACGACCGCAATTATGTGACCGACGCTAAGGTCTTCCTGCCAGAAGATCGCACCTGAAAAGGCGGGAACGATCATGGAAGAGCATCCGATAAGCTGAGTATAGGAAACGGGACCGAGAGACAAGGCTTTCATATTGCTGAACGCACCCGCAATAGTCAGGATCCCGAAAAGTACGCCAAGAAGAAGCGTGAATACCGAGGGGAAAACGGAAAAATCCGCAAAAGGTAAAAGTCCGATACCCGCAACGAGCATCGTCGCAAAGTTCATCATGTGGAGATCCGCAGGATTCCCCTTACGCCCCTTGCTGAAAATGTTGTAAGTAACTGCTTTTCCGACTTCCACAAGTATGGAGATCAAAAGTAAAATGTAATTTGTCATAGTTATTCTCCCTATATGTAAACCATTGTGCCATTGGCACGGTAAAAGTTTTTTTGGATTGGGGTTCGGGGAAAACCTATTTTTACAAAAAATGGTTTTCCCCGAAAAAATCCCACCGAATTATTTCTTATAAGCTTCGTCTGTCATAGTGAGGTAGATCACTGCTTTCTGAGCGTGGAGACGGTTTTCAGCCTCGTCGAAGATCTCATTTGCGTGAGCCTCGAACACCTTGTCGGTAATTTCCTCTTCACGGTGTGCGGGCAGACAGTGCTGAACCATACAGCCGGGATTTGTAACACTCATGAGCTTGTCGTCAATGCAGTATCCTGCGAAGACCTTTTTACGCATTTCCGCTTCAGCTTCCTGGCCCATGCTTGCCCAAACGTCTGTAAACACAACGTCAGCTTTGTCAGCGGCTTCGTAAATGTTTTCTGTAAGAGTAAATTTGTCGCCGTAATCTTTTGCGAAATCAAGAACCTGCTGTGCGGGAGCGTAATCCTTGGGTGTTCCTGCGGAGAAGGACATACCTGCTTTCAGGCAACCGACGATAAGGCTGTTTGCCATGTTGTTACCGTCGCCGATGTAAGCCGCTTTGAGGCCGTCAAAACCGCCCTTGTGTTCTTTGATAGTAAGAAGATCAGCAAGAACCTGACAGGGGTGACAGTAGTCTGTAAGACCGTTTATAACGGGGAGACCTGAATATTCAGAAAGCTCTTCAACATCGCTCTGCTTGAATGTACGGATCATGATACCGTCAAGGTATCTGCCGAAAACACGGGCGGAGTCCTTAATGGATTCGCCTCTGCCCAGCTGGAGATCGTGTCCGCTGAGGAAGAGGGGGTAACCGCCAAGCTGATACATACCGACTTCAAAAGAAATTCTTGTTCTTGTGGAGCTCTTCTGGAAGATCAGACCGAGTGTTTTGCCGTCAAGACGTTTTTCGTGTTTTTTACCTGCTTTCAACTCAGCTTTGAGCTCAGAAGCAAGGTCGAGTATTTCAAAAAGTTCTTTCTGAGAAAGATCCTGTAATTTAAGAAGATGTTTCATTTGTAAATTTACCTTTCGTTATTTATTGAGGGAATCGACAGCTTTTTTCAGACGGGAAATGCCTTCGTCAATTTCGGAATAAGTGATCGTAAGCGGAGGAAGAAGTCTTACAGCAGCCTTTGCAGTAAGAACCGCAACACCGTTTGCAATGCCTGCAACTGCGATTTCTTTGGAAGTGGGTCCGTCAAAATCAATACCGAGCATCATGCCGAGACCGCGAATTTCTTTAATTTTATCGCCAAAAGTTTCGGTAAGTTTTGCACGGATATAAGCACCTTTTTCGGAAACCTGAGCAAGAATCCCGTCATCGAGAAGCCTTTCAAGAACCGCCAACGCACCTGCGCAACTTACGGTATTACCGCCGAATGTTGAGCCGTGGTCGCTTGCGCCGAGAACTTTGCATGTCTTTTCACCGCAGAGAGCCGCACCGATGGGAAGTCCGCCGCCGAGCCCCTTTGCGAGAGTCACAACATCGGGCTTGATGCCGTACTGTTCGCAAGCAAGGAATGTACCCGTTCTGCCCACACCCGTCTGAACCTCATCGATCATGAACACGATGTCCTTTTCACGGGCGATCTTTTCAACAGTTTCCACAAACTCTTTGTCGAGAACAAACACGCCGCCTTCGCCCTGAACAAGCTCCATGAGAACACCGCATATTTTGTCGTCATTTTTGAGGATTTCAAGGGCTTTTTCGTTTGCTTCTTCAAAAATGAAGCCTTCCGTGAATGGGAAGAAGTAATTGTGGAAAACATCCTGACCCGTTGCGGCAAGAGTTGTGACCGTTCTGCCGTGGAAGGAATTTTTCAAAGTCAGAATTTTATTTCTGCCGCTTTCAGCTCCGTATTTTTCAAAACTGTACTTACGGGCAATTTTAATTGCACATTCGTTGGCTTCCGCACCGGAGTTGCCGAAGAAAACATTTTTCATGCCTGTTACCTTGCAAAGTTTTTCCGCAAGTTCGGAAGTCACAGGGTTATAATAGAGATTTGAGATGTGCGCAAGAGTGTTTGCCTGCTTTGAAACAGCCGCACTCCATTTTTCATCGTTTGCGCCGAGAGCGCTTGTACCGATACCGCTGCCGAAGTCGATATAACTGTCGCCTTTTTCATTGTAAAGGGTTGAACCTTTACCGCCCACAAAAGCCACATCGAATCTGCCATAGGTATTCATTATAAATTCTTTATCTTGAGATCTTATCTCTTCAAATGTATTTTTCATTGTAAAATCAACCTTTTTTCAAGTTTGGATTGGATTTTTTATTATATGTAAACTTAAATATATGTATACAATACAATCCCTCAGTCTTGCCTATGGCAAGCCAGCTCCACACTTGCTTGCACGTGTATACAAGGGAGCCTTGTTATGAAATTCATATTTCAAAAGAAACCCCAATAAACATAAAAATCACGGTTTTTAGAAGCAAAACTTGTCTTTATCACAGCCTCCCTTGTGTAAAGGGAGGTGGCATGCGTTAGCGTGACGGAGGGATTGTAAAAGGAGAAAATTCATCGTTAAACAATCCCTCAGCCGCCTTCGGCGTCAGCTCCCTTTACACAAGGGAGCCTTGTTATGAAATTCATATTCCAAAAGAAACCCCAATAAACATAAAAATCATGGTTTTTAGAAGCAAAACTTGTCTTTATCACAGGCTCCCTTGTGTAAAGGGAGCTGTCAGCATTTGCTGACTGAGGGATTGTAAATACATCAATTAATATAAATTCAGTCCTTTTTAAGCATCGTACCGATACCGCCATCGGTAAACATTTCAATAAGAATTGAGTGAGGAACGCGTCCGTCAAGGATATGTGCGGAGTGAACGCCATCCCTGAGAGCATCTTCACAGCACTTGATCTTGGGGATCATGCCGCCCACAACAAAACCTTTTTCGATAAATCCATCGATCTCAT
The DNA here is from genome assembly GCA_015067305.1 of Oscillospiraceae bacterium. GTDB lineage: Bacteria > Bacillota > Clostridia > Oscillospirales > UBA644 > HGM12619. The sequence goes on along the minus strand of SVMT01000025.1, from coordinate 27,288 downwards.
CAACATGGATCTGAGGAATAATGGAAGATTCGTCATTTCTGTCAGCAAGAACACCTCTTGTATCTGTGAGGAGAATGAGCTTTTCAGCATTGAGACTTGAAGCAATTTTTCCTGCGGCTGTATCGGCGTTGACATTGTAGGAATGTCCGTCATCACCGAGAGCGACAGTGGAAATTACGGGGATATATCCTGAATTGATAACATCTTCAATAACCTGCTTGTTGACCTCGGTAACTTCACCCACAAAACCGTAATCGTTTTCGCCGTCTTCAAGCTTTACAGCTTTAAGAAGTCCTGCATCAAGACCGCAAAGACCTACTGCCTTACCGCCCGAAAGTGTAAGAAGAGCCACAAGATCTTTATTTACTTTACCTGCAAGGGACATCTGAACAATGTTCATAGTTTCAGCATCGGTATAGCGGAGACCGTTTATGAATTTACTTTCCTTGCCAATCTTACCGAGCATATCGTTGATCTCAGGACCGCCGCCGTGAACGAGAACGCAGTTTACGCCAACGAGGGAAAGGAGAAGGCAGTCCTCAACAACTGCGTGCTTCATTTGCTCATTTACCATAGCGTTGCCGCCGTATTTGATAACTACGGTCTTGCCGCTGAATTTCTGGATATAAGGAAGAGCCTCTGAAATAATTTGGGCTTTCTGTTCGTATGTTGTCATTGTATTTTCTCCTTATGTACGGTAGTCGCCGTTAATTTTAACGTAATCGTATGTGAGGTCACAGCCGTAAGCAATAGCGTTGGAATGACCGTCATTCATATTTACAAGAATATCTATTTCATCGCAAAGAAGAATTTCTTTTGCAATTTCTTCGCTGAAAGGAATTCCTGCACCGTTTTCACAAACACAAATCTTTCCTGCTTTGGATTCAAAACTTACATCTATCTTTGTAACATCGACATCACAGCCTGCGTAACCAATAGCGCAAAGAACGCGGCCCCAGTTAGCGTCAGCACCGAACATTGCAGCTTTGACAAGGCTGGATGAAACAACTGAAAGAGCGATAGTTCTTGCATATTCAACTGTTTTACAATCGGAAACGATAACTCTGAGAAGTTTCGTAGCGCCTTCGCCGTCTTTTGCGATGCTCTGCGCGATCTTTGCGGCTACATTTGTAAGCGCAGACACAAAATTACTGAAATCAGCGTTTGTTGTCGTGATCTCTTCATTGCCTGCAAGACCTGAAGCCATGATTGAAACCATGTCGTTTGTACTTGTGTCGCCGTCAATGCAGATCATATTGTATGTATCTTCAACCGCCATATGGAGAGCAACATCAAGCATTTCTGCGCTGATCTTAACATCAGTCGTAATGAAAGAAAGCATTGTTGCCATGTTGGGGTTTATCATACCTGAACCCTTAGCAATAGCGCCGATATGTGCAGTCTTTCCACATATCTCAAACTCAACGGCATATTCTTTTTTAACAGTATCCGTGGTCATGATAGCTTCTGCGGCAGGGGTACCGTTTTCGGAGAGTTTTTCAACGAGTTCGGGAATACCGCCGATGATAGCGTTAACATTTATGGGCTGACCGATAACACCCGTGGAACCGATAATGATATCATTTGCGGAAATATTGAGAGCCTTTGCAAGTGCGTCGCAAGTCATTTCAGCTTTTTCTTCGCCGTCGGCATTACAAGTGTTTGCGTTACCGCTGTTGCAGATAACTGCACGGGCAAAACCGTCGGAAATATGGTTTTTAGTAACTGTAAGGGGCGCACCCTTTACGAGATTTTTTGTATAAACAGCCGCAGCAGTACAAGGTACTTCGGCAAAAATAAGCGCAAGGTCTTTTTTCGTCTGTGTGGGACGAATACCGCAACGAACACCCGACGCAAGGAAACCCTTGGGTGATGTTACGGAACCGTTTTCAATAAATTTCATTATAATGATTCGCCTTTCTTGATTCTAAAATTTTAAAGTTGGATAATCTCCTTCCACCGCACAGCGGTCCCCCTCCCTCTTGGAGGGAGGTATTAAAAGGCCGGGGGAATAAAGTCTATTCCTGCATCCTCTTCAAATCCGCAAACGATGTTCATATTCTGAACCGCCTGACCTGCGGCACCTTTGACCATATTGTCAATGGTGGAAACGATTATGAGTTTATTTGTATGAGGATCTTCATGGAGTGAAATATCGCAGTAATTACTGTATCTTACATTTTTGAGGTTTGCACAGTCGCCGAGGGGGAGAACTCTGACAAATTTTTCATTTTTATACGCTTCAACATAAAGGTTTCTGATCTCTTCAATAGTCAGATCAGTCGCCTTATTGCAGTAAATGGTGGAAACGATACCTCTGTTAACTGGAAGAAGATGGGGAGTGAAAGTTACTCTTACCTTTTTGCCTGCAAATTTGGAGAGAGTCTGTTCGATCTCAGGAGTATGTCTGTGTTTACCTATATTATAGGGAGAGAAAGCTTCGTTACATTCGGGGTAATGAGTTTTCTGAGTAAGGCTTTTACCTGCGCCCGTTACACCACTCTTGGAGTCGATGATGATATCATCTGCAACGATAAGTTCGTTTTTAATTGCGGGATAAAGTCCGAGAGAAATACTTGTGGGATAACAACCGGGGTTACCGATGAGCTTTGTGTTTTTAATATCTTCTCTGAAAACTTCGGAAAGACCGTAAACAGCCTTTGCGTGGAGTTCTTCGTGAACGTATTCTTTGCCGTACCACTTTTCGTAAACTTCGGCTTCGTCAAGACGGAAGTCTGCACCGAGGTCAATGAAAACCTTTCCACATTTATCACAAGTAGCGGCAAGTTCCTGGCTGAGACCGTGAGGCATGGAAGCAAATACAACATCTGCGTTTTCAACAGCTTCTTCCTCTGTCACGAGAAGTTTTTCGCAGATCTTTGTAAATGAGGGATATATGGATTCAATTCCCTGACCCGTATAAGAAACGGAAGTAATTCCCGTAACCTCTACATTTGGATGCATGAGAAGTATTCTTAGGAGTTCTGCTCCTGCATATCCTGATGCACCGATGATGGCAGCTCTTACTTTATTCATATCTTTTCATTTTCTCCTTTAAATTTTCTATCTGCTTTGTTACCGCTTCGGGAGCAGGACCACCGTCTGCCTTTCTTGCGGCGAGACAATGCTCGATATTTATAGCGGCATACACATCATCCTCAAAGAGAGGTGAAAGTGTTTTGTAATCTTCAAGCGAAAGTGTTTCAAGGTCGCAGTTTTTCTGCTCGCAAAGAGCAACTGCACGACCTGTAATTTTATAAGCGTCTCTGAAAGGAAGTCCTTTACCAACGAGATAATCAGCGCAGTCTGTAGCATTTATGAAGCCTTTCGCCGCCGCTTTTCTGAGATTTTCTTTTCTTACTGTCATGGACTTGAACATGGGCGTAAAAATTTCAGCGCACTGTTTAACAGTATCAATACAGTCGAACGCGGCTTCCTTATCTTCCTGCATATCCTTGTTGTATGCAAGAGGCAGACCTTTCATCACCGTAAGAAGAGTAATGAGCGAACCGTAAACACGACCGCTTTTACCCCTGCAAAGTTCTGCAATATCGGGGTTTTTCTTCTGAGGCATAATGGAAGAACCTGTAGCGTAAGCGTCATCAAGGGAGATGAATGCAAATTCGGAACTGCACCAGAGAATAATTTCTTCGCAGAATCTGGAAAGGTGCATCATGAAAATGGAAGAAGCGGAACAGAATTCAATGAGGAAATCTCTGTCGGAAACTGCGTCCATGCTGTTTTCAACGATTCCGTCAAATCCCAGAAGTTCAGCGGAAAGTTTTCTGTTAATGGGATAGCTTGTTGTCGCAAGGGCTCCCGCACCGAGGGGACAAAGATTCATTCTCTCTGCGCAATCCTCATATCTCTGCAAATCACGGTGAAACATCTGCGCATAAGCCATGATGTAATGAGCAAAACTTACGGGCTGAGCTCTCTGGAGATGTGTGTAAGAGGGCATAACGTAGTTCTTCGTTTTTTCAGCCTCGTCAACTATCGCATTTACAAGGTCTCTGATGAGAACCATTATATCGGCGATCTCTTTTCTCATGTAAAGTCTGATATCAAGAGCTACCTGATCATTTCTGCTTCTTGCGGTGTGGAGACGTTTTCCTGCGTCACCAATACGTTCAGTCAGAATAGTTTCAACGTTCATGTGGATATCTTCGCTGTCAACGGAAAATTCGATCTTGCCGTTTTCGATATCTTCAAGAATACCCTTGAGACCTTCATGTATTTTATTTTTTTCTTCAACAGTAATTATTCCGCACTGAGAAAGCATTTCGGAGTGAGCGAGACTTCCCTCTATATCTTCTCTGTAAAGTCGTTTGTCAAAATGTATGGAAGAGTTGAAGTCGTTTACTTTTTCGTCCTCCGCCTTGGAGAACCTGCCCTGCCAAAGTTTCATTTATATTTATCCTTTCAAATAAGGTGAATTTGTTTTCTTTCTGAGTATATATGTTTTATTGTTTTCGTGGTGGAATACAGCCACACCTCTCTGGCTTTCTTCCTCACAGCAGAACATGCCGTAATCGAGATTATGGCAATACCAACCGTTATTGAGAAGAACTCTGCCCGTGACATCTTCAGGTCTTTCAACTGTGAGCAGAATATTCTCTCCGTCACGCTTCCATGAAACGGAAACTCTGCCCTTAACAGTATCGTAATGCGCTGAAGCATGGTCAAGAGAGGGAATAAAATCGGGAACGATATTTACACAGGCAGCGTCATTTCCGTAGGGATTTACACGTATTCCTGCAACTTTGCTGATAAACCAGTTGGAGATATCTCCCCAGAAATGGTGGTTCAAGGAGCTTACTCCCCTGTCAAGTCTCGGTGTGGTAAAATCTTCAGGCAATGAAGTCATACCCTGTTTTACGCAGAAACCGTATGAGGGATATTCGGGACGTGTGATCATCTTATACGCAAGAGCACCTTCGCCGCCTTCGGAAAGAACATGGAAAAGAACTCTTCCGCCGAGAACACCCACATCTATAAAGTCATCGTTTTCATGGATAATATCAAGCAAGACCTTAAACGCCGCAGGTTTTTCCGCAGGTTCAAAAGCACCGTAATAAATAGCCATAGCCTGAGATGTCTGACATCTGCCGTCAGCAGTCATTGTACCGAAATCAATTAAATGATTTCTTACAGAAGCTTTCAGTTCGGCAAAAAGTCCGTCAGCAAATGCTTTTGCAAGATTCATTCCGATAGCTCCGAACATAACGGAAGCCTTTCGACACATATCCATTACAGTAAGAGATGAGGTAAATACACGTTCCGCTTTAATAACGGTTACGGGACACCAGTCTCTGAGACCCGAATAAACAAGTCCCCGTTCGTCACGGCGTGTAGATATAAAATGGAGATACTGAAGAAGAGCCGCAGAATGTTCTTTTATCATATCCGTTTCGCCGCGGTAGATATATGTATAATAAGGAATATTGAACATTACAATATCCCAGGCGGGACCGTTGTCATAACCCCATGTAGTTGTGGGAACAACGCCGCTTATTTCGCCTTTTTCGTTTTGGGACTTAACAATACTGCGCATCCACTCTGAAAGGCTGTTTTCGACAGCAAAATTGAGCGTCAACTGCTCTGCGGAAAGCGCCGCATCGCCTGTCCAGCCGTTTTTCTCACGCTGGGGACAGTCTGTGGGGAAATAATAGAAATTCGCAAGGTCGGAAACACGGACCATGCTCTGAAGTTTGTTTGCTACTTCGTCGGAACACTCAAAAGAGCCTCTCTCTTCAAGGTCAGAATTACATACGAGATATGTGACCCCGAAATTCTTCACCTGTTCTTCGTCAAGCCCCATTACGACACAATACTGACAGCCGAAATAGGTAAAAGGAACAACAAAGATCTCTTCGCCGCCTTTACATGTATAAACAACACGCTGACAGTAACCGTCGGGATAGAACTGGAAATTGGTATAAGAAGGCGTGCCGTCAAGCATTATATGTTCAAGGAACTGCAATTCAACAGTCTGACCGCATCTGCCGTTGATTCTGATCCTTGCAGTGCCTGCGGCATTTACGCCGAAATCATAAAGATAACCTTCTCTGTTTACAGGCTTATATACGGGAACTTTTGCGGCAATGTAATCCTTATTGGTAAAATAAGGATCCATTTCAGTTTTACGGAGAAGTTTACCCTCACATTCATACTGACATGTAATAGGTTCAACTGTACAAAGACGGAAGTCACCTCTCGGTTTTTCCGCAAATTCGGCATTCTTCCAATCGGAATCGTCAAATTCGGGGAGATTCCAGCCGTCAATTTCGTTACGTGCATCATAATGAACACCGCAACGCATATCATCAAACAAAATGGGAGAGGGTGCTGTTTTGAATGTTTCGTCAGCTTCAAAGGAAATTTCGGAACCGTCGGAAAGTTTTGCCTCAAAAGTCAAAGCACATTTGGGAGAACTTCTGAAACGGGCAAGATTGAAATCCCAGACCTCGCCACCGATATTATTCTGAAAACCGTTTCCGAGAACAAGTGCAATGACATTTTTACCCTTTACGAGATATTTTGAAATATCATAGTTATCGTAATATACGATATGGTCGGGATTGGAGATATAAGGCGCAAGAATACCCTTTGTAACATCTTTTCCGTTTATATAAAGCATATAAAAACCAAGCCCTGTTACAGTGATCTCTGCGGAAGCCAAATCACGGTCAAGGACAAATCCCTTTCGGAAATAGGGAGCAGGAACATGCTTTTCCCAGGTAGAATATTCTTTACCGGCACAAATAAACTTTTCGGAAAATTTCATTGAGGCAACATCCTTTGAAGAATATATATTATAATATGTAGATAATTAAAAAATACCAACGGCTGTGACGGTCAAACTTATCTAAAAGCAGACCGCCATAGCCTGAATTAAAATAAATCAGTTCTTAAGACTCTGGATAGGTGCGGGGATACGTCCGCCTCTACCGATGAATTTTGCGGGAGAGTAACCGCTGATATTCATAACGGGAGCTTCGCCGAGAAGTCCGCCGAATGCAACGGAATCGCCTACAGTCTTGCCGTAAGCGGGAATAACTCTTACTGCTGTCGTCTTGCTGTTTACAACGCCGATTGCCGCTTCGTCTGCAATGAGTGCGGAGATCACGTTTTCATCCGTATCACCCGGAACAGCGATCATGTCAAGGCCAACGGAACAAACAGCTGTCATCGCTTCAAGCTTTTCAATGGGAAGTGAACCGCATTTAACAGCATTTATCATGCCTGCGTCTTCGGAAACGGGAATGAACGCACCTGAAAGTCCTCCAACGTGGGAAGATGCCATTACGCCACCTTTTTTAACAGCATCATTGAGAAGAGCAAGTGCCGCAGTAGTTCCGCAGCATCCGCAGCTTTCAAGTCCCATTTCCTCAAGAATATAAGCGACGGAGTCTCCTACTGCAGGAGTGGGCGCAAGGGACAAGTCAACGATGCCGAAAGGCACGCCAAGTCTCTTGGAAGCTTCCGTAGCAACAAGCTGACCCATTCTTGTGATCTTGAATGCAGTCTTTTTGACAGTTTCAGCCACATCGGAAAGTGTGCCGTCGCATTTTTCAAGAGCTTTTTTAACAACGCCGGGACCTGAAACGCCGACATTTATCATACATTCGCCTTCGCCTGTACCGTGGAAAGCGCCTGCCATGAAGGGGTTATCTTCGGGAACATTTGCAAATACAACAAGTTTTGCACAGCCGATGGAATCAGCATCTTTCGTGTTATATGCAAGCTGTTTGATAACCTTACCCATCATAGCAACAGCATCCATATTGATACCTGCTTTTGTGGAGGCAATATTCACGGAAGAGCAAACATTATTTGTAACAGTAAGCGCTTCGGGAATGGAATTTATAAGGGCTATATCCGAAACAGAGAAGCCTTTCTGAACAAGAGCAGAAAAGCCGCCGATGAAGTTTACACCGCATGTATCAGCCGCTTTTTGAAGCGCCAACGCAAAGGGAGTGCAGTTGAAATTTTTATTTTCGCCTGCCGCTGCCGCCGCGATCTGAGCAATGGGTGTCACGGAAATCCTCTTATTGATAATGGGAATACCGTATTCTTTTTCAATTTCCATACCTGTTTCAACAAGATGCTCTGCGCGCTTGCAGATCTTATCATAAATTTTATCGCAGCACTTATCAACATCGCTGTCAATACAGCTGTTGAGGGAAATACCCATGGTGATGGTTCTGACGTCAAGATGCTCCTGAGCGATCATATTTATGGTCTCAAGTATATCGTGGTCGTTAATCATTTTCGTCAAAACCCACCCTTATATTTTGTGCATTGCGTTGAAGATATCTTCGTGCATTGTATGGATCACGAGATTATTCTTCTTGCCGATCTCGTCCATTTTGTCAACGAAATCGGTAAATTTGATATTCAGACCGGTGATGTCCGCCATCATGATCATGACGAACATATCACCGAGAACTTTCTGAGTAATATCCAGGATATTTGCATTATAATCAGAACAGCAAGCACTGACCTTTGCAATGATACCAACTGTATCTTTACCTGTAACGGTAATAATAGCTTTCATTTGAAAAACTTTCCTTTATTACTTATTTTCGTTTTCTCTTCTTGCGTCGAGAACAGCCTTAACTTTGATGGGAAGACCGAAGAGGTTGATGAAACCTGCGCTGTCTGCCTGGTTGTAATCTTCGTCTTCACCGAAGGAAGCTGTCTGTTCGTCATAGAGAGTATAGGGAGATGTTACGCCTGCGTTGATAACATTGCCTTTGTAAAGCTTGAGTTTAACATCACCTGTAACTGTTTCGTTTACTTTATCAACAAAACAGCAGAGCGCTTCACGGAGAGGTGTGAACCACTGACCGTTATATACGAGGTCAGCCATTTTGGGAGCTACCTGTGCCTGCATGAAGTGGAATGTTTCTTTATCAAGAGTAATTGTTTCAAGAACATTATGAGCTTTGTAAAGGATAGTACCTGCGGGAGTTTCGTAAACGCCACGGCTCTTCATACCAACGAGACGGTTTTCAACGATGTCAAGAAGACCGATACCGTTTTTGCCGCCTATCTCATTAAGAGCTGTAACAAGTTCAACTGCGCCCATTTCTTTGCCGTCAAGAGCTGTGGGAACACCTTTTTCAAAGTGGATAGTTACATATGTGGGAACATCGGGAGCCTGTTCGGGAGAAACGCCGAGTTCAAGGAATCCGTCCTTGTTGTACTGGGGTTCATTTGCAGGAGATTCGAGGTCGAGGCCTTCGTGGGAAAGGTGCCAGATATTCTTGTCTTTGGAGTAGTTTGTTTCGCGGTTGATCTTAAGAGGAATGTTGTGAGCCTCTGCGTAGTCGATCTCCTCATCACGGGATTTGATATCCCATTCTCTCCAGGGAGCGATGATCTTCATATGGGGAGCGAAAGCTTTGATCGTAAGTTCAAAACGAACCTGGTCGTTGCCTTTACCTGTGCAACCGTGGCAGATAGCATCAGCACCTTCTGCGAGAGCGATCTCTACAAGTCTTTTTGCGATGCAGGGACGTGCGTGAGATGTACCGAGGAGATAATCTTCATATTTAGCGTCAGCTTTGAGGCAGGGCCAAACATAGTTTTCGAGATAGTCTTCTTTGAGGTCTTCAATGTAAAGTTTGGAAGCGCCTGTTTTAAGTGCTTTTTCTTCGAGACCGTCAAGTTCTGTACCCTGACCAACGTCACCGGAAACAGCAACAACTTCGCAGTTGTCATAATTTTCCTTAAGCCAAGGAATGATGATAGATGTGTCAAGTCCGCCGGAATAAGCAAGGACTACTTTTTTGATTTTTTTGTCTTTATTCATTTTATTCACCTTTTATAAACCGATTATACGGTAATTTATTATTTTATTTTATAATTATACACCTTTTTGCATAAAAATGCAATACCTTGAATATACAAACATAAGTCACCGAAAGCCGAAACTTTGTGAGATATGCACAAATACATTATTCGAGCAACCCTGTTACAACGGGTTCAAGCATTTCAACCGCTTCATGGGCTGTCTTCTGACCGTTAACAACACCAACGAAAATATCATCTATAGAGCTGTTTGTATTCAAAGTTAAAACCGAATGATCGCTTACCGCATTTTTCAGAATATCGAAATAAAGTTCTGCGTCTTCCTCGTAGAAGAAATAATTCGTTCTGAGGAAATCTTTCCAGCTTTCCGTATCTTCTCCGTTGAGGGGTTCGAAAATAGCATTGAGAACAACACCCTTGGTGTCAGCCCTGAAGCCCTTTGAAAGAGCAAGGAAAGAATCATCTTTTGTGTAGAATGCAGTAGTCTCACCTTTGAAACTCTTACCTTCGGGGAACTCTATCCAGCGGAAACCGTCATCAAGAACAGACAGAGGGTACGCGTCACCGCCGTAAAAACCTGTATAACTGTCGGAAACAAGAAAAGCCGTATACTGATCTGTAAAGGACATAACATCCACATTATCCACAGAATCAAGGTTTCCGGGAACATAACATACCTGTTCTTTTGTAACAAGTTCATTTACCCAATCAAGCGCTTCCATGGTTTTTGAATCATAATAACCGCAAACATATTTGCCGTCTGCATCTTCTTTCAGACGCTGTCCGCCGTTGGAGTATATCGCCGCATGAATGAAATCGGGATAATCAGCAGTAGGGATCATAAAACCGTAAACACTCTGCAGGTCGTTTGTATTCTGAGTTATATCCTTGCAGATTCTTTCAAAAGCAGACCAATTCCATGTACCGTTTTCATAATATTCATAAGGAATTGAAACTGCATTTTTGGAAAGAAGATCTTCGTTGTAGAAAAGAATATTTGAAACATTCTGGATAGGCATAGCCCAATAGGTATTTCTGAAACCGTAAGTCTTTCCGTTGCCGAAAGTCATCATTTCTTTCTGCCCCTCAAAGCCCCATTTTTCATCTGAAATATCCATTCCCGCAACATCCTGCGCCGCAGTAAGATAACCGCCCTTGTAAAGATCGTATATCTGTGCCGCAGAAAGTTCAACAAGATCGGCATAAGTGCCTGAAGCCGCAGCCGCCGTGGCAAGATTTGTAACTATGGTATCTTCGGGAACCACAGAAGCAGAAACCGTGCAGTTGAAACGTGCGGAAACTTCTCTGTAGCGATAATCTACAAGTTCATTTCGCACATCGTCAGTCGCATCAGGAACAAGGGAAAGCTGGGCAGTGGATTCAGTCTTTATAAGAAAACTGCCTCCGATATTCTGCTCCATTTCCACATCAACGGGAGGTTTCACGACCGAATTTCCGCCGTTGTTGTTTCCCGATGTTCCGCAGGACGCAGCCGAGAACATCATTGCCGAAACAAGTATAGTCAATAAGATTTTTTTCATCTGTTTTCTCCGTTAAATATGAAGTTTATTAAATCATACCTTGTATGATAACATATATAGGTAGATAAGTCAATAGGAAGCGCCGATTGTTTAAAGAAAATTTAACTACGGTAGCAAGGATTTTTCCAATTTCAACACACCCTCGTTGCATTTTCAAAAGAGCATAAAAAAATCGCCTTTGCATATTGACAAAAGTGATTTTTTATTATATAATTATACAAGTAAAATAAAAAACTTTGAAGGACAAAATTATGGACAGAGACCAGATAATCACAGGCGTATTTTACTACGACGACAAGCTCAAAAACGAAAACGACATAAAAAATCTCAAAGACTGCAACGCTGACATTGTGGTTGCAACTTCCGCAAGCAAGGAATTTCTTGACCTTTGCCAAGCCAACGGCATTGAAGTTATCGCAAATTCCAATTTCCCCCTTTGGTGGGGCAGTTTCGGCGAAAACGCAGGAAAATTCAAGAACGGCGGTATGGTGAAAAAACTTGAGGAAGGCGATAAAGAGATCATCGAACATCCTGCGCTTTGGGGAGACTATCTCTGCGACGAACCTCAGACCGCTGATTTTGAATATTTAAACAAAGTAATGAAAAAATATGCAAAACTCTATCCCGAAAAGCTTTGTTTTGCGAACCTCTACCCCGCTTACGGTAACACAGCACCAAAAGGTGAATATGACACAAGCGAAGAAAAACTCGCCCTCCACCTCGGCAGTAAAAACTACGAAGAACACATACAGAATTTCGTTGACACAGTCGAAAGCGATTATATCTGTTTCGACACCTATCCGTTCACAGGTCCCCTCGAAACTTATCTGACAAACATGGACATCGTTGCAGATGCATGCCGCCACGATTTCCGTGATATGTGGGTAATTATACAATCAGGCGCATGGACGGAAGACAAGATCCTCACCGAAGCGCAGATCAGACTCCAGTGCAATGTGGCAATGGCTTACGGCGCAAACATGATAATTCACGCATCCTATTCCCCCGGCTGGTGGAACGAAAAGACCTCAATGGTTGACAGCAACGGAAACCTGAATCCTACATATGAATATGTAAAGAAAATAAACGCTGAGATCAAAGAATTCTCACCGACACTCAGGAATTATTCCGCCGTCTGCGCAGTTCCCGCAGGTAAGATAAACGCCGCTTGCCCCGAAATGAGAGATCAGCTCATTGAGCAGGCAAAACGCAACGACTATTTTGAAGGCTCGGAAAACATCACCGCAATACGTTCAGGAAGTGCGCTCCTCGCAGGCTATTTTGAAAAATTCAACGGAGACGGCAGCGCTGTAATGCTCGTAAACGTAACGAATCCCTTTGACGAAAAACACGTTGCGGAAGTTGAAGTCGATGTTCCAGAACACAAGCTCTGCTGTGTATTTATGGACGGCAAGGAGACAGTTCACCTGACTTCTGACAGAACAATAAAGCTCTCAATTCCCACAGGAAGTGCCGCTTTCGTAACAGTCAGAAAAGACAGAAGATATTAATGTTAAATTTTTTATGGGAAAACCTTATTTTCGCGAAAAAATAAGGTTTTCCCCAACTAATACCCGAAGGGTATTTGTGCCCTTATCCAAACAAAACCGAACCAAAGGCATATATAACAACGAACCCTCACCCGAAGATAATATTTTCACCACAAGACATTCTTCCCACCCACTTACTTCCTCGCAGAATAAAATATTGCAAAAATTTCATAATTAGAGGGGATAGACAAGGCATTACAATTATGCTATAATATTATCGTAATATACATTTTACACAAAAATATTCTTCTAAGGAGTGCTTTTTATGACAAAACGAATTCTGGCTATTATAGCATGCCTCGCAATGATCCTGGCTACAAGCTGTTCCTCTGACGCACCTCAGCTTTTAGCCTTTATTGACCCGAATCAAAGTGACAAATTGGATTTTGACGGACAGAAATTTTATTTCTTCACCGACTGGGAGGAAACCTACCATATTATGGAAGACTACTCCTTTACCCCCACATTGATGCTTGAACTCAAAGACAAAAGATTTGACGAAGCGGAAACAGAACTTAATATAGACATTATCTTCACAAGAGAAGACCCGATCCTCCAGCTGTCCACAGGCTACGGAACATACGAACTCATGGACAGCGACCTGAACAGAATTTACGACTATTACAAAGCAGGAATCCTCGCCCCAATCGAAGAGGTCAGCACCATAGACATGAGTAGCGGAAAATGGGGCAACGAAAATTTCCTTAAATACGGAAATTTCAACGGAAAACAGTACGGAATATTCCCCTGGCATTGGAATCACCCAGAAGTCACAGGCGCAATGATGTTCAACGGAGAACTTTTGAGATCATTTGGTGGAACGATTCCTTATGAATTCCAGGAAAAAGGGATCTGGAACTGGGAAACTTTTGAAAATGAAATAAGGTCTTACCCGAAAGAACGAGGAAGCACACCTCTCAAAGCGATCCACGTTCAGGAATTTGAAGTTCTCGGATTGGCGGCGCTCCACTCAAATAATCTGAGAGTCATTGACGGAAATGAAGAAGACGGTTACACCTTTGGGCTCAACAACAACGAAGCCTACGAAACACTTGATTGGCTCAACAGTCTTTACAATGATGGACTTATTGAAAAAGCCTCGGTAGGAACATTTACGCTTTCAAATGAATGTGTATATTACATAGGAGACTCATACTTAGGGCTTTCCAATAATGCAATGTCAGACACCGCATACGCACCCCTCACAATGAACGAATACGGATTTATCACATTCCCCCACGGCCCCAACGGAACGGAAAAGAATGTGGGAGCATATACATATGAAATTCGCCGTCTCATGGCTCTTTCTGATAAAGCAAACATGGAAGTTGATGATATCGGAAGAATCGCAAACTATTTGTTTGAGCCTGTCGAGGGCTACACGGATTCAATGTGGAAAACAGAACTTAGAGATTACACATTCCATAGCGAAGAATGTTACGAAAACTATCTGATGCTCATCGAAAACCCCGAATACAACTTCGGCGTACAGCTTGCGAACTCAAAAGATAAGGTATATTCTGCAATATCAAATTCCATAACGGGAATAGACACTGCATCCGTAGCTCTTGACAAGATTTCAGATACGATAAACAATATCGCCGAAAATATGGCTTTAGGTAACTAACCAGAATAATTTCACAACAGGGCAATCCCCTGTTTCTAAGCCGCCCGCCCCGCACAAAGTGCGGGGCGGGCGGCTTAGTTTGCATGGCAACAAATAGAGAGAACACTCAAAATATAAATAAAAAATGCGCCTACCGAAGCAGACGCAAAAAACGCAAACTCCGATAGTCGCCAAACTAATTGTATGCAAAAAAGGTATAACCCTTTATAGTATAATACAAGTGCGGAATTTGCATTTTATCAAACTCGATTCACTTACATTATACTAAGATAAGATATAATTCCTCAAAAAAGAAAATTATACCTATTTTGCATTATTCAATTAGTTTGGCACTTTTATTATAGCACATTAACCGCGCCTTGTCAAGGTGTTTTAAAAAATTTCCCAACCACCGCCCGCCCCGCACAATGTGCGGGGCGGGCGGTGGTTGGGAAGGGAATAACAATATCCGACTGTCAATAACTAGTAAATTTTCAAAGTAAATGCTACTTCTATTTTTACTGTTGCATTTACTTTGAGAATCTACAACATTTCGTTGAGGACCGTCATGTGTGAAATTTAAACGAACAATTACGTTTTACCATTGACAAGTCCCTTATTAAATGGTATAATAAAGAGCCGCTTAGAAGAGGTTCACAAAAAGAGACATAATGTCCGCCTCAATAGCGAGATCATAATTAAATGAGGGAAAAAAATGTACGCAGTATTCACAGCAGGCGGTAAGCAGTACAAAGCGTCCGAAGGCGACGTTCTTTACATTGAAAAGCTTGACGCCGAAGCAGGTTCCACCGTTAAATTTGAAGAAGTTCTTCTTATCGGTGACGACGGCAACGTTACAGTAGGCGATCCTTTTGTTAAAGGCGCATACGTAGAGGCAACACTCGACAAGAACGGTAAAGGCAAAAAGGTTCGTGTTTTCAAGATGAAATCCAAGAAGGGCTACAGAAAACGCATCGGCCACAGACAGCCTTATTCTAAAATCACTGTTACAGCAGTTAAAGCGTAATCACGGAGGTGTAATAATCAATGGCACATAAGAAAGGTGTAGGTTCTACAAAGAACGGTCGTGATTCCGAGTCCAAACGTCTCGGTGTCAAGAAAGCAGACGGACAGTTTGTCGTAGCAGGCAACATCCTCGTTCGTCAGAGAGGCACAAAGATCCACCCCGGAAAGAATGTTGGCATCGGTTCCGACGATACTTTGTTTGCTTTGATTGACGGTAAAGTTAGCTTCCAGCGTTTCGCAAAAGACAAGAAAAGAGTTTGCGTAGAAGCTATCGAAGAATAATACAATAAGATTTTTTTCACAAACGAGAGATGGTTTATATATTCTGTAAACTATCTCTTTTTGTTTGGATTCCCTCAGCTTTGAAAGGACAAAATTATGTTTTCAGATATTACAGAAATTTATGTAAAAGCAGGAAACGGCGGTAACGGCGCTGTTTCATTCAGACGCGAAAAATATGTTGCGGCAGGCGGCCCCGACGGCGGTGACGGCGGTAAGGGCGGCGATGTTGTAATAATCACAGACAACAACCTGAACACCCTTACAGATTACCGTTTCAAGCACAAATTCGTGGCGCAGAACGGCGAAGGCGGCAAGGGCGCGAAAATGTACGGTAAAAGCGGTGAAGATCTTATCCTCAAAGTTCCCAAAGGAACTCTTATCCGCGACGCAGAAACAAAACTTCTTATTAAAGATATGAGCGACGATGAACCTTTCATTCTCGCAAAAGGCGGAAAAGGCGGTTGGGGAAACAGACATTTCGCCACCCCCACTCGTCAGTGTCCACGTTTCGCAAGAGCAGGTGTTCCGGGCGAAGAAAGAACTGTAATTCTTGAGCTCAAACTCATTGCAGATGTAGGTCTTATCGGTTTCCCAAATGTGGGCAAATCCACACTTCTCTCGGTTGTAAGCGCGGCAAGACCAAAGATCGCAGACTATCACTTCACAACATTGAAACCAAACCTCGGAGTTGTAGGCTTTGACGGCGAAGAGAGCTTCGTAATGGCTGATATTCCCGGTATTATCGAAGGTGCGGCAGAAGGCGCTGGCCTCGGACATAAATTCCTCCGTCACGTTGAAAGATGCCGACTTCTCGTTCATCTTGTTGACGTTTCAGGTTCCGAAGGCAGAGACCCTATCGAAGACTTTGAAACATTGAACAGAGAGCTTGTTTCTTTCTCCGAAAAGCTTTCCCAAATACCTCAGCTTGTTGTGGGAAACAAGATCGACCTGGTTTATGACGACAGCCAGGAGACAAGATTCAAGGACTACGTTGAATCCAAAGGATACAAATATATCTCGATCTCTGCGCCTATTCAGCACAACACAAGAGAACTCATCGGAACTATCTGCAATGAACTGAAAGACCTTCCACCCGTTGTGGTTTATGAAGCTGAATACGTTGCACCTGAGATCGACAGAGACAACAACGATATCACCATCGAAAGACAGGAAGGCATCTGGTTCGTTGAAGGTCAGTGGCTTTTGAACATAATGCGTTCCGTAAACTTCTCAGACAACGAATCATTCTCTTATTTCCAGAGAGTTCTGAGAATTTCAGGAGTTATAGATAAGCTTGTTGACGCAGGCGTACAGGAAGGCGACACCGTTTGCATTTACGACTTTGAGTTTGACTTTGTTTATTAAAAGGAGCTGATCCTAATGAAATTCATCCGAAATCTTTTGATAGTTTTAATTTTCGCAGCGCTTGTCTGCGGCGGCGCAAGTCTTTTCTACTATTCAAATGAATACAGATACTCATTTACACATATTTCCGTAAACGAACCTGCGGCATACGGAGAAAGCAACAAAGAATTGGCAGAACTCTTCAAAAGAGTAATGAAAATATCCGATGAAGAAGAAAACCCCGCCGTGATCCACATGAGAGAACCTCAGTTCTACGTCACCACACATATCGGCGGCAAAAATCAGCGGACATACGACATCTACATCACAAACATGATGACACGTTCCGCTTATATTCACGACACGAAAACGAATAAACTCTATAAAATGGATCCTTCCGCATTCGTTGCGTTTTTATCAAGAGAAGAAGTTTCAGAATTTGCGTATATTTACGATGAGCCCTGCGAAATGACACTTTCAAGAAGCGATCTTTCCTTTACGGGAAAGGCTGCAGTTTGCGACTGGAACTACATTACAGCAGACGGAACATATAAAAAAGTCAAAGAACTTCCCGAAAGCGGAAATATTTACGGTGAAGCTTTGTGGTCTTCCGAAAACTTTAAAGTAGAAGTTCCTTATGGGGCAACCTCTCTTAAAGCAAGGGTTTACACGGAAGACGACGAAATTCTTTTTGAAGGCGAACTTTCTGACGGAACGCTTCCCAGCGCCGACTGTGACGGTACGATCTATTACGAAATCACAGCCATCTGGAATGTAAATATCACAAAAGATTTTTACGGCACAGCGAAATACATTTTCGTCATTGAAAATGATGTTCCCGTATCTGTAATTGCGGAAAGCCCCTGGGTTTATCAGGGTGAATTCATCAGACTTTTTGCGGAAAACGCAAATGTTGAAGATGTTTATTCTGCTTCATGTCCCGAATTGGAATACGAAAGTACATTTTTCCCAACGGAAAACGGAATCATCTCATTACTCCCCATTCCCTGCGATGCTGTCCCCGGAATATATACTGTAAATCTCTCCGAAAACGGCAATTCCCGTTCTATTGAAATAGAAATACGAGAACAATCATTTGAAAAAGGAACTTCGGAAATGAGCGAAAATATTTCCGCTGAAGATGAAGCCGAGCTTGAAAACAAGCTTTCCCCGTTCAGAACATACAATTCCGAAACCAATTATGTGGGCGGTACATTTACAGCACCTGTTGAAGGCAAAGTAACGATGTCTTTCGGTCTCCACAGATACACAAACGGCAGTGATACATTTACTATCCACAACGGTCAGGATATTGCCGCAAAAGGAAATCCCGCCATTTGCGCAGCTCAGGACGGTGTTGTCGTTTATGTCGGAGAACTTGAGATCCCAGGAAAAACTGTTGTTATCGACCACGGAATGAATATTCTTTCCTATTATTTCCACATGAAAAATACTTCCGTTGAAGTTGGGCAGCTCGTTGCTCAAGGCGACAAAATCGGCAACATGGGACAAACAGGTATGACAAACGGCGACCATCTCCATTACACAGTAATGATAAACGGCGTTGCAACCAATCCGGTAACGCTTTACGACCTCGACCCAATTTCGGAAAAGATCAAATAAGATATGAAAAACAAATTTACACTTAAAAAAATACTGACAAGTGCCGCATTGATAATTCTCTCTGCGGCTACAGTATCTTGCGGTCAATATAGACCATCAAACAACGACCCGAACAATAACGGTACGGTTCAGGAACAAACTCCAAACATATACAACTACAAAGACGGAGTGTATTCCCTTATAAGCAACGGAAACGACACTTATAAAGCCGTCAATTATTTCGCAGTTCTCAACAGTTTCAACGCTGACGGAAAAACAGACGACAGCCAAAACTTACAAGCATTACTGGATAAAGCTGCAAAAAAAGGCGGAACCGTATACATTCCCAAAGGGATATATAAGCTCGAAGCCCCAATCACTATTCCGGAAAACGTTACGCTGACGGGAGATTTTGACAGCCCAAGATCTTCAACGGGAATCAAGAACTGCACAGTATTTATAGTCGGTGAAAACGAAAAGACTTTATCAACCCCGCTGTTCACTTTGAATGACGGTTCTGCAATAACAGAAATATCTGTTTACTACGAAGGTCAGACCTACGGTGATGTAAAGGACTATCCATACACAATCGAACACGATGCAGGAAAAACTGCGGAAATATCCAACATTACAATATTCAACGCAGCAAACGGCATAAACCTTTCAAGTCCCGAAGCTCAAAACGTAACCGTTTCGGACATCTACATGACAGCAGTAAAGAACGGCATATATGCACTTTTCTGCGCGGAAAAGCTTGAGATCACGAATATTTTCATTGACCCCTCACTTTGGTTCAACTGCGATCTTGACAATGTTTCACAGACTGTAAATGCCGAGACCCTCACAGACAAGATAAAAAATGACCTGATCGGAATTTCGATATCTGCCACAGCAGATGCGTACATTGACAATGTAAGGATAAACACCTGCAATTCGGGTATAAAAATAGATATTCCCGACATCACGGATAACACACCCCTGTTTTCAGATCTGACAGTCAATGATGCTGAAAGATCGGCACTCGTACTGATAAACGCACCGAAAACGGGAATTGCATTTGCAAAATGCTCTTTCAGAACAGACGATGGCTACGGTTCAAAGGACGTTGAAGTCACAAGCGACTACACAGCACCTACAGTATTCAATTCCTGCTCTTTCAGGGGAAGCCCATCCTATTCCGTATACAGCGAAGGCAGATCCATGCTCTCTTTTGTCGGATGTGATTTTATCTCATGGAAAGAGACTGCTATCTCCTCAACAGATAAGATCGTCTCTGTATCGGGAGGAAGTTTCAACCGTTCAGGTGACCTTGCGGACATTCCGCCCATATCTGTGGGACTTTTCGCACTCAACGATATGTACGCAGGATACAGCCCCGAAGAAATAACTGTTTTCATTGCGGAAACAAACAACGAATACACCGTAAACAGAATAACCGATACATGGTTTGAAAATCTTACCTCGGAATTCAATATCGGAGGAAAGATATACAACGCTTCCGATTACGGCGTCTCCCAAACAGAGCAAAACAATTCCCGCGCCCTGCAAATGGCGATATATAACGCACACAAAAACGGAGGGGGTACGGTATTTGTCAACGAAGGGACTTATATCTTCAAAAATGATATCCTTCTCCATGAGGGAGTGAAACTCCAGGGAGTCGGAAACGGCAAGACCGTATTTAAATTCCAAGCATATGAAAGCGGAAATTTCCTTACCCTTAAAGGCAAAAACAAAATAGACGGTATTTCATTTGAATACATCGGAACAGAGACTCCCGAAGAAGCACTTGAAAATCCCGTAAAAGCCATCTACTCGGAAGCTTCCGACATAAAAATATCGAATGTAGAATTCAAAAACACGCATTATGCAATTTATCTCTCGGATGCGTCCAATATTACCATAAAAAACCTCACAGGTTCTACTGTGATAGGCGGTATTTACGCAGAACTGTGTGACTTCATGAACCTTAATAATATTGAATTCACAAAACAGGGTCTCAGCGAAGAGGTAATTACACACCAGCACGAAAAATACGTTGCTGTAATGATTCGTGAATGTACAGGTACGCTTTGCGAAAATCTCTCCTCGGACAACGGTGACTACCTCATTTATTTGAATTCGGAAAATGTTGATGTTGTTCCCGAAGAGCCCACAGCGGCAATAAAAGGACTTTTCGCTGAAAATGTTTACTCTGCCTTTGCAATAAACAGATACGACTTTGCGGCGGTGGTAAATGTCTCCGCAGACACGGCAATATACGGCAAAAACGCATACCATGCAACCACATTTGCAGGCAACAGAGGAAATCTTTGCGTTTACAATATGATAGGCAAGGGAGACGTTACGGGCGGTATGTACCTCCGAGGAGGTACGGTCTCTATCCAATCCTGTATCTTCAACACCTGCGGTTCCACAGCTGTCAAAAACGAAGGTTCCACAGCGGAGGTTATCGGCTGCATGATCATGGATAAAAACCTGAACTACCATGCGGAATCAGCCTCAGGCTCAATGGCGTTCATTGCCAACATAATCAATTCCGACAAGGAATTCACCGGCGCAGAAGCTTCTTACATCAAGAGCTACACCGCCGCAGATGCCGCATTTACGGAAGAATACAACTTAATTCCAATTCCCGAAGACATGGGAGCAGCAGAATAAAAAAATTGATCCAACAGAAAAAACTCTGTTGGGTCAGTTTTTATATATCCCAATATAATTGCCATTCAGCACCAAAAAAGGCACCGAAAACCCACCTGAAATTAGTGATTTTTGAGAAGAGTATGTACATTTTCCACAAAATTTCGGTTCAAAACCATAAGCAAAATATGGGTTTTGCAAGAAATTTAGGTTAAAACGAAAAAACATGGTTTTTTTGTAAATTTACTATTGATTTTTTTCTCGATTTAGTGTATAATATATATATGGTGCAAATTGCACTAACGAAGTAAATTATACGACGTTTCGGCAGACAGATTTGTCGCTCGAAACCGAAAGGAGATAAAAAAACAATGAAATACCCCGTAGACAAGATCAGAAACATTTGCCTCATCGGCCATGGTGGCGACGGCAAGACTTCTTTGATGGAAGCAATGCTGTACTTCACAGGCTCTATTGACAGACTCGGCAAAACATACGACGGAAATACCGTCAGTGACTTCGACCCCGAAGAAATCAAAAGAAAGATCTCAATTTCCGCATCTATCGCTCCCGTTGAATGGAGAGATCATATCATAAATGTAATCGACACTCCGGGATATTTTGACTTTGAAGCAGAAGTTCTCCAGGGCATCAACGCTACAGCATCCGCAGTTATCGTCCTCTCCGCAAAAGACGGCGTTAACGTAGGTACAGAAAAAGCATTCAAACTCACAAAGAAATACAGAAGACCCACATTCTTCTTCATGTCCAAGGTTTACGAAGATCACAGCGACTTCTACGGAACATTTGAACAGATCAAAAAGATGTGCGGTAAGTCCGCTTGTCTTATCAATCTTCCCCTCGAAGAAGACGGCGTAATGGTAAACGGTTTCGTTAATCTTATCGACCTCAAGGGCAGAAAGAATATTGACGGCAAGATCGTTGAAGTTCCCGTTCCCGAAGAAATGCAGGACAAGATCGAACAGTTCAGAGATATCCTCAATGAAACTATCGCTGAAACAAGTGATATCATGATGGAAAAATACTTCGCAGGCGAACCCTACACAGAAGACGAATACAAACAGGCTATCAAGAAGGGTCTTAAAGACGCTACTATCACTCCTGTTCTCGGCGGTTCTTCAATGACTATGGAAGGTCTCCCCTCCACATTGAACTTCATCATTGACTATATGCCTCAGCCCGACGTTAAACCCGACGAACCCACATCTGCATACATATTCAAAACAGTTGCTGACCCATTCGTTGGTAAAATGTCTTACTTCAAGGTTCTTGCAGGCAAGATCGCTCCGGGTATGACTCTTTATAACTCCAGAATCGGCGCTCCCGAAAAGATCGCTCATATCTACGTTATGAAAGGTAAAAAACAGGTCGAAGTTCAGGAACTCGGCGCAGGCGACATCGGTGTAGTTACAAAACTCGCTTCCGTAAATACAGGCGACTATCTGAGAGCTCCGGGCGCAAAAGCTGCTCTTGACGCTATTGAATATCCGAAGCCTTGCTACTCCAGAGCTATCGCTCCCAAGACAAAGGGCGACGAAGACAAGATCTCCCAGGGTCTCCAGAAACTTGCAGAAGAAGATAAGACCATCGCATATGTAAACAACGCAGAAACACACGAACAGATCCTCAGCGGTCTCGGCGATACACATCTTGACGTTATCGTAAGTAAGCTGAAGTCTAAATACGGCGTTGAAGTTGAACTCAAAGAAGCTAAAGTTCCCTACCGTGAAGCTATCCGCAAGAAGGTTAAACAGCAGGGTAAACACAAGAAACAGAGTGGCGGTCACGGTCAGTACGGTGACGTTTGGATAGAATTCGAACCCCATGACGGCGAAGAAATGATCTTCGAAGAAAAGATTTTCGGCGGTTCCGTTCCCAAGAACTTCTTCCCCGCAGTTGAAAAGGGTCTCCGTGAATGCTGCGAAAGAGGCGTTCTCGCTCACTATCCCGTTGTTGGTTTGAAAGCAACTCTCGTTGACGGTTCTTACCACGATGTTGACTCTTCCGAAATGTCCTTCAAGATGGCGGCATCCATTGCATTCAAAGAAGGTCTTCCCAAGGCAGCACCCACTATCCTCGAACCTATCGGCAACCTTGAAGTAATCGTTCCCGAAAAGATCATGGGTGATGTTATTGGTGATATCAACAAGCGCAGAGGTCAGATCCTCGGTATGGAACCCGCAGAAGAACCAGGTTACCAGAAAGTTTCCGCAACAGTTCCCATGTCCGAAATGTCCAGCTACGCAATCGAACTCCGTTCAATGTCCAGAGGCAGAGGCTCATTTGATCTTCAGTTCGCTTCCTACCAGGATGCACCCGCTAACATTGCACAGAAAGTTATCGCAGCAGCTAAAGACGAAGGCGACGACGACTAAAAAGTGAATAAAATATAATATCTATGGGGAAAACCATTTTTTGTAAAAATAGGTTTTCCCCATACCCTTTTCCAAAAAACTTTTATGTAAAGCATTTCATGCTTTACGAAACTCAAACTTGCAATTTAATACACAAATTCGATTTTATTGGAAGGTTCCCCCTATAAACAAAAATATACCATTCAAGCGTCATAGAAAATTCACAATCGGGGGGGTAGACAAAGCAAATAAAATATGTTATAATATAAATAAAAAACCCTAAAGGAGATTCAGTTATGATAAAACGAATTTTAGCCGCTGTAATGTGTTTGGGAATATTCCTCACAGTAAGCTGTGCGGAGGCACCTGAGCTTTTGAACTTTTTACCTGAAGCAACTGATGCAAACAATTTTGACGGACGTGAGATCAGGCTTTCATGGTCATCCTATACATCTGCGGCAGATTACGCCATTGACACACCGCAGTATGATGCATACATAAAGCGTCTTTCAGATGCAGAAAAGAATTTCAACTGCAACATAATAACAGGTGAAGAGTTAGGCGAAATAAATCTTTCACTTGATGTTATGGCAGGCGCATATTGTGTCGATATCGTCCTTGGCAGCCATATGGATCTGGCTGAAGACAAACTGATGTATCCTCTTAACGGATTCGATGGACTTCTTGACCCCTACGAAGAAAAATTCGGAGGTTTGAGATACCTTGAAATGGGAATGGTAAACGGTATCCCCTATATCGTCACCCCCACAATGTGGCCGGGCTTTGAACCGAAAGGTTTCGTTCTCGCATACAACAGAACAATGTTCAACGAATACGGTTTGACAGATCTCCACGAATACTACGAAAACGAGATCTGGACTTACGATACATTTGAAAACGAATTTATCGCAAAAACTTATATTCAGGACAGAAACGGCGACCTGATCATAGATTTCGGCACAGACGGAACAGACTATTACCAATGCCTGATGTTTTCAAATGATGTTCACTTTGTAAAAGTTGCGTCCGATGGAAGTCTCATTGCCGACCCCAACTCACAGGCATTCAGAAACGCACTTGAATGGGGACAAAACCTTTTCAAGAATTACGGAGACCGTCTTGAAGGCGACATGGAAACACATGACCAGCCCGAATACAGAAACCAGAAAATGCTCGTTACAACTGCTTACGGTGCGCAGATAACTACAGGTAACATTGCATATAACGATATAGCAACTTTTGAAACAGGCGTTATGCCTTTCCCCTGCGGACCCGATGCTGAGTATGGAATATGGAGACAATATACAGACCCATACGGTTTTAGTATTCCAATCACAGCCGATTCACCTGAATCTGCGGCAATGATAATAGATTATGTTTCCGAACCTTTCGAAGAATTCGGCGGCGATGCAGGACTTTTCGATTATTATGCAAGCAATATTTTCAGCACAGAACTTGATGCAAAAATTTTCATTGAAGCGTCCCAGGAACCATACGTAAACTATATCGGCAGAGGCGACAGGGAAATGAATGCCATAAGAGAAGGTATCGGAGATATCACCGTCAACCCCAATCTCTCACTCAATGAAGCGATCACAAAGTATCAGAGTATCCTGACCGAAGCCATAGAAAAATATATGATCCCCAATTACAAGGCTGTTTACGGTGAATAAAAACTAAATATAATTATATTTGGGAAAACCTTATTTTCACGAATAGGGTTTTCCTAAACCATTTCCAACAAAACAGAATTGGGATATCGACAGATAATAGGAGTTTTCACAAAAAATTCACAATCGGGGGGGATAGACAGAGATATATAAATATGTTATAATATAAATAAAAAACAAAAAAGGAGATTCAGTTATGATAAAACGAATTTTAGCCGCCATAATGTGTTTGGGAATATTCCTCACAGTAAGCTGTGCGGAAGCACCTCAGCTTCTTAACTTCATACAAGCAGAGGAGGGCGCAGATCTTGACGGTACTGTTATTGATTTTGCATGGTGCGAAGGAGCTGCGGAACACCCATTTTACATCGAAGACACACCTCAGTATGACGCTTTCCGTAAAAGGATCTCAGACACAAATGAAGCACTCAACTGCGAAATTAAGGTTGAAATAGATGCGGATCAGACTCCCATAGAGGTTGCGATACAGTCAGGTTCTGACTCCGTTGATATTCTTCTTTGCAGCGGTATTTACGGTTATATGGACGCAAATATGCTCCATTCACTTAATGACTACCCTGAATACATAGACCTCAACGACACAAAAAAATACGGTACGAAAAACTTCCTCGAAGGAATGATGTATAACGGTGTCGTTTACGGTGTTTCACCTGTTCAATGGCCGGGTTTTGAATCCAACGGTGGATATCTGACTTTCTACAACAGAGATCTTTTTCAGGAATACAATATCCCCGATTTCCGTGAATACTACGAAAACGAAAAATGGACATGGGACACATTCAGATATGAATATATGGACAAATACGATCTGCAAAAAACCGACGGTTCTACACTTTATTTGCTCCATACAAACTTCTCTGACCTTTATCAGATAGTTTTCTACTCCAACGGTCTGAACTATATCAAAACAAACGATGATGGTTCTTTATCCGTAGATCCGTTCACAAATGAATTCACCTCTTCAATGCAATATTGGCACGATCTTGTGCAGGAAAACAAGCACAAAATAGAATATGACACGAATACATACTCTTTCACCCCGTACACAAATGAAGACGCGGCGGTAGGTTTCGGTTGGAACTCACATGTCGTCACAGGCTGTATCGCTTATAACGACAAGTCCTTTGAAACAGGCGTACTTCCCATTCCCTGCGGACCCGATGTTGAATACGGTCAATGGGGTCAGTGCATACAGCGCGCTTACGGTATGGTATTGCCGATAACATCCACTATCCCAGAAGCATCCGCACAGGCAATAGATATGCTCTTTGAGCCCTTTGAAGAATTCGGCGGCGACGAAGGTCTTTTTGAATACTACAGAACAAACGTATTCACCACAGACTTTGACGCACAGATATACCTTGACGTATTGAATTATATACGCTACGACTACACATTTGAGGGCGACAGATACCAGAGAAACGTTACTTACAGTTATGAAGACTATTTCTTATCTTCAACAGTAACGCTTGCAATGGCAATGGAACAGTCCCGTCCCCTTATCGACAGACTCACTTCCGAATTTATGCTCGGAAACTACGAAGCAGTTTACGGTGAATAAAAACTAAATATAATTATATTTGGGAAAACCTTATTTTCACGAATAGGGTTTTCCTAAACCATTTCCAACAAAACAGAATTGGGATATCGACAGATAATAGGAGTTTTCACAAAAAATTCACAATCGGGGGGGGTAGACAAAGCAAATAAAATATGTTATAATATAAATAAAAATGACAAATGGAGGTTTACTGTAATGAAAAAAATCATTTGCACCCTTCTCACCCTTATTCTATTGTCAGTTCCTACCTT
>SVMT01000002.1 GCA_015067305.1 Oscillospiraceae bacterium | reverse complement strand
TATTCCTGGATTCCGCAGACACCACATACAACTATGGAACTTATCGCAATAGCAAGACTGAAAATTAAATTATAAATATATATATTCAAGTATCTGCTTATTACGATTGACTCAGTTTTTACAGGAAGACAAACAGTTTTTTCAAAGGATTTTATACTGAATAGAGTCGGCCCGGCACGAAACAGTGTCAGCATTAGTGAAATTGAGCTTATCATTGTTCCAATCATTGACGGAATAATGTGGCTTGATTCAAAGCTGATGAGTAAATAGGTTGTTCCACCAACTTGCATACATAAAAATACACCTAAAATAAGTATAGCAAAAAGGGTAGTATACATTTTGTTTTTCTTTTTACCGTCTTTTGAATGTATGGCTTCGTTGATTCCGAAGAAGTTACATATTTGTACCTTTGTCAGAAGTTTAATTTCATTGATCACCGTTAACGACCTCCATAAATACACTTTCAAGAGATTGTCCGTTGGTAAGATCTTCCGTGTTACCGGATACTACAAGTTCACCGTCTTTAATAATTGCTATTTTATTGCAAAGCCTTTCTGCAACATCAAGAACGTGAGTCGAGAAAAATATTGCTCCGCCATTATCACATATTTCATGCATAATATTTTTCAGCATAAGTGCGGCTTTGGGATCAAGACCAACGAAAGGTTCATCAAGTATCATTAACTTAGGTTTATGAATGAGCGCCGATATCAAGGCTAATTTCTGTTTCATTCCGTGAGAATAAGAAGAAATCAAATCGCCTAAAGCATATGTAATTTCAAACATGTCTGCATATTTTTTTATTGATTCCGTTCTTTCTTCCTTCGATACCTTAAAAACATCTGCGATGAAATTCAGATACTGTATACCTGTAAGATATTCATAAAGGTCTGGGTTATCAGGAATGTATGCGAAAATTGACTTACAGTAATACGGATCCGTTTTGACAGAATGACCGTCAATAATAATATCCCCATCTTCAAAATCAAGTATACCTGTGACACATTTAAGTGTAGTTGTTTTTCCTGCGCCGTTATGACCGATAAATCCGAATATATCACCCGGTTCAACTTCAATACTGAGGTTTGAAACTGCTTTTTTAGCTCCTTTATATGTTTTGGAAAGATTGTTGATTTTCAACATTTTAATTGTCCTTTCTTTTTAATGTTTTTAAATAAGTTTTTTGTTCTTTTGTAATTCTATGGCTTTCTATTGCTTTCTGTATCGTTTTGTTGTGTGTCCAAGTGTCGAGCTTTTTGTTTTCAATATATTTTACAGTGCTATCGTACTGCTTTGCAAGTGCCGTCGCAAAATACCAGGCTCTCATCATGTTTATATAGTATTCTTCTGACTGTATATCACAAACCGATTGAATGTATTTTTCATTGAATTCTTTGTCAAGATAGTATGTCATAAGACATTCTATTCCAAACCTTACTGTATAGGTTTTCTTGCTTTTGATCCATTTTTCGATTTCTGCAATAAGCTTGTCCGTATTTTTGGAAAATACTTTCGGTCTCATAGAGTCACAGGTTGCCCAATTATTTACAAAGGGAAGAAATGTATTTATTTTTTCAACGCATTTATCGTAGTTCTTTTCCGTTTCGATAATAAAAGCATGAAGATTGTTTTCTTCGTAATATTGATGCGGCAGGATATTCAGAAAGATGTCGATGTCTTCGTTTTTTGAAAGCTCTTTTGCCATTTTCCTTAAATCAGGAATTCTGACTCCGATAATGGTATCTTTATCAACTGTAGGTATAAGTTTTGTGTGAAATTCTTTGTATTTGGCATCTTGCATTCCGAACAAATCTGATTTTATTTGATTGAGTATATTCATGTAATACCCCCTTTTTTATATTATACAACGATTTCCTGTATTTGTCAATAGATATGCAAGTGATATCATTTTAATATCACAGAAACTTACTAATATCATTTTTAAATATAACTCTTGACTTTTTCTATTTAATGTGCTATAATACATGTAACAAATAAAATTTTATAAAGTTTGGAGATAATATAATGAGCAAATTTTTGGAACAAGCAGCAGAATATATTAAAGAGAACAATATCGGAGTTTTCCGTATTGCAGAATATAAAGACGGAGTTGCTGAGGATGTTACTATCGTAGGTTGTCCTGCATGTCATGATTCATACTCTGTAGCAAAGGCTTTTGTTGTAGCTGGTATCGGAATGTTGGTTGATAGGGGATTGATGAAAACATCTGATACTATAGCGGAGATTTTTCCTGAAGAAGTCAGCGCTGTTTCAGAGCCCGAAATACGTGAACATTGGAAAAACACAACTGTCCACCATGTGCTTAAACATCAGGCAGGTTTCCCCGGAGGTCACCTTGATATAGACTGTCAGGATATGTACGATTACAAAGACAGAGATTTTCTCAGATATTGCCTTAATACAAAACCTATTTTTGCACCGGGTACGGAAAACAGATACAGTGATGCTGCTTTCTATCTTCTTTCAAGAGTTTTCACTAAGGTCAGCGGTGAGCTTATTGATGATTTCCTTTGGCGTGAAATGTTCTACGACCTCGGTTTCCGTGAAATGGCTTGGAGTAAATGCCCTCTTGGTTATCCTATGGGAGCAACAGGTCTTTATGTCAGATCTGTAGATGTAGCAAAATTCGGTTCAATTTTCCTTAATAACGGAATTTATAATGGAAAAAGATATCTCTCAGAAGATTGGGTCAAGAAAACTTTTGACGATCCAGGATATGAACTTACAAGAAACAATGACGGGTCTTGCAGTAAAGGTGGCATGAACGGTCAGAATCTTATCGTTATTCCTCAGACAGGTAGAGTCGTGGCTTGGCACGGATTCTCCCGTCCCGATAGTCGCGGAGATCTTCACCGTTGGGTAGTGGATTACAGAGATTAAATAGTATGAAGGTTTAGCTCATTTAGCGAAGATCAAAAAAACATCTTTAAAATCTGAGACAAATTTCCATAATAATTTTGTCTAAGTTTATTAGATGGCGAAATCCACCGAAATTTTTCGGTGGATTTACTTGATTCTAAGTGCCTTTTATTCGCAATTCGGATATTTACTGTACACATGTACGCCATGATATCCCGGTCAGGTCTTCTGCATCTATCTGATTCTATCTCGTTTTTTATTTAAAGATCGTTATTTTGTAGACAATTGAGTTTTCATCTTCGGTTTTTTCTGATGCGGATTTGATTCCCGATTCACGCATGAGTTTAACTGCTCTGTTTATGGTATTTGTATACAGGCGAATATCTCTGCAAAAACCTCGTTCACGTATCTTCTGTGGTTTTGTTTTAGCTCTGTTTTTTTCAATATAAGCCTCTAACTGTGATACCGTCATTTTCAGCTTTACAGCTGCTACTGCAGCTGCCATCATCAGATCTTCAGTTCCTGCCGCCAATAAAGCTCTTGCGTGCCTTTCTGTTAATCCGTTTTCAATTATATAGTCTTTAACATTGTTTGGAAGTCGTAGGATTCTTAATTTATTTGCAATAGCTGATTGACTTTTTCCTATTCGCAGAGAAGCCTCATCTTGTGTCAAACCGAAAAGATCAATGAGCTGACGTATTCCTTCCGCTTCCTCAAAACAGTTCAGATCTTTTCTCTGCAGATTTTCTGTTAAAGTCATCAATGCAGAGTCTTCATCGTTTACATTTGTTATAATACATGGGACAAATTGTAAATTCAGATTCTTTGCAGCCCTAAGTCTTCGTTCTCCTGCTATGAGTTCATATTTGCCGTTTCCCGTATATCTTACGGTTATCGGTTGGATTATTCCAACCTCACGAATGCTTGCTGTAAGGTCTTCCAATGACTTGTCATCAAAGAATTTCCTTGGTTGAGTTGCACTTGGCTCTATTGTTTCAGTAAGTATATACTTGAGCCTTTTTTCTGAATTTGTATTTGTTCTGAACAGATCGTTTTCGCTGAACATTTTTACCTCCGCGCACGGTATTTCCCGCGCAATATTATTTTTCTGTACTTTAATTATACAATAAAATCTTCATGAAATCAAGAAAAACCGTTCGTCAAAGTTTATCTGTAATTTCCATATTAGAACATTGCAGAAAAGATTTATACGGAAAAAAGTCGAAGGATAGGTGATTTTTAATGTTTTCGTTTGCTTTTATAATTCTGTGTGCTGTAATCTTTGTTTTTGATCTGAAAAAACGTATTATTCCCAATATACTTTTACTTTGTATTTTATTATTGAATATCGTTGGTTTTATAATTGAATTTGATTCCGTCTTTTTACTTGATTCTGTAATAGGGCTTGTTTTTGCTTTGTTTCTTTTTCTCGTACCGAAGTTTCTACGAATGGGAATCGGTTGGGGAGATGTAAAGTATTCGGCTGTTTTAGGTTTTTATCTTGGACTGACAGATTATATTTATGGAATGTTGGTAGCTTTCATATTTGTTTTTATTTTTTTCATTATAAGAAAAATAATAATTAAGAAGGACATAAAAGACTTTCCGCTTCCGCTTGGGTCATTTATGTCCGCTGGGGTAATATTTGTTTATGTGTCAGGGCTTATATTACAGACATTGCGCCTGTAAGTACCGCAAGAAAACCAAAGTTCATTGCTGAGAACAATTCTACATATCTTACTGTCTGACCGGGATTATTTTTAGTGTATTCTCTGAAAGTAATAAGGCTTGCCAGAGAAGCAATAAGAGTTCCGGCACCACCGATGTTTACGCCGATAAGAAGATCCTGATAGTTTGTGGTGAACTGGGAAAGAAGTATTGCTGAAGGTACATTACTTATAAACTGACAGGAAAGTACGCTTACAAGAAGAGTGTTCTTTTCAAGAAGCCAAGCGAAGAAATTCTGTATAAGGTCAATTCGTCCCATGTTTCCTGCAAAAATAAAGAAACAAACGAAAGTGAGAAGTAGAGGATAGTCTACTTGTTGAAGAGCATGTCTGTCAGCGAAAAGCAAAACTGCAGGGATTATAATAAGTCCAAGCCAATAGGGAACTACTCTGAAAACTATAATGATTGAGAACGCGAACAGTGCAAGATAAAGCATTGTTCTTTTTTTATCAAGTTTAGGTGCTTCCCCTTCAACTTCGAGAGCTTCGGGTTTTACAAAAATGAAACAACAAAGTGTTATCAATGCAATGGAGATAATAAACGGTGGGAACATTATCTGCATGAACTCCAATGTGGGAATATTGAATTTTGAATAGAGGAAAAGATTCTGCGGATTTCCGAAAGGAGTGAGCATTCCTCCGAGATTTGCCGCTATATTCTGCATGATAAAAGTGAATGCCATATATTTTTCTTTATGGGTTGATGTGAGTACGAAATATCCCAAAGGAAGGAAAGTGAGAAGGGCCATGTCATTAGCAATGAGCATTGAACCTATAAATGTGATATAGATCAATGTCAAAATACAAAGACGGGCATTTTTTACTTTTCTTACGATCTTCTGAGCCACCGTGTAGAAAAAGCTGATGTCACGTAATGCGCAGATTACTGCCAGTGTGCAGAAAAGACAAGTTAATGTTTTGAAGTCAAAATAACCAAGATACTTCACATCCGGTGGTATGATGATAGATGTTATAACTGCCGCAAGAGCTGCGATGCAGAGTACGGTGTTTCCTTTAATAAAAGAAATAATTTTGTTCATATTTAATATTTACCCCTATTTTTTCCGTAGTAAACCCCGAACCTTAAGATTCGGGATATACTTGATTATATATTGTAAGTCTTATTTACTTTTCCAGTAAAAACTGTTTCTTCATTTCCGAATTTAAGAATAGCTTCTTTATCGGATTCGGCTTCTATCGTAATCGTTCCGTTATCTTTTTTCCAGTATATCTTAGCTTTTCCTCTTTCGGACTCTTCTTCCGCATTGATATATTCAAGACCGTCTGTGATGTGAGGTTCAAAAACAAATTTTCCGTTCTCGTATCTCATGCCCGCGAATCCGTAAATCAGGTGTTTTGCGGGACCACCGAACATTGGGTGATTTCTTGATTCACGTCCGTTCCAGTTTTCCCAAAGGGTTGTTGCTCCGTTTTTACGCATGAACGCAAATGATCCAAGATCTTCGGAATTGAGGAGTTTGTACAGAAGTTCATAGTTGTCTGTATCTGCAAGAACCGTACAGAGTATTTCTGTACCGAAGATTCCTGTATCGAAGTGTCCTTTTTCGCTGTAAATATCAACGATCTTTTTTAAAGTCCTTTCGTCTCCTAGTCCAAGATCATATCCGAATACATCTGCACCTTGAATAGAATTTGCAAATGTACCGTTGTCCTCATTGAAATACTCATTTTTAAATGCCTTTTCGGATATTGTTTTTAATTCTTCGAATCTTGACGCCTTTTTTCCGAGAATATTGCATATCTCAATGAGATAACCGAGAGATTTTATGAAGTAATACGTGTTTACTAATGGCTCAGGAATAGTAACCTTTTCAAGGGTACACCAGTCACCGAGACACCAGCCTCCTTTATATTCGCGAACTATAAGTCCGTTTTCAGAGAAGGATACCATAGAATCTATCCATCTTGTCATATTGGGATATGCTTCTTTAAGTATCTCTTTCTTTCCGAACCGTTTGTAGTGTTTGTACGGTACAACCACCATTGCGCAACCCCAACCTCCGGGACCACCGCCACCACCATAGAATGGTGCTGTATGTTGTACATGACCTGATTTTATATCCTGACAGTCCATAATATCCCTGATCCATTTTTCGTAAAACTTGTCTGTATCAAGGAGAAGCATTGCAGTTTCTGCTGTAAGCTGACCGTCACCTGTGTAACCAAGTCTTTCTCTGTGTGGGCAGTCAGAAGGTACACCACCATGGAAATTGTCTAACTGTGTTCTGATATAAGCATTGAAAAGCCAATTTAGATTTTCATTGGAGCAGTTGAATTTTACGGTCTGTTTACAATCACTGTGAACTACATCAGCCCCTAAAACTTCGCAGTTTCCGTCTATATCAAAATAAGTAAATGCGTGCCATGTGAAATGTGGATAGAGTATCTGCCCGGGTTTTGTGTTGTAATACTCGTCAAAAGCGATCTGTCCGTTTCCACCTGTATATTCATATACAAAAGAACCGTCTTCATTCATATAGTCTGAATATTTAAGTTTTATATTTCCACCGTTGGAACGAAGCACCGCATGACCTGAAATTGTTTCGTTCAATTTATATACTTTTCTGTTTCCGTTGTCGAATACTTTTTCAGCAGGAATTCTTTTTATTACCTTGTCAGGCGGACAGTCCTGTAACATAATGGGAGATTCAGGTCTTTCTGTTTTTATGCAAGGTTCTGTTCTCTCAGGAATCGTTGCTACCATATTCATGTCAAAAACAGCATAGTCGTGTTTTTCACCGAAATATACATTGTTGAATTTTATAAAGTTTTCACTGTATACGCAGGATTCGTCGCTGTATATATGTACTTCTTTTTCATTAGCTTTGATTCCTATGTCAAAACCGAGAATAAGTTCTTCAGAATAACAGTTATCACCTTCAGCATAGCGTTCCTGCTGTCTGAAGAATCCGTTACCCACCATTACGCAAACAGTGTTTGTGCCTTTTTTCAGATAGTCCTTAATGTCGTATTTGTTAAAATATATTCTATGGCTTGTGGTATCATTGCTGGGATAGAGGAGTGAAGAAAAATCTCTTTCTTTGTAGTCTGTCCAAGCAGGCATGAGAATATCTTCTGAAACTTTTTTACCGTTGATATAAAGTTCGTAATAACCAAGACCGCAAATGTCTATTGATGCACGATCAATATTTTCAATGCCGATTTCTTTATAAACACAAACGCTTTGGAGTTCTTTTTTGAATGTGACCCAATGGGGAAGAATGCTCATATTTCATGTTCCTTTCAAGCCAAGATTTCATGTTTTTTTACCATCGGAAATTATACCATATTTTAAGATAAAAGTCATGTCTTTTTACTGAAAAAAATCGAATAAACCTATTGCAAAATGCCTTTAAGTATGCTATAATAAAGAAAAAAGTTTTTTGAGGGAGATTTTGTTATGCAAAGTGCATCAGAGCGTTTTGAGAATTTGTTTAAAGATAAAGTTCTGCATTACCGAGAACTGAATAAAACTGTAGTTCACGGGCAGACAGTATTTGCAGGGTCCTCACTTATGGAACAGTTTCCGATTGAAAAATTTATTTCTGAAAATAAGGAAAATGTTGTGATTTATAACCGAGGTATCGGCGGATATCTTTCAAGCGATCTTCTTTTTTCTATACAGGATTGTATTCTGGACCTTCAACCGTCCCGACTTTTTATCAATATCGGAACAAACGATCTTAGTATGGAAAACCCTATATCTGATATGATTGAAATCTATGATGAGATAATTTTTAAGGTGATAGAATCTTTCCCTGATATTGAAATATATTTCATGGCATATTATCCGATAAATTATGATGTTGCCATAGAAAGAATGAAGCCGACCTTGAAAATCCGCAATAATGAAAAGATAAAGCTTGCCAACATGGAAGTTGAAAAGCTTGCAAAAAAATATGGTCAGAAATATATTGATGTAAATGCATGTATTACAGATTCAAACGGTAATTTAAAGGCTGAATACACAGTCGAAGGAATGCACATAAACGAGGCTGGATACAGAGAATTGTATACTGAACTCGTAAAATATATAAATTAAAAAGAAAGGAAAATAATTATGCCTCTTATTACAGCTAAAACCAATGTTAATTTTACCAAGGAAAACGAATTGAAATTGAAATCCGAGTTCGCAAAGATCCTTGCGGAATGTTTCCCCGGAAAGACAGAAAATTGGTTGATGATTGACTTTGAACTTGGTCATTCCATGTACTTTGCCGGTTCAGACGCTCCATGTATGCTTGTAACGATAGATATTTTCGGTACTCAGGCAGATCACTCATATGACATGATGACAGAAAAAATGTGTGCTTTGATTTCTGCTGAATGTAATATTCCTGCTGACCGTATCTATGTTAAATATGCCGAGGTCGAGCGCTGGGGCTGGAACGGCGGAAATTTCTGATTCATTTTTACAGGAGGAAATATGATCATGAAAACAAACTTTGATCCCAAATCTGCTTCTTGGAAAAAGAAGACTACGGCAATTCTTCCAAAGCATGACCTTTTCTTCGGTTCTCCCATATGTGATCCCCGTGCAGGTATACCTCTCGGTGATGGTGATATAGGTTCTCTTTTGTGGTTTGAAAAAGATGGACTTCATATCAATATCAATAAGTGTGACCTTTGGTCCGATTCTACATGGGATAGTGAAGTATACTGTTCAGGTAAAGAAGAAAATCTAACTTGCGTAAAACATGGAGGAGAGATAACTCTTAAGTTCTCCAGTCCTATATTTGATTATTACTATCAGCAGAAATTTGCAACAAGACTTTCTCTTTCAGATGCTTCCGTGTATATGAATACGGAAACTCCTTTTGGAAATGTCAACGGTAAAATGTTCTCTTCCGCAGAACATAAAGTATCAATACTTGATCTGAAAGTCGGATATTCTGAAGCAGATTCCCCCGAATTATCTCTTAAAAGATGGGGTAGTCGTACCTTCTGGAGATGGTATTCACTACAGAAGTTCGCTCCCGAAATCGGACTTGACGGAACAAATTCTTTTGCGGAAAATGACAGACTTTATGTTACTCAGGATATAGGAACTACAAAATTCTGTCTCGGACTTGCTGTGGTAACAAATAATGATATTTGCTCTAAACGTAAAAACTGTCATGAAAGCAGTATTTGTTTTTCAGATTCAAAGGAACATGATTTTACTGTTTATTATACTGTCAGCCTTGGCAAAGATGTTGATGATGCCAAAAAGAATTGTGCAGAGGTTCTTGATAAAGCTGTAAACCTTGGTAAAGAAGCAATATATTCTGAACATAAAGAATGCTGGGAAAAATTCTGGAATAAATCCCACATTTCAATAGCCGATGATTACGCTGAAAATTTGTATTATCATTATCTTTATATTATGAACAGCGAGAGCCGTGGAGAATATCCTCCTCATTTCACAAGCGGACTTTGGGGCTTCAATCACGATTTTGTAACCTGGGTGTACTATTTCCATTATAATATTCAACATCTTTATGCTCCACTTGATGTGTCAGGTCACGGTGAACTTGCAAAATGTTATTTTGATCTGCGTAAAAACGGTCTTCCTGCTGCATACAGATACGCAAAAGAAGTCAAAGGTAAAAACGGTGCATTTGTACATGATGTTACCGACCGCTATGGTAGAGGTGCAGATTATGATTCTCTTAACTGTACGCCCGGTGCTCAGATCGCTATGCAGATGTGGCACCATTGGAAACATACAGGCGATGAATTCTTTCTCAAAGAATATGTTCTTCCTCAGCTTAAAGGTGTTACAGAATTCTATCTTGATATGTTTGAAAAGGGCGAAGACGGAAAGTACCATATATACAATACCACAATGTATGAAGGTAACAGACCTACAGATGATACTCTTACAGACATCGTTATGCTTAAAGCTGTTTTCAATGTATACAAAGATTATGCGGAACCTCAGATGAAACACCTCATGGAAGATGTTCTTGCTAATCTTCCTGAATTGCCTGTATTGCCATTGGACGAACATGACTGGGATGGAGAAGTATTTACTTTCGGTATAGGTAAGGGTAGAAAGCCTTATGGCGATAATACTGTATTTTCATGCGGTTTCAGAGACGGAAAGCCTGTCAGAAATTTACGCGGAGATCCTGCTTGTAAAGAATATGGATTTCCCGATATTGAACTTTCTCCGCTTTATCCTGCAGGTATTTTTGGCTTGAAAGATAAAGGAACCCCAGATTTTGACAGAATGCTCAATGACCTTATGCTCCACGTTACGGAAGCAGGAATGCAGTGGAATATGATCCCTGCTTATCTTGCCCGTATGGGACTTTCTGAAGAGTTCAAAGCCTGCCTTAGAGAAAGAATAGATACTTTCCAGTCTTTCAATAACGGCTTCGGCGCAGAACAGGAAGAAGAGGGTTGTAAATACCCATATCAAGGCAAAGAGTGGAACAATGTCCGTAATACTGATACAAATAATATTACAAAAGTCAGAAACGATATTTATGCTCACTTTGATTTTGAAATGGGACCCATTCTTGCTCAGGGTATAAATGATTCTCTCTTACAGAGCCATGAAGGCTTTATAAGGCTTTGTCCTGCTGTTTGTAAGGAAGATTCCGTATCTTTTACACTTTACGCCGAGGGCGGTTTTAAAGTCTCTGCTGAGATTTCCGAAAATGATTACCTTGTGACGGTTGAATCACTGCGTGGAGAAGAACTTTGCATTAAACTTCCCGAATATTCCGATGTTTCTAAACTTCATTCTTATATCAGAAAATCAGATAATGATCCTTTGGTTCCATGCGAGGTCAATAAGGTTTTAAAGGGCAGGGAAGAGGTTCTCTCGTTTAATTTAAATAAAGGGGATATGTTATTGCTGTCAAGCGTTGATATTTCAGAACTTGAATATTCTGTTCAGGAAACAGCTGCTCCAAACTCTGATATGAAGGAATGCGGAAAATCAATGCTCGGATCTCCTACACTTTTGAAATGATATAGTTAAATATGAAAAAACAGTCCCCTAATAATCAATGTTATGGGACTGTTTTTTACATATTAGTTTTCAAGTATGATCATTTTTCTGTTTTCGTAGATTACTTCCCTTAAAGAGAAATCTTTTATCAGTTTTTTTGCCGCATCAGCATCGGCTCCAATATCATCAGTAAAATGAGAGTCGGACCCTATAGTAACGTATTTTCCGCCGCAATCTTTATATATTTCCAGAATTTCTCTTCCGGGCATGGTTTCACTGCATCCCTTTCTCAGAGATGATGTATTTATTTCAATAACCATATTCTTATCCAGTAATATTTTGAATATCTCTTTTACATCATTCTCGGAATAATATATCTCTCCGTAGTACCGTTTGGGGAAGTCTATATGTCCCAAACAATCAAAGCCACCATGTTTTACTGTTTTAAGAACTTCTTCCCAGTACCATGTGTAAAATTCTTTTGCCGAATACTTTGCCCTGACTTCCTCGCAAGGGAAAAAGTTTCCGATCCAATGAATACTTCCGATTATGTAGTCATAAGGCAATACTGACAGCTGCTTGAAAATATCTGTATATACGTGTGGTTCTCCGAATTCTATTCCCGAATACAATTCAATGGAATCTTTATACTTTTCTTTAAGCTTATTGAATATGGCAAAATAACGGTCGGGGGCATAAAAATTATAACCGTTGTCGTTTTTGTTCAGGTCAACATGGTCGGTAAAGCAAACTCTCTGTATTTTTTTACTGATAGCTCGTTTTACATATTCTTCCATATCGGCTTTCGAATCTGCTGAAAAAGTTGTGTGTACATGAAAATCTGAAATCATATCTAAACCTCTGCCGAAATTTATATATACAGTTTTTTGTCAAGGGGAGAGTTATCTGCAAGAAATTCTTTATATTCATTTCTTGCATAGATCAGCTCAACGATCTCCTTGATCTTTTTTGCAGACAGGAGCTGTGTCTTTGCATTGCCGACAAAACCGTCTGCAATGATGTTGTGGTGTCTGAAAGCTGCTTCAAATTTAGGGTAGTTTGCTGAAACATCGGGGATTCCCTCTGCCAGATGATAGTGTGTTCTGCCTTCAAAAATTTCTCCTGATTTTAATCTGATCTTAAAAGGCACATCATGCGGTGAAAGGCGGTTTTTAACATCAAGAATCTCCTCAACACAATGTATATAAGTGTTTCTGTTGTGACCTACTCCAACAAGAAGAATATGTCCGCCGTTGTCAAAAATTTTACCGTATGAGCTTTTGGGTGAAGCAGGGGAGTTGCAGTATCTGTCATC
Organism: Oscillospiraceae bacterium; assembly: GCA_015067305.1. Classification (GTDB taxonomy): domain Bacteria; phylum Bacillota; class Clostridia; order Oscillospirales; family UBA644; genus HGM12619. The sequence continues at coordinate 124,962 of SVMT01000002.1, read as the reverse complement.
TTTGATCAACTCTTCAGCACGTTTCTCGTCCCCGAAAACAGCTATTGAATGTGTCGGATGAACGGATCTGTGACCTTTAGGATGTCCTGCGGCAATCGTTGGTAACATTCCGATACATGTCTCATTCGTCTGCATATCCATGGATATTTCTCTGTTAAGCAAATATGCCCAAGTATGAGTCGGAATACAAAGAAGTCCACCTTCAGCTGTGAAATATTCAATAAGTGCTTCAAGCAGACCTTCTCCTCTGCCTTCGACTTCACCAACAGCTTTCAACGAAGAGTGTACCAAAATAATACTGTCCTGCGGTGCATTCATTTCTTTAAGCTGTCTGTGTATCTGCTCTTTTGTAAACATGTATGAGAATCCTTCTTTCTTATATTCAATGGAATAATATTATATCATAAATACGAAGAATGAGTATTTATGATATAATTAGCAACTTCGCCGCTACCGCTTTGTAAAAGCGGCGAATGCGTATTTAAATCAATATATAATGATTGCTTGCAATTATTATATCATCAAAGTGAAGTTATGTATATGATAAATACGAAAGGAAATACCGTCTTTTGCCGGTGATATATAACGCTAATGTGTGCTGACATGCTATTGCTTTCACAATGGATAAAAAATCTCGTTCTGAAGAACGAGATTTTTTTGAGTTTGCACAACAATTTCGAACCCCGGTTATAAATTTATATTATTATATTATAGTTTTAAAAACCCGCGCTATTGCTCTTAATCAAAACGCTTTATCCACAAAAATACCTCTTCAACCGCAGGTGTTATTTGAATTTTTTCCTCTCCCAAAACAATATTTCCGGACGGATTTTTCAAGAAATCTCCGCAAAGCTGAGGCTCGTGTCCGCCCGATGAGAAAGTGCGCAGATACGCTATTCCCCCCGCGTTTCTGATAGCCACAACAAAGCGTTTCGTACTATCAATTTCGACGGTTTCGTCATCTTCGCACTGCCAAAATTTCACAGGAACGGGATAGGATAAAACCTCTTTTTCTCCTATACGTAACAACCGCCCCATAGGATTAAAGCCGGCAACTTTATCTTCTTCATAAATATAATCTCCCCTCGCATCCCTTTCAAAATGATAAAATTCTCCAAGTGCAGTCTTGGGTAATCCATTCGACCACGGGTGCAGAAAAATTTGATTATATGTATCAAGAACCGGACAAAAACCACTTTGAGCAATGATTGGAATGCAGTTTGACAAAACCACGTTTGTGCTACTGATTCCACCCATAGAACCACCGTGAATAAAGACCTCGCGTTTCAGATTAAAATGATCCATGCAATAATGATAAGCCTTTACATAGCTTTGAACTGCAACAGGACTTCCTATATTATTTTTGATATCAATTCCTTTTATTTTGGAAAAGTCATTCGGAAGACCATTTACATCCATCACAGCATACCCATTAGCAAGCAAATATTTTGTAAGCGTCTGCTGCTCCACCTGTGAGTCATCCGTAGTTACCGTCCCTCCGGCACCATGACAGTTAATAACTAATCTTGTTCCTTTTCCTGTTTCACAATAGCTATCGGGCAGTGCAATCATTCCGAAATCGTCATATATTTGCTCGCGATCCTGCACGTCGTTTGAGTATCCTAAATAAAAATCCGCACAATTGACCGCTATTCTAAAACGGTATATATTTTTATTCATATAATTCCTCCATAATTTCTTTTGTCTTGCATCATTATAGCATAGATTTTTATGTTTTTCAACACAAAAATTATATAGCATATCATTTTGCGAATTGTTACCATCTATATCATAACATACCGTTTATAATATTCGAATAGTTTACTTTCGATCGGTTGCAAGTTCAAGTCCATAAGGTTGGGGAAAAGGTGCAATGTTGAAGAATGTTTGTTTTTTACCCCTAAAAACACGAAAAGCCCTTGAAAATCAAGGACTTTTGTGTTAGGGTGCAAAATTGTTGCCCCATTATGGCTCCCCCTGTTGGACTTGAACCAACGACTCCCTGATTAACAGTCAGGTGCTCTACCGACTGAGCTAAGGAGGAATATTTAGTTTGCTGTTTCATTCAGCTTGTATATTATAGCACAAAAAATCCGATTTGTAAAGGGGGTGAAGCAATATTTTACAATTAGTTCCAATTTATAAGTAAATAGAAACTAATTGTAAAATAGTTGGATTTTTGTGTTATTATAACATTTATAAAAAATAAACAGTATATTCTTTCAACTTATCTTTCGGTCTGTAATTTTCAAGTGTACCTGCGTTTCGCATATGGAATACAACTCTGTTTTGGTAAACTTCAAAAACCAAATACTGTGCAAGTTTAGGTGTACCTGTGTGGGTGTAATATCTCGGTTCTTTTTCGCCACCGTAGCCTGTAATTCCGTCATTTTCGAAATTTACACCGTTGAAAGGTCTCAATCCACCCATATGTACCAAAGAATATTCATATTCTTTACCTTTGGAATCTGTTTCTTTCAAATTAGCACTTATGGGCGTACTGTTACCGTCAATATGCAAAATTGCACCCGATGTATAATCTATGTAACAATAATCTTCTCCGTGCAAATGCCCGTAAAGATAGAATGAATTTTTATGACCTCGGAATATATCATAAAACAGCTCTTTGTTGCCGTTTATCATTGTTTCGTCTAAATTGCCGTCATGTTTGCAGTATATTGCAGACAGATGTCCTATTACAAAAACTGGTTTTTTACCGTCAGGGTCAATTTCATTGAGCTTATTTTTAACCCAAATCATTGACTCATCATTATAGTAACCCTCATGGGAATTAAAAGCCGTGTTGGGATCAATATTTATTCCAATAAAATCAATGCCGTTGACAACGTAATGAAAAGCACCCAAATACTTTTCATTGGGCTTTTCAGTTGAAGTCAGAACAAATCTTTCGTTTTCGGGAAGCTCACCGAAAGAAGCATCCATCAGGTCGTAAAAATCTGTAGTATTATAAGGCTCGTTTTCTTCCGTTCCAATGTCACCCATGATCATATCGTTGTTTCCTGTAACATACAATACGTTTCCGTTTTTTACGCTTTCGGAAACGCAGTTATGGATCTTATTCTTAATATCCAAAAAGTTTTTCTTAGGCAAAGCACATGATCTGTTCCAATAAGGGTAATCAGAAACATTGTCACCGCCTATGATAGCAATATCTGCCAGACCAAATTCTTCTGTAGCAAGTTTATTAGCCTGTAAAAGTGATTTCCTTACGGTGGTAGGGTAGTCAAGCATTGACTGCTGATTATGTATGTCCGTAAAACAAAATACGGTTAATATTTTTTCCATTTTATTTGCTCCCCGTTACTTTATCTTTATGATATAATGTATTGATTGCAATCATTATATCATAATCTTTACATTATGTCAAGAGATAATAATATTTAAACAGAATCTTATTTCACGTGGTTCCCGAATTATTCCTGTGAATTGCTAACTGGATAAGTTTCCCATTTAACAATTTTCAGTTCATATTCCTGTCTATCGTTTAAATAAGTTACATTTACTGTAATCGTCTCAACGATTTCATTAAGGTTTTTATCTTTTATTGTAATAACAATATCTGTTGATTCAACAAACCAGCCTGAGATAGAATAAGACCATTGTTTTTCATCTGAATTAACGGTAGGAATGAGATATGCCACTAAAAGGTGTTCATCCATATGTCCGACAATTGAACCGTTATAAGATACAGATATATCAAATTTTGAATATAGAACATCATTTTCCTTTAAATCAGAAGGACGTATACAGAAATTAAACAATGGCATATCAACACCGAAAATACTTTCATGAGATGCTGTAGAATTAAAATAACCTTCTGATTCTGTCAATTCTACCATATCTCCGTTTTTTGCGTATGTTGTTAATGTGAAATAAGATGAGTTCTTATTAGTTGGTGTGTTTGAGAATAGTGAAAACTTACCAATTATTCCACATATCACAATAATTGTTATACAAGCGGCAACGGAAAGCCATTTTACGGTTAAATTCTCTTTTTTCTTTGCTGTATAGGTAGCTGCTTCATAAATATATTTATCGTTTATGTTTTCTATTGCGGCTTGGAAAGTCTTTAAAGTCATAATAAAACCTCTCTTTTCAATAAATAATTCTTCAGTTCTTTGCGTATTCTGGTAAGGCGCACTGATACATTTTTTTCAGTTAATCCGACTTTTGTTGCAATGTCTGAATACGAATCTGAAAACCAATATCGACTTATGAATATAACTCTGTTTTCTTCAGATATCGAATCTAAAAATTCTTCTATAATTTTGATCAGCTCATTTGCTTCAAGCTCATCTTCTATAGAGGATTTGGATTCAAGACAATTTTCCAGTTCTTCCATTGCAACAGCATAAATACTGTTTCGTTTTGCAGCTGTATTTTTATGATATTGTTTGAGCGCAAGATTTCTTACGATTTTGCACACAAATGTTAATAGTGGTTTAGGATTTGCCGGTGGTATAGTATTCCATGTTCCCAAATAAGCATCATTTACACATTCCTCAGCGTCTTGCTGATTATTAAGAATGTTATGAGCTATAGAATAAAACATTTTTCCGTATTTTTTATCTAATTCCATGATTGCTTGCTCTGACCTTTCAAAGAATAGCTCAATTATTTTTTCATCAATCATTTATATAAACCTCCTTTCACTTATATACTACATTTTTAATTCAGAAAACTACAATATGGTTAAAATCATATTAAAGGTTTTAAAGATTGATCCCTAAAATAGAGAAAAAGTTGTCGTATCTCGACAACCTTTCTTATCAATTATTCTTGTTTATGATCTCATTACAAGTAATCTTACTGCAGCTGCTGATCTGATAAGCACTGATGTCACCTTGTGATGTTATATCTCCATTTATCTCATGGCAGTCGATCCTGCCGTGGCAAATGACATCGCCATTTATACTGCTATCGGAGTAAAGGTTACCGAAAACCTCAACCTTAAAATACTGCCTTGTAGTTTCATTGCAATTACGGGGAAAAGTAACTTCAATGCAAGATTTTTCTTCCTGGGACTTCAAAATTTTCTTGCCGAGTGTTTGGAACACTCTTATGGTATTGTCATCAGGCCAGGGGAGTTCTGCACAGTGATCGTAATGAATTTCTGTCTTGACCTCTCGTGAGAACAGCTCATCGATGTAGCAATCAAAAATATCAGCCATAATTGGCAAAAAAGAAATATCAGGTGCTGCTTTTGCATTTTCCCATTTTGAAACAGCTTGGAAAGTAACTCCTAACTTTTGTGCAAGTTCATCTTGACTTAAACCGCTTTTCTTTCTGTATTTTAAAATATTAGCTGCTAATACAATGTTTACATTTTCCATGCGAACATCTCCTTTCTTTGAATATATTATAGCATATATTATATTTAAAGTCAATAAATCAATGGTTTATTTTTTTCAACCTGAAGTTGAAGAAAACAAATCCAAGTCAAAAGACTTGGATTTGTTGACGCACTCAATAGAATTGAACCGTTGCTTGCATTTTTTATTTTTCTGTTTTTAGATCAAGAGTTATTGACTTATTTTGTGTAACAAGTCGAGTGAACTTTACCCCTGAAGCTGTCAACATTCTCTTTGAAGCTATTGAGCTTTCCGATTCTTCGTATTTATCTGATAAGTATAAAACTTCTTTTATTCCCGCTTGAATGATCGCTTTTGCGCACTCGTTACACGGAAACAGCGAGATATAAATTTTAGCGCCCGCCAGATTTTTACCGTGAGAATTCAAAATGGCATTCAACTCTGCATGAACGACAAAGGGGTATTTTGTTTCGGAATAGGTTCCTTCTCTTTCCCAAGGGAATTCATCGTCCGAACAACCGCATGGAAAGCCATTGTACCCTGTAGAAAGTATATGATTTTCACTATCAACAATACAAGCTCCAACTTGTGTGCAAGGGTCTTTCGACCTCATGGATGCAAGCAGTGCGACACCCATAAAATATTCGTCCCACGTTATATAATTTTGCCTTTTCATAATATCGAATCTCCGTTTTATTTACACATCTTTTTATTATATTATAACATACTGTTTATAATATTTCAATAGTTTACTTTCGATTGGTTGCAAGTTCAAGGCCATAAGCTCCAAGAAAAGGTGCAATGGTGAAGGAGGATTGTTTTTTACCTCTGAAAACACGAAAAGCCCTTGATTTACAAAGACTTTTGTGTTAGGGTGCAAAATTGTTGCCCCATTATGAGCTCATAGTACAAAAATGCAACTTACTCGCAAACGATTTCAATCCACATAATATTCATCTCATTACAAGCATCGTTTTTGATCTTCACATTAACACTATCGTTCTCAAATATATTTATTGGTATGTCTACCGAGAATACAAACGGTGCCGCTTGCGTAAGTGCATAAATAAAGTGGTTTTCTCTGCCGATTTCGCTTGGAGGTATGTATGCAAATTCGGAGCAAGTCTTTTCTTTTTGTGCGTTATTCAGCAAGGCACCATTGGCATATACCGACAAGGTGGCATCCAGGTCGCATCCGAAAACGATTCTGCATTTTTCAAAGGGACTTTTGATAGTTTTCGCAAATTCATAGCATTCTCCACTGCAAAGCGAAATCGGATATCGCTTTTTGGAATTGCCAATATGCACATATCTTCGCGGTAAATCTTGCCACGCCTTGGCCGCTTGTATGCGTTCAAAAAAGCAATTTTTCAGACTCCCGCTGTTTTCATCCCTCACAAATTCAAAGGAGCTTGTATCGTTCTGCTCAAAATAATTGAAAAGATATATTCCATCTGCATCGTTTTCAAAACAGGTATCGGCAAACCCGCGCACAAGTGCAGGTGTCATAGCAAGATTATAATTACTCACGCAGGACACCGCCCAATCTGAGCCACAGAGCAAACAATAGGGATTATGGTCTGCATTTTTCTTTTCGATGCTTTCTCGCCAAGCGACAACAGGCAATTCATAATTCGTGGGAACATAAAAATTTTCGATGGTGATCACATCAACACTTCCATCGGCTACCCACATACCCACATCCAAACCATTGGAGAGATTTTCTTCTTCCGTCGCCAGGACCCGTATCGCAACAACTTTGCTATACCCGCCAATCAGGCGGCGGAGTCTTTTCATATAATCCCCGATGATGCCGAAATCCGACCGCTTATCTTGGGGCAATACAGTTGGATATCTGAGCCAGTCCAGCTCAATTCCGTCAACATCATATTGGGACAGGAGTTCTGCAATGTAGGCGTAATAATAATTCTGCACGGATTCTTTGGAATAGTCCAGATTGACTCCGTTTTTCTCTGCGGTATTTGCACACCCGTTTTTCAGAGCAAAGCTTGAATTGATTGCTACATTTTCGGTATAATGTGCATCGTTCATCCGCACCGACAGAAAAACCCGACATTCCGTTTTTCGAATCCTTGCAACAGCTATTTTATAAACATCTATACCACTTTGAAGCAGGATTCGTGCACACAAAACGAACGACATAAAATACTTTGACACGCCTTCTGTTGTTGGGCTCAAGGTTTTTACACTTCGGTTTTGTTCATCTCTGACTGCGTAACCATTTTCATTGGTTTCAATATCGTACAGATAACTGTCAAAAACCTCCGACGGTGTAAGGGCTCTTCGGTAGCAGACATTCAAAAAGATAATGTCCGGCTTGGCTTCAAGGAAGCTGCCGATGTAGTCATTTATAATTCTTTCAACATTATCCCTTGAGAGATCGCCATCTGCCGCCTTTTGTACAGCAAGGAAAAGACCGTCTGCGGGAATATTGATAGTGAGCATAATATGCACCTCCTTTTTATCCCATTATAGTAAAAAACCTCTATGAAAATCAAGGACTTACGTTCCGGGATGCAAAATGAAAAATCCCCGTTCCGAAGAACGAGGATTTTTGGCTCCCCCTGTTGGACTTGAACCAACGACTCCCTGATTAACAGTCAGGTGCTCTACCGACTGAGCTAAGGAGGAATATTCAACGCTGTTTCATTCAGCTTGAATATTATACCACACTTTTCTTGATTTGTAAAGGGGGTAAAGCGTTAATTTACAAATAATTCACAAATGGATTTATATATCAAATAAGCTTGAAAACCACATCTGATTTTAGTTTCTTGCGGAATATAGCTCTCCATTCAACATCATACTCTGTGTCGAAATGTATAGAGGATGTAGCCGTTTTTTTAGTTGATCTAGATGCTGTTAATACTGCAATGGGACCGTCAATCCCACCGATAATACCTATGGATTCTGCTTTGATAGCTCCTTCGTCGGCATTCTTCATGTCTTTGGATGGGGAAACTCTTACAAAGTCAGATTCTATACAATCATCAAGATGGAATTCTTCCATGCTGATATTTGGCTCAATGATATAAGTCATTACGGTATAATTCTTCGGTAGTTCCTTGTCGTTTGAATCTAAATGTAAGTTTCCCAAAGAATACTTTTCAACATCCTCAACTGTCAGTTTGTATTCATTTCCGTTTGTGGGGTCTGTGATTTTGACAATATCACCATTTAACGGGTTTTTGAAATGTTCTGCAGGAAAGTAACTCTTATCAGACGATAACATTATGGAAAGATCTTTGATATTAGGACGTTTTACCGTTGCCCATTCAAATCTGATTCTATATACGCTCCATGCTTTTTCGGGATCCATTCCGTAATGGTCGATAGCTTCTTTTGCTTCCTGTGAGGGACATTTTTCTTCCGGAAGGTTGGGAATCCATGTACAAGCTGAACCGCTGCACTGTTTTATGAGTTTTTTATTCACCATGACTGTTGTATTAAAGCTGAAATGTAATGGGTTTTCTCTTTCAAGTTCATCCCTTTGGTCTTTCGTCAGAGAACTTCCATATTCGTCGTTTATAAGGTCAAATTTTTCAATGAACTTCCAGACTTTCTCTTTATCAGTTTCGAGAAGTATATCAACTATAAGTCCTTTCGTTGAAAGATAGATTGAGGGAATATGTACATTTTGACCGTCCCAGTCAAAAATTTTATTTATCTTTATTTCTTTTGAGCCTCTTTTTGTGCTGTGATTTTCAAAAAAACATCCGTCTAAAGATATATTCCAATTCTGATCCATTATAAACTCCTTTGTTAAATTTAGGATGAAAGGGAAACTCTTATGAAAAGAATTTCCCTGTATTTTTTGATTATACGCTGAAGAGCAGATCTGCATAAGTGGGGTAGGGGATAAAATCTTTTGCCATAATGGTTTCTGCTTCATCGGCTGCTTTTCGAAGCTGCTTCATTGCAGGAACGAGTTTTTCTTTGCAGAAAAATGCCGCTTTTTCACAGTCACAAATGACTTTAAGTTCGGAAAGTAATTCAGAAAGTTCATCTGTTCTGTCGTATACTTCGTCAGCAAGGTTGGAGAGCTTTGCAATAATTCTTGCTTCTGTTCTGCATGAAATAGCTCTATAATTAGTGTCATTGGTTTCTCCGAGAGATTTCTTTACAGACGCCGTTTCGGCAAGGTGTTTTTCATAAGCAAGTATTGCGGGAAGTATTTCCTGTTTTGCCATATCTAACATTGTGAGAGCTTCAACATTGAGAACTTTGCTATAGTTTTCAAGGAGAATTTCACATCTTGAAAGGACTTCCTGTCTTGTGAAGATCTTGTGGCGAGTAAACAATTCAATATTCTTTTCTGCACGGTATCTGAGGATAGCTTCGGGTGTAGAACGGAGATTGAAAAGACCTCTTCTTTCTGCTTCTTCGACCCATTCATCGGAATAGTTGTTTCCGTTGAAAATGATTCTCTTGTGATTTTTAACTGTTTCTTTAATTATTGAAATAATACCTGATTTTACATCTTCAGTATTTTCAAGTTCGTCAGCAAATTTTCTGAATTCTTCAGCAACTATCGTATTCAGCATTATATTAGGTTCTGCAATTGAAATGCTTGAACCCAACATTCTGAATTCGAATTTATTTCCTGTATAAGCAAATGGAGAAGTACGGTTTCTGTCAGTTGAGTCTTTTGAGATAACAGGCATACCGTGAACTCCAAGTTCCATTTTTTGCTTCTTGCGTTCATCGTAAGGGGTATCATTCTCATAGCATTCAAGAATTTCGGTGAGTTCGTCACCAAGGAAGATTGAAACGATTGCAGGAGGCGCTTCGTGTGCTCCAAGACGGTGGTCATTTCCTGCCGTTGCAACGGAAAGTCTCAGGAGATCCTGATATTCGTCCACAGCCTTGATGACAGCGCAAAGAACAAGGAGAAACTGTGGGTTTTCGTTGGGATGTTTGCCCGGATTAAGAAGGTTTTTGCCTAAATTTGTGTTGAGTGACCAGTTATTGTGTTTACCGCTTCCGTTTACGCCTTCAAATGGTTTTTCATGGAGCAGACAGGCGAGACCGTGATCTGCGGCAATTTTTTTCATCATTTCCATTGTCAGCTGGTTGTGGTCCGTTGCGAGGTTAGCATTTTCGAATATAGGTGCAAGTTCATGCTGTGCGGGAGCCGCTTCGTTATGTTCTGTTTTTGCGGAAATGCCGAGTTTCCAAAGTTCATCGTCAAGATTTGCCATGAAAGCGGAAACTCTGGGTTTGATCGTTCCGTAGTAGTGGTCTTCCAATTCCTGACCTTTTGGTGCTTTTGCACCGAAAAGAGTTCTGCCTGTAAAGATCAGGTCCTTTCTTTTTTTGTAAAGTTCATTGTCAATAAGAAAATATTCCTGTTCGGAACCTACAGAAGGATTAACTGCTGTAACATCGTTGTTTCCGATAATGTGCATAAGTCTTACAGCCTGATCGTTGAGGGCTTCCATGGATCTGAGAAGGGGAGTTTTCTTATCAAGAGATTCTCCGCCGTAGGAACAGAATACCGTTGGGATACAGAGCGCTCGGTCTTTAATAAATGCATAAGAAGTTGGGTCCCATGCTGTATATCCTCTTGCTTCAAATGTGGCTCTGAGACCGCCTGAGGGGAATGAAGATGCATCAGGTTCTCCTTTGACAAGCTCTTTGCCTGAGAATTCCATGATGACTGAACCGTCAGATATTGGGGATATAAAGCTGTCATGTTTTTCTGCAGTAACACCTGTCATAGGCTGGAACCAATGAGTGTAGTGTGTTGCTCCTTTCGATACAGCCCAGTCTTTCATTGCGTTAGCAACAACATTTGCAAGGGAGAGATCAAGGTCTCTTCCTTCGCTTATTGTTTTTTTAAGTGCCGTATAAGTTTCTTTGGGAAGTCTCTGTTTCATTACTGAGTCATTAAAAACAAGGCTGCCAAAAATTTCTGATATTTCCATTATTGAATTGCCTCCAATTTATCTATTCTTCAAAAACTGTAAGTCTGTGCAAAGCTCTTGAGCAGGCTACGTATTGCATTCCTTTTTCATCGGGGTGTCCATCAAACATTGTAATGTCAGGTATGATGACACCGTCGAATTCAAGTCCTTTTGTCAGGTAAATGGGAATGATTACGTTCTGTCCGCCTCTGACTATTGTATCCTGGTCAACTTTGATTATTGTCGGGATATGCATTTTAAGCTCTTTATAAAGAATTTCCGCATGAGCCATATCTCTGCATATCACCGCGTTTGAATCAAAACCGTCTGCTTTAAGTTTTTCTATTTCTTTTGTAATATCTTTTGCTAAATCGTTTGTCTTTTTGATTTCAGGTTCAGCACCATGCCTGTCAAGAAATTCAACATTTCCGTCCGTCTGTTTGAATCTGTTAAGAAATTGATTTATTTCAACAGTTGAGCGGTAGCTTTTTCTGAGGTCAAAGACTTTTTTTGTCTTAACTACGCCATCAAAAATGTGTTCGATATCTTTGATTGAATTTAGGTGGGGAGTCATAGCCTGGTTTATATCCCCGAGAATTGTAAATTTTGCATTTTTACAGAGCAATGCCAATACGTAGAAAAGCATTGGTGGATAATCTTGTGCCTCGTCCACAACTACATAACTGAGTTTGTTTTGTGCAGGGATTTGTCCTGAAAGTAGTTTGAGATAAGCAATGCAGAGCATATCTTCAAACAAAAGCTTTCCGTTTTCGTAATTTGCAGCAGTCTTTTTGAATTCATTTGGATCAAATTCTTTAAGTGCTGCAAGGTACATTTTATAGACATTTACAGAAAGCCTTTCTCTCAGTTCCATTTCAAGCCGTCTTGTAGCGTCCATCCAGAACTGCTTCTTTTCAAGGTCAAGTTCTTCTTGTGTGTATTCATTTGCATTTTGAAGAGCTTTAAGCTTAAACTCTCTTTCAAAGCTTGCAAGTATAATGAGTTTTATATTGTCGTCATTCTCTACGTGTTCCAGAAGTTTACTTGAGATCTTGCCTAATCTGATTTCTGTAGTGTAGTTTTTATACAGTTCAGTGAATTCATATTTAAGCTCTTCAGCAGTCATCACAACTCTTCCTGCGAGAGAAATATCTCTGAAATCCAACTGACCGGAATGTGCTGCAAAATACTTTTTCAGAAAAAGTGCAAAGTCTTCAGATCCCTTTTTCTTCATTGAATCAAGCCTTTGAGGGTCATTTATAAGGCTTTCATTCTGTTCTACGATATCTTCGTATTGCTTTTCATACAGGAAAGGTTTAAGAAATGAATGAAAGTCTGTTTCAAGAACTTTCTTTTCACCCAAATTAGGTAATACTTCGCTGATATAAGAAGAGAAAACTTCGTTGGGGGAGAATATCACGATATTATCCGATGTAACTGATTTTCTGTATTTGTAAAGCAGATACGCAAGCCTGTGGAGAGCAACGGAAGTTTTTCCGCTTCCAGCAACACCTTGAACAAGAAGAAGATCTGCGGAAATATCTCTGATAATTGCATTCTGTTCTTTTTGGATAGTTGTGATGATCGTTTTAAGTTTGAGGTCAGCAGTTTTTCCGAGTTCTTCTTTAAGAATACTGTCTTCAATAGCAATGTCGCTGTCAAACATATATTCCATTTTACCGTCAACGATCTTGAACTGTCGTCTTAAAAGAAGTTCAACATTGAACTTGCCATCCTGAGAGGTATAGAAGGTTTTTCCTAACGGAGAGTCATAATACATTGAGCAAATGTCGGCTCTCCAGTCGCAAATAAGGACATCTGAACCGTCAAGTAATGAAAGGTAACCGATATAGATAGTTTCATCTTCGTTAAAGCCTTCTTCACGGAAATCAAGACGTGCAAAATATGGAGAGACTACCATTTTTTTCATATTCTCAATTCTTCGTTGAAAATCGTAGTATCTGTTTACATCAGTTTCTTCCGTCATTGTGATCTGTGTAAGATCTACCATCTGTTCGGCAGAAAGTTCCGCACGTTTGAAGTCTTCCCACATACGGCTTCTTTCTTCTCGAATATATCTGCCAAGTTCCGCTGATGATTCTTCGTATTCTTTTGTTAGTTGCTTTATTCGTTTGAGAACCTTGTTTAAGTATCTTTTTTCTTTAAGAAACTCTTTGTTTTCTTCCATCTACGGACCTCTTTCTGATTATATCAATATGAGAAATTTAGTTTATTCTGAAATCGCAATATTTACAGCTCTGACCTGGTCTAGGACCTTTAATATCATTTGTGAGAGCTGGCAAATAGTTTTCTGTTCTTGTTATACATGCAGGATTCGGGCAAACATGAGTTTTGGAAACATCCATGAGATTGTATATATCAGCTGTACGGTCGCAGTCATTTTCAAGCATTTTTATAATAAGTGCCATTCTGATGAACATTCCGTTTTTAGCCTGTTTGAAATACAGAGCTCTCGGATCAAAGTCTACACTTTCTGTGATCTCGTCAACTCTTGGCAGCGGATGAAGAACTGAAAGGTCTTTTCTTGCCATTGCCATTTTTTCTGTATCAAGAATATATTGCCCGCTTTGCTGTCTATACTGTTCTTCAGAAGCAAATCTTTCTTTCTGTATTCTTGTCATATAAAGTATATCAAGTTTGTCGATACATTCTTCAAGGCTTGATACCTCATATACAGTATTTCCGTTCTGTTTAAGAGTATCAATGATATATTGTGGGAGTTTAAGAGATAAAGTTGAAACCAAATAGAATGTGTTTTGACCGAACATGCAAAGAGCTCTGAGAAGTGAATGTACGGTTCTGCCGTGTTTCAGGTCGCCGCAAAGACCTATGGAAAGACCTGATATTCTGCCTTTGTCTTCTGTGATTGTAAAAAGGTCAGTGAGGGTCTGAGTTGGGTGGAAATGGCCTCCGTCACCTGCATTGATAAAAGGCTTGTCCGTGTATAAAGACGCAGCAAGAGCTGCACCTTCTTTGGGATGACGCATAGCAATTATGTCCGCATAAGAAGAAATGATAGTAATTGTATCTTTAAGGTTTTCACCTTTTGCAACGGACGAGTTCCCCGGGTTATCAAATCCGATTACAGAACCTCCGAGTCTGTACATTGCGGTCTGGAAAGACAGCATTGTTCTTGTTGATGGTTCATAGAAAAGGGTTGCGAGAAGCTTTCCTTTGCAATAATCTGCGAAATCTGCCGGTCTGCTTTTTATCTCTGTTGCAAGCTTTTGCAGTCCGAACCATTCATCTGTTGTGATGTCGTTAAAGTCTACAAGGTGTTTGAGTGACATATTTATCGTCTATCCTTTCTTTTTAAAATGAAGACCGAAGTTTTCATTTTTCTCCCTTTTTGTATGTGAATGAAAAAAATTATGATCGTTAGTAATACGGCTATGATAGCCGAAATTGAGGTTATATGTAAAATATTTACTTTGCTTTGGTTTATAGTATTTGTGTAACTTACAAAGGTTGATATGCTTTCTTCCAGAGGTATATATTTTGAAATAACAAATACTATTATTGCTGAAAAAAACGTTTGTAAACCTTTTCCCGCAATATAAGGTATAGGGCTAAGACCGCTTTCATATATAAAAGATAGTACCTGGCAATGTACTGAAAGTCCTGCCCAGCCAAGAATAGCAGCTGTTAAAGTCAGACTTTGTGAATAAGGTGCGGTGTTTCCTATCCGTCTTATCCCTGTCGTAAATTCGAAAATCCCTGATATTATATTTTCATAGTCATTTACCGTTAAGCCTTTAATGGGTAATATCGAATTCAATATCTTTGCCGCAAGAGGAATGATTCCTGATACTGTTAACAAACGTATTATTATTGCAAAGAATACAATAAACGAAGAAATGTATATCAGGTTCATGGCTGAATTTTTTACAGCGTCCGTGATTGCAGGTAAAAATTTAACGACTCTTGAATTTTTAACAGCAATGACATTCTCACGATCCTTGTCCTGCTTCTTCCATATTTTTCCAAATATGAATCCAACAGCTATTGAAGCTATAATTTGCGTGAGCCAGAGAGTCCAACCCACTGAATTGCTGTTCCATATTCCTATTCCAACAGTTCCTAAAACAAATGCGGGTCCTGCATTGTTGCTGAATGAGAGTATTCTTTCAGCCTCAGTTTTTGTGCATAAATTGTTTTCGTATAAAGATATTGCAGTTTTAGCTCCTACAGGGAATCCCGATATCAGACCTAATATAAAAGCCGCAGAACATGTTCCGTTTACATTGAAAACAGGTCTCATTATTTGGCCGAAAATCTTTCCTAAGATATCAGCCAATCCCAATGATACAGCCAATGACGAAAAAACAAAGAAAGGGAACAATGTTGGGATTATCATATTGATACACAGATCCAAAGCTTCAGCTGAGGCGTTAAGTGATTCAAGCGGTGACGCCACAAGTCCAACAAGACCTGCAACTGCAATAAGCATAAATATATACTTTCTCAAAAAATTCACTCCGTAAGAGGGGAGTTTAATTTAATAACTCCCCATATTCTACGGTTAATTATATGCTTGAATTCTTTGATTTATCTGACTTTTTCACCGGGTTCAGCGTTTTCGGGTGCGAAAATCACATTTATCTTGTCTTTTCCTGATGATGCAAGAAGCATACCTTTGCTTTCAACGCCGCGGATCTTTGCAGGTTTAAGGTTCTTGATGATTATTACTTTCTTGCCCACGAGATCATCGGGAGTATAATCTTTTGCAATTCCGGAGACTATCTGTCTTTTTTCAGAACCAATATCTACCTGAAGTTTGAGGAGTTTATCACTTTTTTCTACTTTTTCACAAGCAAGAATTTTAGCAACTCTCAAATCAAGTGCTCCGAAATGATCAATTTCTACTTCAGGAAGTTCGGGTTCAGCAGGTTTTTCTGGTTCCGGTTTAGGCATGGATTCTTCAAGTTCTTTGAGGAACTTTTCAGCATCTATTCTGTTGAAGAGAGGTGTCGCTGTACCAACTTTGGTACCGAGCTTGTATGCACCGAATGTTTTTACGCTTTCGTAATCTGTAATATCGCAGTTGATCTGCTTCATGATCTCATCAGCTGTTGTTGGTATGAATGGCTTGATAAGGATAGCCATGATTCTGATACTTTCAATAAGATTGTAAAGAGCTGTCGAAAGTCTGCCTTTCTTTTCTTCGTCTTTTGCGAGAACCCAGGGAGCTGTTTCGTCAATGTATTTATTACATCTTTTTGCAATGTTGAGAATTGTATCAAGGGCATCGCTGATTCTGAATTCATCCATTAGACTTTCAAGTTTTTTGTAAGTATTGGAAGCGAGGTCTATGAGTTCGTTGTCAAGTTCTTCGTTGCAGTTACAGCAGGGAAGTGTTCCGTCAAAGTATTTGTTGACCATTGTGACGGTTCTGTTTACAAGGTTGCCTATAGTATTTGCAAGATCGCTGTTGTATTTTTCAATCATGGATTCGTATGTAATTGAACCGTCTGCTGTATAAGGCATTTCAGAAAGAAGATAATATCTTACAGCATCAACGCCAAACTGTTTTGCCAAATCATCTGCATAGATAACATTACCTCTTGATTTTGACATTTTATCTGCACCTGAAAGAAGCCAAGGATGACCGAATACTTTCTTGGGAAGAGGTTCACCGAGAGCCATAAGCATAATGGGCCAATAAATTGTATGGAACCTGAGAATATCTTTACCGATAACGTGAACATCAGCAGGCCAATATTTTTTATAAAGGTTACTTGAACCGTCGGGGTCATAACCTATTGCTGTAATATAGTTTGAAAGTGCATCGATCCAAACGTATATTACATGTTTTTCATCAAATGTAACGGGAACGCCCCATTTGAAAGATGTTCTTGAAACGCAAAGATCCTGAATGCCGGGCTTGATAAAGTTGTTTATCATTTCCTTTTTTCTGCCTTCAGGGAATATGAAATCAGGTTGAGATTCGATATACTCTTCAAGCTGTTTCTGATATTTGGAAAGCTTTAAAAAATAAGCTTCTTCCTTTGTTTTTTTAACTTCTCTTCCACAATCGGGGCATTTTCCGTCAATAAGCTGAGTTTCAGTCCAGAAGCTTTCACAAGGAGTGCAGTACCAACCTTCATATTCACTCTTGTAAATATCACCCTGTTCATAAAGCTTGTTAAATATCTTCTGAACAACTTTTTCATGATCTGCATCTGTTGTTCTGATAAATTTATCATAAGTCGTATTAAGTGTGTCGCAGATGTCTTTAATCTGACCTGCAACCATATCAACGTGTTCTTTTGGTGTAACACCTGATTCTTTTGCAATTTCTTCTATTTTCTGACCGTGTTCATCTGTTCCTGTAAGGAAGAAAACATCGTATCCTTGCATTCGCTTGAACCTCGCTATTGCATCGGTGAGAACTACTTCGTATGAGTTACCTATATGTGGCTTCTTTGAAGTGTACGCGATGGCTGTTGTGATATAAAATTTCTCTTTCATTTGTATCTTCCTTTCTTCATAAATAATAGTAAGAGATGTTTAATCAATATATTATACCATATTCAGCGACGGTTTTCAATACTGAAAGGCAAATATTTTGTGGCAATTTCCGTTATTTTCAATTTTGAAGTTGACATTGACCTCGATATATGGTAAAATTAGTTATAGTTAAGCCCGACTGTTTTAAAATTTAAATCGGGTGAAAGGATAAATTAAAAATGAAAAGTGTATTAAAATTATCTCTCAGTCTTTTACTTCGCACAGTGTTGGTTTGCATGTTGTCGTTCATGGCTGTCATAACCCTTGGTATGATTGCATCCTCAAACGGTGAGATCAATCCTGTAGTTGCCGTCATTTTCGGCTTGATTTATTTATTTATGCTTCTGTATTTCTTTACTTACACCTCATGGGTCGAAGGTGGAAGAGATAATAACAGAGTTGCTATCGGTCAGGCAACGGAGATGTTATATAAGGGTTATTTATCTGCGGCTATTGTCGTTATTCCGATCATAGCAATTTTTGTAATTTCTTATGTTTTTATGGATGTGCAGAATTCTGTTATGGGGGTATTGAATATACTTAAACTGATTTTTGTTTGGGCCGGAATATACCTCACAGTTCCTTTGACGGGTGGTATTTCTACAACTACAGTAGATACTGAAGGTGCAGACCCCACTTTGGCACTTTATATGACATTGATCTTGTGTGCTGTGTATATAATAGCCGCTGTTTGTTCCGGAGTAGGATATGTGTTCGGTTATAAAAAGATATCTTTTATTCCTAAACTTACAGATAAAATTATGGGTAAAAATCCTTCCGAAAAGAAATAATTACAAAAAAATATAACTCCCGAGTGATAAAGGCATCATTCGGGAGTAGTTTGTTTTATTGATCATTCTATGATTATAGAATACGCCCCAGTTAAAGGGTAACAGTTGTAACTGAAATCATGATTATCAGCATTTATGTCAAGACTTGAACTGTATGTTGCATAATAGATCAAACCTGTATTATCATATATTGCCATATAGAAGCCACAGTGTTCGTAAGCACCGTCAGGATACAGACTGTCTACGACTACTAATTTTGTACCGTCATATACCATTTTCGCTGTAATATCCATGTATTGATATTCGTCACTTATATAATTGGGTTGCTTTGCAGTAAATGCAAGTTCATATTCACCTTTTTCAGTTATTTCAATTATTGCAAATTCTTCAGAGAAGACCAACATCATGAAGTTTTCAGATTCTTTGACCGAAGATCTTTCATTTACGCTTAAATAATAATCTCCGCTTGCAATTTGAGCCATTTTTTCTGCAATATACTTTACATTATGGATGGTTTTGTTTTCAATAACTATTTCTTTATGTTTTGTCATTGTCAATGTATCTATAACCGTAAAATAAGTATTGCCATTTTTGCTTCCGATCATTATAAGATATTTACCGTCTTCAGATACACTTAGGTGTTCGACGTTGAGTTCTGGTTCAAGTGGGTAAACATTTGCAAGTGAGTATGCGTCAATTCCTGTACTTGCTTTAAGGAGTGCAGGTTTGTAGTTAAAACTGTATATTCCGTATCCTCCAGGAATAAGACTGAAATCTGCATAGGTATTTCCTCTTGTTTTATTATTTAACGTAAAAAATACAGTATCTTCTGTGTAAGCACTTGTTGTGGTAAGATAATAATCGAAGTTTTCACCGAAGGGTGTTGATCCTATTCCTACACCTACTCCGTCTTTGTCTTTTCTGATTGATATTTCAATGCCGTGTTCATCAAATACGGGAATCTTGAAAAATTCTCTGAATTTGTTAATTACAAACTTTTCTCCACCAGGTTCATCGTTCCAAACATTTTCAGGATCGTTGTTGCTCCAATTTACATATGGAAGCTCAATATGAAGTCTTATCGGGTAGTATTCATATATATCTTTGAGATATATAGTTTTGCTGACACTGTTTCCGACTTCACAAGAATCATAGAGTTCTTTGTATACACGAGCAAGACCTTCTTGTTCCTCTGCGGGTATAGAAAAGTCACAACCGTATCTTATGTCTGTATCCAACTGGAACATATAGCGCTTTGTGGAATTTACAAAATGTGCCTCAGACGCGGAGAATGTATATTTTGTTATTGGTTTTGGATCCTCTTTGATGGTGTATGCGGTCTCCCAAAACAGATGAGAATCATATGTGGCTTTGCTTATGACTTTTATTTCGTTTGCTATAGACTTATCTCCGAAAATAACATTTTCAGTTATAGCAATCGTGTCATTCTGGCTGTCTATTGCTACTGAAATAATGCATAGAGAACTGACTGATAGTACAAATAGAATCGAAACTAAAATAATGATTTTTTTCATAGGTTTTCTCCTTAATCATTTTCTCCGGAAATTTCGTCAAGAGCTTTACTTACTCTGTCAGCTTTGTATTTGTACATTTCCTTGATGTACTCTATAAGTGTTTTGCCTTGATCTTCAAGTTCATCTGTTGAAACATCTCCGACGATTTTTCCTTTGCGTATGAGTATTGCACGACCGATAAAATCGGATACTTCTTCTATGAGGTGTGTTGAAAGTAATACTGTTTCATGTGGTTCAAGGATACCTAACAATACTTTGTAGAAATCCTCTCGGTTAAATACATCATTCCCTGCAAATGGTTCATCCATGAGAATGTAGTCCGCACCCTGACAGAGAGAAAGTATTACTTCAAACTGATTTTTTTGACCTGTTGAGAATCTTTTAATTGCTGTATGTTTTGGTAATTCAAAGAAATCCATAAGTCCGTTAAATCTTTTTTCGGAAAAAGCAGGGAAGTGTTCTTTGTAAAATTCCATATGGGCCGTAGCTGTAAGGTTCGGAAAGAATGAGTGTTCACTTGTTGCAAATGAGATTTTATGAATATTTTTTGTAGTGATTGGCTCTCCGTCAAGAAGAATTTCACCTTGATAGTTTATAAATCCCAAAATACATTTCATCAAAGTTGTTTTACCCGCACCGTTTTCTCCGAAAAGACCAACTATTTCACCTCTGGGAATTTCAATATCAATATCGGAAAGAGCCTTTCTGCAAACATATATTTTATTTAAATTTTTTATTGTTATCATAAGGATTCACCTTTCTATATATAGTATTCAAAAAATAGGAAGAACTTTTGCCATTGATCCGGTAATAAGCATTCTTGTGGAGTTACGATAAGATAGAAGCATAGATAGAATACTGCCAATAAGAAACCTATTGTCAGGCAAAGGACTGTATAAAATAACGGTAAGCTCCATGCTCTTTTGTGAATTTCAAATCTTTTTGGTAGTCTTTTCATAAGATATATACTTTTGCTTCCGTTTTGGTAATAGTAGATGTAGTAGAAAAATACATAGAACATCATACATACTGCCATTATAAGAAATCCAATGAGAAACTTATCTAATATTAAAGGGAAGTCAGGCATTTTCAATCCTTCTATCAATACGTTTTTCTCTCCGTCGTAATCAAATAATTTCTGATACTCATTGAAATATTCCACGAAGAAATATAAACTGCCCAGGAGTGAAATAATATTGCCTGTAATAAAGAAATCTTTCTGTTGTTTAAAGTTTGCACCCGGAGGAGCATATTTTTCGAGGTCAAGTCTGTTATTTAGTTTCATTTTCAATAATTTCCTCCTCATCTTTTATGAAAACAGTATAAAGTGATTCAGCTGTAATACATATGGAAACAAAACTTACCATAAATGAATTTATGAAATTTCCGATACCAGAACTGAAAAAAACTATGATATATAATAAAAGTGCTATTGCTGTAATTGAATTTTTATGTCTTCTTTGTTTATAAGGGAATTCCGCCGCAGCGAATCCAAGCCCTATGGCAATAAATATATTTCTTATCCATATGGACACATCGGAAATTGGAATAATGCTGTGTAGGAGTTCGTTTCTGTAAAATGCCAAAAAAATCGTTTGGTTTCCAACTGCATCTGTTGGGGCTAAATTTGTATACAGCACGCATAGACCAAAGACAGTTACGGCTTGAACAGCCCAAAGAAAAATATAAGTAAGAATATTATATATTGTCTGACAGAAAAACACTTCTCTTTCGCTGATCGACAGTCTTCTTATCGTGTAACCTGTTTTAGCGTTATTATTCTCAGAACCTGTAATAAACAGCGTTAGTGTTATTATTAAAGCGCATAATGGGAATATCCAATTTATCATGCTTTGATCAATTATGGTTTCTAAATGTTCCATAGAGAATTCTGCGGAAAGTCTGATTGCATACTTTAGTTTATGATAGAAAACGATAAATTCCGCTATTGCCATTAAAACTGTAGTAATCAGAACTTTATAGACGGAGCCTCTTGCGAATAGTCCGAAGACTGATAAATATTTTTTCATTAACTACACCTCATTCCAATATTTTTCTAAAAGATCTATAGCTTCTTCTTTTGATAATCCCATTTGCTTTAACGCTGTAACTGTATTGGTTATATCATTAGCTATCAATTCTCCCTTGACCATTTTGATTTTATTTTCATCAAGTTTCATATAGCTTTTAGCTCCTGAATGTGATTCAATTAAGTTTTCGTCTTCAAGCAGTTTATATGCTTTTTGTATTGTGTTTGGGTTTATTCCAAGTAATGCTGACAGTACACGTCGTGACGGTAGTTCATCGTTATTTGTAATTGATCCGGAAACTATTCCTCGTTTTATATGCCTGAGTATTTGTTGATAGATCGGAGTTCCGTCTTCAATGATCATGTTTTCAAATGATATCATAAACTTCACCTTTCTAAGATTTAAACCGTATTAATTGAGTAATACAGTTCTTTAACTGTATTATATCACTAATACGGTTGTTTGTCAATATGTTTTGTGTAAAAAAACTGTGAATAAAATTAAACAAGAATAATGGGGTTGAAATATATAAGTGAGTAAATAACTTTTCCCTATTGACAAATAGCGGCTTTTGAGTTATAATTAAGATACAAGGAAAGGATGTGTATTTAAATGAAGTTCAAAAAGTTATTATTGTTAGTGGTTGTTTTTCTTGGTATTACAGCATGTACTGGGTCAGGGGACAATTTTAAATATGTTTTCGATGGGGATACCGTTGATTTTCAAGGATCAGTTTTTCGTATTGCGGATTCACCTAATTTCAGAGGTTCATTGGCGCTTACTCCTGATTCAGGAATGACACCATCAAATGCGTCATTCTGTCTTTTTATGGGATATGAAAAAGTTCAGAAGAAGCTTAACTGTGAAATTGAGTTCATTCAGTATAATAAAGATGACTATTGGCGTGCTGTCACGGTCGGAGATGATTATGCTGATTTGATCAATGCTAACATGAACACTATTTTTGAAATGTATAATTTCGGTTACGTTTTACCTTTGAATGAGATCGAAACGATCAATCTTGACAGCAAAAAATACGGCACACCACAAATGCTTGAAGCTTTGACCTGGAAAGGTGATGTTGTTGCTGCATATCCTTATTTCTGGGGTGCGATTAATCCAAATTTTGATAACGGACTTTGGTTTAATGTTAGTTTGTTTGAGAAATTGCGTTATCCTACACCTCACGAACTCAATGAACGAGGACTTTGGAACTGGAGTGCGCTTGAAGAGATAGGTGTTTTGTGTATAGATGTTTCAACTCCGACAAGAACATATTATCTTGCAACTTTGAATCAGCATTTTGTACGAATGATGATGCTTTCCAACGGCGGTGAATATTTTAAGGTTACGTCTACGGGCAGGTATGAATACGGACTTACAGACGGAAAAGTAGTTGATGCTCTCCAGAAGACTCATGAGCTTTACAGACAGGGTCTGTTTTATGAGTATCCAGGTTCTGACGATCTGGATGCTAAAGTCTTTACGGACGGAAATGCTGCATTATATTGTGGTAATTCCGCTAACGGCATATTGATCGAAAGAGGTTATCTTAGTAAGAATATGGAAGAAGGTTCTTTTCTTTGGGCAACTATGCCTGTAGGTCCAAACGGTACCGGTGAAAATGTAGGTCTTCTTTCCAACACAAATCAGTTTATCTGTGCAACCATTGATAAGGGTCGTGACGGAGAGGGCTTGGGTCTATTTATGGAAGAGCTTTTCAAACGACCTGTGGATGATGATTGGAGAGATACCTTTTTCAAAGCAAATATTAAAGATTTAATATCTCAGGAAATATTTATTGCACAGTTTGAAAATCCCTATTTCGATAAAGTTATTTTCGCTTGTCAGGACGATTCCTTGTTTGATTCTTTATATGAAGCGGCAAGGACAGGTTCTATCAGAAAAACTGTTGAAGATATCAAACCAGTGCTGATGTCTGCGCTTGAAGATTTTATTTACGATTAAAGTAACATTATTAAGATAAAAATGGTTCTATAATAATATGTTGAGTTTTACTACAACAGTTATTATAGAACCAAAATTATTATTTATTTTTTCTCGTCTGAGATTCTGATTTGTTTACGCTTGATCTTTCCTGAAATAGTTTTGGGAAGTTCGTCAACGTATTCAATGATTCTCGGATATTTGTAAGGTGCCGTAGTTCTTTTTACGTGGTTTTGAAGTTCTTTTGTGAGAGCAGGCGAAGGAGTGTATCCCTTTGCTAAAACAATGGTAGCCTTTACAACCTGACCTCTTTCCGGGTCGGGTACAGCTGTGATAGCTGTTTCGATAACTGCTGGATGCTCAAGCAGTGCACTTTCAACTTCAAAAGGACCGATTCTGTATCCACTTGATTTGATAACATCGTCACCTCTGCCAATAAACCAAATATAGCCGTCTTCGTCTCTCCATGCCATATCGTGGGTATGATACCAACCGTCGTACATAACTTCAGCAGTGGCTTCGGGATCATTTCTGTATCCGTGGAAAATACCTGCGGGAATTCCGTCTTTAATGTTTATACATATCTCGCCCTCTTCACCAACCTGTGCTTCATTACCGTTATCGTCAAGAAGTTTAATTCCAAGAGTTGGGGAGAGACGTCCTGTTGATCCTGGCTTGGGAGTAAGCCATGGAAAAACAGCTATAAGTACAGGACTTTCGGATTGACCGAAACCTTCTCTCAGTTCGATTCCTGTGTGTTCAAGCCATTGTTTGTATACTTCTGCATTAAGAGGTTCTCCTGCAATATAACAAGCTCTTAGATTTCTTAGATTGTATGAATCAAGATCTTCTTTTATAAGGAATCTGTATACTGTTGGAGGGGCACAGAAAGTGGTTATCTTTTTTGTTTCAAGCATTTTGAGTATGTCTGCAGATGGGAATTTGTCGTCATAGTCATAAACAAAAACGCATGCACCACATATCCACTGTCCGTATATCTTTCCCCATGCACACTTAGCCCACCCTGTGTCTGCAAGAGTGAAATGAGTGTCTGTATCTTTAAGATTCTGCCAAAAACCTGCGGTAAGAATATGTCCTAAAGGATATGTTTGAACGTGTTCAACCATTTTCGGGTGTGCAGTAGTTCCTGACGTGAAGTATATCAACATTGGGTCATCATTAACAGTAACTCTTTCAGGTGTAGAATCTGAAGCCTGTTCAAGAAGAGGATCAATATGAATATATCCCTCAACAGCATTCCCCACACATAGTTTAACAACGTCAGTGTTTACTGTAGCTTTATTTACATGGGTTACAACACCTTCGTCGCCTACACATATAATATATTTTATATCTGCAGCTCCTATACGATATTCAATATCTTGCTCTGTGAGCATATGAGTTGAAGGAATTGCAACTGCTCCAATTTTATGAAGTGCAGGCATAAAGTACCAAAAGTAATGGCGGCGTTTCATAATAAGCATTACGGTGTCGCCCTTTTTTATACCTATTTCTTTAAATACATTTGCTGCTTTATTTGATAGTTTGGAAATGTCTCCGAATGTAAATATCTTTTCTTCGCCTTTATCATTGCACCATTTAAGAGCTTTCTGATCAGGTGAATTTTTACCGAGTTCATCAACGATATCAAAGCCATAGTTGAAATTCTCAGGTATATTTATCTTAAAATTTTTTTCAAAATCTTCGTATGATGAATATTCCGTCTGTACGAATCTATTAAGTAAGTTCATTGTATTTGTATTTTCCGTTCTTTTTGAGTATAGTTTGTTAAATGGTAATTACCAATATTTTCGCACACTTACCGTTGAGAGCCCTCATTCCGTGAGGCTGTCTTGAATCAAAATAAGCAGAGTCTCCCTCTTCTACTGTAACTACATGGTCACCAATCTGAAGCTCAAAGCTCCCCTCAAGACAGTAATGGAATTCCTGACCCTGATGTGTGTTCAGGTGTATTTCTGGGCTTTCATTATATTCAACTGTAACAAGAAGAGGTTCCACTTTTCTGTCTACAAAATTGAATGCAAGATTTTCGTATTTATAAGCTTTTGATCTGTCAACCGAAAGTCCTCTGCCGTTTTTAACAAAAGAGTAAGTGTGTAATCTCGCGCGTTCACCTGTAAGAAGTTCAGTCATGCTGATATTCAGATATGCGCAAGCATCTAATAGGATACTCACGGATAGGGGAGTTTCATTGTTCTCCAATTTCAGATATTCTTCTTCCGTGACTCCTGTAACTTTTGCCATCTCGGCAACTGAGACGTCGGACAATAATCTTATTCCCTTAAGTCTTTGAGCTATTTCGGAATTCATTATTGCCATAGTATCATCCTCCATTCTTTGTTATCTGTTTATAGA
Organism: Oscillospiraceae bacterium; assembly: GCA_015067305.1. Taxonomy (GTDB): domain Bacteria; phylum Bacillota; class Clostridia; order Oscillospirales; family UBA644; genus HGM12619. The sequence goes on along the minus strand of SVMT01000002.1, from coordinate 98,492 downwards.
TTTATGGAAGGCTTACAATAACGTAAGCCTGCCATAATAAATCAAGCTTTATTCTGCATAATTATAACCAAGATCAATAGCTGCGACATTTTTAGCGATAAGAGCAGCCTTGGAAGCAGGAACCATTTTCTCTATAGCAGATTTGATAATGTCTGCATCCATGAACTTAGTAAGTTTAAGCATGTATCCGAGAGCTATCATATTTGCAAGGCCTGGAAGTTCCTTTTCTTTTGCCATTTTTGTAGCGGGTATACCCTTGCATGATATATCGGTTCTATCGGAAGTTTTATTTATAAGGGAAGAATCGTATACGATTGTACCTCCAGGAACTACCATGCTTTCAAATTTATCAAAAGAAGGTGTATTGAGTGCCATTAAAATATCTGGATCATTTACGATAGGACAAGCAATAGGGGATTCATCTATACATACAGAACAGTTTGAAGTACCGCCACGCATTTCAGGACCGTAGCTGGGAAGCCATGAAACTTCTTTGTTTGCAATCATACCTGCATAAGCTGTTACTTTAGCAACGAACTGTACACCCTGTCCACCAAAACCTGCAAAAACGATTTTAGTTGCCATTATTCTTCACCCTCCAATTTTGTATTTTTATAGTTGCCGAGGGGATAATAGGGGAGCATGTTTTCTTCGAGCCATTTGAGTGCATTTACAGGAGTGAGTCCCCAGTTTGTAGGACAAGTACTTACAACTTCTATAAGAGAAAGTCCTTTTTTCTGCATCTGCATTTCAAATCCTCTCTTGATAGCAGCTTTTGCTTTTATAACATTTTTTACGTTGTTGACGGCAACACGTTCTACATAAGCTGCACCGTCAAGAGTTGAGATCATTTCACATACTCTGATGGGGTTACCGGAATAACTTGTATCTCTTCCATAAGGTGTTGTTTGTGTAACCTGACCAGGAAGAGTTGTCGGTGCCATTTGACCGCCAGTCATACCATAAATTGCATTGTTTATGAAAATTATAGTTACATTTTCACCTCTTGCTGCAATATGAACTGTTTCAGCAGTACCAATAGCCGCGAGGTCTCCGTCACCCTGATAAGTAAATATGATGTTATCGGGAAGGGCTCTTTTAAGTCCTGTAGCAACTGCGGGAGCTCTGCCATGAGGAGCCTGCACCATATCACATGAAAAATAATTATACGCCATAACGGAACATCCAACTGGTGCAACGCCTACAGCATCACCTATGATTCCGAGCTCTTCAAGGCTTTCGCCAACAAGTCTATGTACGATACCGTGAGTACATCCGGGGCAATAATGAGTTACTGCATCGGTAAGTCCTTTGGTTTTTTCAAAAACGATAGCCATTATTTTTTACCTCCGTTCAATTCAACTATCCTATTGTAAACTTCGGAGGGGGAAGGAACGATTCCACCTGAACGGTTAAGTAAGGATACAGGTTTTTTACATTCTACAGCAAGACGAACATCGTCGATCATCTGACCCATGTTCATTTCTACTGTAAGAATTTCTTTTACGTTAGGATTGTTTTTGATTTTTGTAAAATAATCAACAGGGAAGGGGAAGAGTGTTATAGGTCTGATAAGGCCAACTTTGATACCTTCAGCTCTTGCCTGATTTATAGCTGATTTTGCAACACGTGCGGAAAGTCCTACTGCTGCAATTACTATTTCTGCATCGTCGAGCATGTATTCTTCAGCTTTCTGCTCGTTCTGTTTAATAACTTCATATCTCTCGAATCTTTCGAAGTTCTTGATTTCAAGTTCTTCAGGTTTGAGATAAAGAGAGTTTACGATATTGTGTTCTCTTTTATTTTTATGTCCGTTTGTTGCCCAAGGCTTATCTGCTGGTTTTGCGGTGGGAAGGAGATCAAAATCAACAGGTTCCATCATCTGACCGAGTGTTCCGTCAAGGAGAAGCATTGCGGGCACTCTGTACTGTTCAGCTTTATCAAACGCTTCGAATACATAAGCAATGATTTCCTGTACACTTTCGGGTGCATATACCAACAAGTGAAGGTCACCGTGACCGGGAGCTTTTGTTGCCTGGAAATAGTCGGACTGGGAAGGCTGGATACCGCCGAGACCTGGACCGCCTCTCTGTACATTTATAATAAGGCAGGGAAGATCGCTTCCTGCGAGGTATGAAATACCTTCTGTTTTAAGGGAAATACCAGGTGAAGAAGAACTGGTCATAGCTCTCACGCCTGCTGATGCAGCACCGAGAACCATATTAATAGCGGCAACTTCGCTTTCTGCCTGAAGGAATGTTCCGCCGATCTTTGGCATTTTTTTAGCAAAATATGCAGCGACTTCAGTTTGAGGTGTGATAGGGTATCCGAAGAAATGTTTGCAACCTGCACGCATAGCAGCCTCTGCAAGAGCTTCGTTACCTTTCATTAACTGTTTGCTCATATAAGTTTTTTCCTCCTATGATTATTTTTCAACCGTAATTACGCAGTCCGGACACATTCTTGCACAAAATGCACAAGCTATACATTTGGACTGATCTGTCATTGCTGCAGGACTGTAACCTTTAGCGTTAACGGTGTTTTCATCGATGACAAGTATTTTCTTTGGACATGCTTCAACACATAGTCCGCAACCTTTACAACGGTCCTGATTTATGGTAACTTTAGCCATCTTTTCATCATCCTTTTCTTAGAATATATAAATATGTATTTACAACATTGATAAAGTATATTATAACACGTTAATTTATAAAAGTAAAGTGGCAAACCTTAAAGTTGCAAATAATTTCGCATTTTGAGAGGTGTATGTGAGAAGTGGGTTGTTTCTTGTCGTGTAAAATTATATCACATTACATTGAAGTTTGTAAGGAATGTATGTAAAGGTGTTTAATTTTACACATCTTGAAAAGTGTTGATTTTAAAGGGTTTTTGTGAGGTCTTTTTATTTTATTATTGATTTTACTGTCAAGTTGTTATCCTTTACATTAAATTTAATGCTTAAATTGCCGTATTCAAAACTATATTCTCTTGTAGGATCGTGTTGATAAGCTGGTCGAGGATCTTGTTCAAGTAATTTAGTAAGAATTGTTAGGTCATTTGGGGAGAGTTCTTTCAGGGACTCTTCTGAAAATGAAACTGAAAGTTTTTTATAAAATTTTTCTTCTGCAAAACCTCCAAGAGCTTCCGGGTGAGCGTCAGAAAATGGTATGTATGGCTTAATATCATATATTGGAGTACCGTTCATCATGTCAGCCCCTATGACTGTTATTATCGGTCCATACTCAGTAGTCTTTTCAACTGATTTGATCTTTACGCAGGACAGTCCTATTGGGTTTGGGCGGAAAGGAGAACGTGTCGCAAAAACACCAACTCTTTTGTTTCCTCCAAGTCTTGGTGGTCTGACAGTAGGCTTCCATTTCTCAGTTTTCGACATACTGAATTCCCATATGATCCATAAATGAGAAAAGCCCTCTATACCGCGAATGGCATCAGGGTCGCGATATTGGGGCTCAAATATAATTTTTGATTCGGTTTCAATTAAACCGCTTTGTCTTGGGATTCCGAATTTGGATGTGAATTCATTTTCAATTTTAGCTATTATTTTCATTAACCAACACCTAAATCTGTATTATCTATCAATACTTCAATATTGTTATATTTTTCCAATTGTGGGGCAATTTCTTCAGTAAACCATTTCTTAAGTTCCTTATCTGCTTTGACATCGGTACTGTTTTCACCAAAAACATTCACATTGAAATATTCAAAATTATTTTTAGCTAATTCTATATCTTTCAGAATTGATTCTTTAGTTTGTCCTTGTACGCAGACCAATAGGCAAGCGCCGTCAAAAAAGTTGCTTATTTTTTTCGCTGTAATATTTTCAGGGATACCTTTATTCCACTTTTTTCTCATGATCTGATCAAAGGTTTCAGCACCAATTCTGAACTTTACATTGACACCTTTAAAATAGTTTCTTATCTCGTCAAGCCTTTTATGATATAACCAATGAGATTCACACCATAAAGTTTTTATGTTTTTTTCTGTTATTTTGTCTTTTAAATATTCAAGCGTTTTAATGTCAAGTTCAAAAATGGATCCTGAATTGATTATATCTATAACGCTATATTTGCCTGATATTTTATCAATAACTGCTTTATTTACCTCATAAGGATTTTTGCTGATATCATTGTGATAATCACAAAAAGTACATTTTTTCCAAATACATCCTGTACCTTGTAAGAGTAAAAATTCTCTTTTCATATGGCTATCTATGACAGAATATCTTTCAAGTTCATCCATATCAGTTTATTTCTCTACTTTCTTTTTTAAAAATGCTACAAACCCGTAGGTGAGTGGGGTAGAGCAAACAGCTTCTATGAGCATTTTAACTGCATATTGCACAAATATCATAGATAGTATATCGAATATCGGTACGTTACCAATATATGCGATTACAACAAATAATACAGTGTCAAAAGTATATCCTACTGCAGAACTAAGAATAGTACGCAAAAATAAAAATTTTCCTTTAGTAAGAAATTTGATTCTTTCCATTACCCATGCGTTAGATATTTCCCCGAAAATAAAAGCAATCAATGACGCTATCAGGATTCTCGGTGTGTAGGTAAAAATCATTGCATAAGCATTATTTATTTCTGACATATAATCTGGACTCGGTAAATAGATACCTATAAATGTGAATATAATTAAAAATATATTACACGTAAATGTTAAGAATATAACCTTTCGTGAGGTTTTAAAACCCCAAATCTCTGTTAAAACATCTCCTAGCATATATGCAAGAGGGAATGTTATTGTTCCTGCATCAAAGCCTGTTATCCCTCCGAAATCAATCAATTTTACAGCCATAATATTTGATGTCAGATAACAAGTAACCATAAGTGCTGTAATTATCAAAAGATAACTGAATTCATCTCGGTTTTTTGCAGGGTTTTCCGATACCTGTTGTTTCATAATAAACTCCTTATTGATTTATAAAATTTATTTCTGTCTAAATATATCATAATAATTTGGTTTTGTCAAGTAGAAATCTTTACTTGTGCGGCAAAGTTTAATTGTAATTTATATTTACAGAGGCTTGACATTATAGAAAAGATTTGATATAATTATAATATGTCTATTTTATATACCCTGAATTGCGCTAAATATTCATTTAACGAAATTATATATGTATTTAAATTACCTATTCCCAACAGACCATATTTATTATTTGGAGGCTCTTATGGCAAGCACTTCTAAGACTGTTCGCGGCGAACGATATAATAATTACGGAGATGTTCCCACATACGCACGTGACTATTTGTTTTATCTGAAAAATGTTCGAAACCTTTCAAGTCGAACTGTCGATGCGTATTACATTGACCTTCGTGGCTTTTTCAGATTTCTTGTTTCTTATAAGAATTTATCAGATCTTCCCATTGATGAGATTAATCCTGTTGGATTAAGCCTTGACATTGTTGCGAGTCTTACATTATCTGATATCTATATTTATTTGAATTACGCAAATGATGAGCGTCAAAATAATGCAACGACTCGTTCACGTAAAATATCTTCTTTAAAAGGTTTTTATAAACATCTGAATAAAAATGCGATCATTGAAAATAATCCTACTGAATATCTGGAAGCTCCAAAAATCAAGAAACGTCTCCCTGTTTATTTAAATGTTGAAGAAAGTGTTGGATTATTAGAAAATATCGATGGTAAAAATCAAGTTCGAAATTTTGCCATAATTACCATTTTTTTAAATTGTGGTTTGCGTTTGTCTGAACTCGTTGGAATGAACCTCAATGATATAAATGGCAGCGTTCTCAGGGTTGTCGGCAAAGGCAATAAGGAAAGACTTATTCACCTCAATCAATCTTGCATTGATGCTTTGGTTGAATATTTGAAGATACGTCCCAAGGATTTAAATGATCCTGATGCCAAAAAAGCGGTTTTTATCAGTAGAAACGGAAGACGTATTTCTCGCAGAATGGTTGAGGTTCTTGTAGATAAGCATTTACAGCAAAGTGGTTTGGATAAGACTATATACTCCCCTCACAAACTTCGGCATACTGCCGCAACTCTCATGCATCAAGAAGGCGTGGATATCAGGGTTTTACAGGAAATCCTCGGGCATTCAAACCTCGGAACAACTCAGATATATACTCATTTAGCTGACAAAGAAATAACTGAAGCATTGGATTCTAATCCTTTGAATAAAAAAATCAAGAAAAAACAATAGGATCAAGGAGAAATGGATATTGAAAAATACTTATAAATTTAATGAGCCTCCTTTCGGCCTTCATGATATGAACCTCAATAAGATTAAAGTTGACGGTAATGATCTGTGTTTAATGACTCAATCAGGAATGGTCAAGACTTCCCCGCCATATTCTCAAATTGATGGTTATATTGAGGTGAAAAATATTGATTGGGACTTTTGTTATGTGTATTTGCTTGATGGAAATGGGAATATAGGTCCTTTTTCCGGAAAGAAAATGTACTTGAAAGATTTTATTGGTTCCTATAAAGTTTTTGGATTTTCAATATATGATATAACATATGGGTATAATCGTCTTAAGTTAGATGGTTATCTGACTGCTAATAAATGTTTTTATGAGTGTTTTATGGAGATATATCACGCAGGAGATATAATTTTTGTTTCTGAATAAGAAATGGGATCCGCATTTAAAAATTTGTGCGGATCCTGTTTTTATTTATACTTTAAGTGTTTCACCCGGTTTTATCATATAAAGCTTGCCGTCAATATCGAACCAGACTGTTATGAGTGTCGGGTTGTAAATTATTTTTCCGTTCGCGCTATATATGAGGGATTCATAGGCTTTTACGTAATCGTAAATTTCAATGTTGGTGGCGAACCATATTTCATTGTTGTTTGCAACTTTTTCGCAGATCGCATCGAGATGTTCCCAGTTGTTTCTTATGGGGAATTCAAAACTGTGGCCCCAGATATAGAAAAGTCTCGGATATCTCATCGGAGCGTATACGTTTGTGGACATATCCATATTGACGAATTCATCAAGGTATTCCAAAATGTTGGGATTGTTATGGTGGGCTGTAGGCATCCATGCGTGCCAGTCAGTCGGAAGTGTGAAACTGTTGTTGTCACCGCCCAGAGTGCGTACATAGGCGATATCTAACTCTGTGAGGTATTGTTTTGCCTTTTCATATGAAGAACCATTGTGGAACCTTGTGATGCCTGTATCGGGGTATGCCATTCCTCGGATAATTCTGCCAAATGTTTTTTCAAGTTCGAGTCTGCAGTTGAGAACATCCTGTATTCCTTCAATGCTTCTCAGTGTTCCGTTTGCTCTGTGGAAATATCCGTGTACTGCGACCTCATGACCTTTTGAAAGAATATGCTCTTCAATATCCTCAACACTCAATTCCTTTTTCATTTCTACGCTGTTTAAATTGAATGTTCCTTTTAATCCGTATTTTGTCAATGTATCTGCGAATCTTAAGTCTTCACTACATCCGTCATCGTAGCTGAATGTTAATGCTTTTGCTTTTCCGCCGGGAAATCTTAAAAATTGATATCTCATGTTTTTTCTCCTCTATAATTTAAATTGCTTAATTATCAAAATTTTTCTTTAAAGCTTTTTCAGTTGCAATAATTGATATGATTATTTTTGTTATTGGTAAAAACATGCAGGCTGCACCTACGCATCCAACAGTATCAGTATCTTTTCCAAAAACAAAAAACATAATTGCAAGTGATGATATCAGGGATATAATCCCACATATAAACCAAATTCGGCCACAGTATTTGTGGGCAAATACCCATGTACTTTCACTTTTCATTGATCTTGAAGTTCTGTAACCAAAAGTATAATTGATTTTTTTAGGGGCTGTTTTTATGAAATATCTTCCGAAGCATATCATCGTTATTGGAAGCAAGCACGTCATGCAAGTCATATATATCCAAAAACCCATAAAGTTTAAACCTCTTTCTTTACATTTACACAGTCTACACACTCTATGTCTGTTCCTTTTACCGCTATTTTATTTCTCTTAATGGTCAATCCATCAATATTTTTTGCGTATATTCCGTATTCAGCATCTGGACAATCTATCAGATTATCTTCGACCGTTATGTTGAAAATGCTCTGCCCTTTCGGATTTTTACAGTCGGATTTTACAAGAATACCCAGTCCGCAATTAACTATGCGGTTTCTTCTTATAACAATATTTGACGGTGTGACACCTTCATACCAATATGATTCAGCGGCCGCTTCAATTCCCGCAAGTGAAATATTTTTGAAGGTATTTCCCTCGATTAGTGCCTCTCTGCATTTTACCAGAAAACCTCTTGCGAAATGTTTTTCGGCATAGCAATTTATCAGTTCAAGTCTCGGAAGTCTCGTTATATCAGCAAATACAAGGTTTTCTGTATTGGACGGTAAAGGATGATCCAATACTACTTTGCAGTTCATTTTATTATGATTTGGGTATACATTCAGCACTTTGAATTTATCTATTGTCTGTAATGTGTTTATATCGGTCAGTTCAAGTGTATCTCCCTCATCGGGATAATCAAGCGTTTGAGCATGGGTTCCGCTTGGTGTCTTTTCTTGTATCGTACATACAGTGTCAGATTCTTTTTCTGTTATTGCGTGATAATATGTATGGACGTTTGAAGAGTCATCACCTTGTCCCTCAAATCTGCAGTTTTCGTATCTGAGCGTTCCTTTCATTGATGTGAAATGTGTCGCATCTGTATTTGTTGACCATCGGTCACCTGCAGACGGTATGACGGATAAGCCTGAAAGTAAAACATTTTCACTCCTGTTACCTACAATTCCCATTCCCGGCTGAGAATGGATAGTTACATTTGTGAGGCTAATATTTTTGCACCGTTCGAGCAAAATTGCAGGTCTTGAATGGTAAGTATGTATGGTGTAATACTCCGTTCCAACATGTATTCGATCATTTTTTTGCATTGAAAGAAGTATTTCGTATGTGTTTACAAATTCTGCTTTAGGTTTCGCTCTGATGACTTGATCTTCGCTTGAATTAAAAAAGGCGCACCTCAAATTTATTGGAGTTCTTTCTGTGATAGGACATGACTTATTAAGCTTTACGACATATTTGCATGTTCCGTTTTCATCAGGTTCTGATATAGTTGTTACTATACCTTTTGAGTACGGTTTTCTCTTGTGGTCTATAGTAATTCCTTGAATTTCAATATCTTCGCAACCGGTAATTGATATAGGCTCCATAAACCCGTCGATTATGAGTGTTACTCCGTATGCGATGATTGTACTTCCCTTTTGACATTCAAAAGAGATTCCTCTGGAATATTTATAGTCAGGGTTGAACATTGTTTTTTCTGGATTATCACCAAAATCTCCGTTCATTACTGCCGTTTGAGCTGCTCTCGCCTGTTCTGTTGTTATGTTATATATTCCAGGTTCAACGATCAATGTGGTTTTCGGATGTTCTTTCATATAATTCATTGCCGTAGCAAATGTTTCCGTGTCATTTTCGCGTTTGAAATCTGAAAGTTTTATCGTATTCATTCCTTATACTCCTTTGAAACATTATTCTTGAAGCAGATATCTGAGCATTCTCTCCGGATCATCCAAAAAACTTTTTGTAATTCTGTAATGCTCGGTTTCTCTGTATTCTACGCGACTTATTCCATTTTGAGTAAATTCAATAATTTCAGAATCAGGGAAAGTCATCAGTATTGGTGAATGAGTAGCAATTATAAACTGAGAGTTGTCCTTTACGAGATCGTTGATTCTGACCATAAGAGTCATCAATTTCATAGGTGAAAGTGCTGCTTCAGGTTCGTCAAGAATATAAAGACCTTTTCCTCCGAATCTGTTTTTGACGATTGACAGAAAACTTTCTCCATGGGATTGATTATGAAGTGATATACCGCCGTAGCTTGAGATTATTTTCCCTCCGTATGATGGAATGCTGTCAAGTTCGTCTATGTTTGTGGCGACGTTGTAGAGGCTCTCAGCCCTTAGAAAAAATCCATCCTTGGGATATTCCCGTTTTACAAGCGTCAGATTTTTCCAAAGATCGGAATGAGTGGCGTTTGTGGAAAAATTGAAATTGACTGTTCCTCCTTCGGGATTAAAACCGTAAGCCACAGCTATTGCTTCAAGCAAGGTTGACTTCCCTGTTCCGTTTTCACCAACGAAAAAGGTTACGCTTTTATTAAATCTGAGATTTTTATTTTGGGAAAGAAACTTTACGATAGGAAGATTTGAAAGATATGATTTCGTTTCGATGTTACCTTTAAATCTGATCTCACTGATATATTGTGGCGAGGTTGAGGTTGTGTTGTTCTCAGTCATGTTGATTCCTCATTTTAGGCTTTAATTATAGAATAAATAGTATCAATACAGTTTTGAGAAACTCCGCAGTCTTTAAGAAAACCTATAACTTTTTCGTTTAAAGTTTTTGATGGTGCAAATTTGTCAAGTGCTGAGATAAACTCTTTATAATAACAGTTGTTTCTGCTCCTGAAACCGTCTGCTCCTTCTGAAGCTCCTGCACCATAGGTCGAGAGACCTGTAAGTTCGTAGTCAAGATGTATATCATTTTCAGATTCCCCTGCAATGGCTCTCAGATATATCGCTATCATTCCCGTTCTATCGGCTCCACCCATACAATGAATATAGATAGGATAATTTGATTTATCAGCAAAAAGCTCCATTATTGCGCAGATATTCTTTCTGTATTGTTCTTCGAAAATTTCCATATAAGGTCTGTATTTAATCTTTCGCAAAGTAACACTTTCGCCGGCTGGTGAATCATTTACATGTTCATGGGGTTCAAAACGTAAGTCGAGATCTGTTTTGATTCCAAGTTCTTTACAGAAAGTATGCTTTCCTTCTTCTGTAATATTGAATTTGCAGTCTAGCTCTGAGCCTCTGTATATCAATCCTTGTCTGATATTTTTTCCACCGATATCTCTTACATTAAGTAATCCGCCAATTTTTATGAACCTTTGACTTTTTTCTTTTGTTGTAAAGGTGTTGTATTTGCTGTTATTGACTCTCCAATAATAGCGTGTCCCATTTTCAAGATTTGTTATAGTACAGCATGAATCTTTTGTTTTCATTATTATTGGTTCGTTGAAATATTGGTTTTTACTCAATTCAAAAATATATTCGCTAGAATTGTTATCACACCATTTAAAGTTTATATCTTGTGGGTGGGATCTTTCTATTCCATTTTTCACAGTAAGTAACCATTCCAAAGCAGATTCTGTACCGAATTTATTGATTCTTTTAATAAATTTGTTTTGAATCGGTGTGTAGAGATCGATTATTTCGTTGTTTTTGGGATAGGTTAAAGTGCACATATAGGTTCTCCTAATTATAAGTGTTTTTATATCATGTATGGAAACATTTGCTATTTTTCTTTTATTAATTCTATGAGTGCAACTTCAGGTCTGTTGTTGAATCTTAACGGAAATAAACTGTTGCTAATTCCTCTGCTGACGATCATTGTTGAATTATTCTTTGAGCTTGGATTGTAGACCTTGTAAGTATTTAACTCAAGAGTCGTATTCGCCCAAAATATCCATATTATAACTGTTGTTACGATAACAGATAATATAATTCCAACCAACTTTTTGACTGATATCTTTTTCATTATTTATATTTTATATCTGTATTGATAAATCCTGCACAATAGAAGTCTTTGGGGTTATGTCTTATTATATAGTCAATATAGGAGTCGATCATTCGTGCTGTAAAAATATATCCGATTGGATTGAGATGTCCGTAAAGGAAGAATTTTTCTCTGAATTTTTCATCGTAGTCCGGACCGTATTCATAAAGGTCTATAAGGTATGCGTTTTCAAAATATTCAGCCAATGCTTTGATTGCAGAATTGAGATTCAGAGCTCTGTTGCTTCTTTCATCTCCGCGTGATGATTCCTTTGGAACAGTTACAAAAAAGAATTTTGCATCGGGAGCGATCTCTTTATATTTGCTGACTATTTTCGCGTAATTTCCAATAAATGTGGGTTTGTTATTATTGTAATCATTTTCATCTATGTCTGAAATAGAGCCAATGTCCATATTGCAGTTAAGAATATCGTTTACTCCAAGTGCTATAACATACGCCTGACAGGCTTTATCTCTGTTCCAGAAGCCATTATTCTCAGCAAAGCTGTCAAGGTATTCAACTGCTGTCATTCCGCCTCTTGAAAAGTTATACGCGGTAAGACCGTTTTTTCTTGCAATGTACTGCCCCCAAGAGTATTCAAAAAGATCATGATATCCAGCATTACCGTTTTCATCTCTTGTTTCGAATTCTCCTGAAGACAAGCTGTCGCCGATAAATGCGATTTTTCTGAATATAGATGTGTAGCTGTATCCATCTACTAACCTGTCGAGAGGCTTTTCATTTTCCCCATAAAGTTCTTTGTTCCAGTCCATTTTGAGTTTTCTCCTTTAGAATATTTTTAAAATTTAGTTATATTTCAGTTTCGTAACCATCAAAAGCTGTTTCGATGTTAACCTTATTCATTAGTTCAGCAAGTTCATTGTGTGGAAGATGTGTTTCTTTTGCCATATGTGAGAGGCAGAATCTTTTTATATAGGGCTCAAGAGTTAATTTCATTTCGCGAATCATTCTCAAATTATTGTGTTCAAATATTCTGAAATCTCCGTCAACATCACCTAAAGTTCCGTCAAATACCGCATAGTCCACAGTTGTATTTTTGATAGCTTGAAATTCGTTGTACATCAGCCAAGAGCTGTCTAATCCGTAAAATAACTTCTTTTCGCCATCAGAAATTATAAAATGAACTACTTCATTGCAAGTGGCATGGTTTCCTTTTAACGCCTTTATAAAGTGTTTTCCTATTTGGATTTCCGTATCAGGTGCGATGTAATAGAATTTAGCGTTTTTAAGGGCTTCAATTGTGTCTTCGTTGTAGTGGTCGGGATGCTTGTGGGTATTGATAATGTAGAGTATTTTATTCGGATCTTTTCCAAATGTTTCAAGAGCATTAAGCACCAATGGACCTGGGTCAATCAAAAATATATCGTCTAAAAGCGCTGATGCATTTCGTCTGTACCCGTCAAGATGTCCGTCTCTGTAAAAATCCCAGTCTGCGGCTCCTGTACCAAGAAATGTGATTTTCAAAGGGAATCCTTCCTCTTTTTGTTATTTTCTTAATTATATCATAACGAAATGCTTTTGTCAATACTTTCACATAGAAAAGACGGGTCTTTTCGACCCGTCTCTATTGTTTGAATATTAAAGATTGAAGTATTTGTCGTATTCTGCGGGGTGAGGAATAGCCGCCATCTGTCTGCATTCTTCACGTTTTGTTTTAACGAAGTTTTTAATAAGCTCTTCGGGGAATACTCCGCCTGCGGTGAGGTAGTCGTGATCCTTTTCAAGTGCGTTGAGTGCTTCGTCAAGAGATGTTGGCAATCCCTGAAGTTTTGCTTTTTCTTCTTCGGGAAGGTGGTAAAGGTTAACATCGTAGGGACCCCAGCCGTTTGCGTGAGGATCGACCTTGTTCTTTACGCCGTCAAGACCTGCCATGAGAATTGCTGCATAGCAGAAATAGGGATTGCAGGTTGCATCGGGATTACGAAGCTCAAATCTGCGTTTTTCGGGAGTCTTTGCATATGCGGGGATTCTGATTACTGCACTTCTGTTGGATGTTGCATACCCAACTGTAACAGGAGCTTCAAATCCGGGAACAAGTCTCTTGAATGAGTTTGTGCTTGGGTTTGTAAGAGCGCAAAGTGATGCAATGTGTTTCAAAAGACCACCCATGAAATAATGAGCTGTTTCGCTGAGATGTGCGTAGCCATTATCGTCAGAAAATACGGGCTTACCGTCTTTCATGAGAAGCATATGAACATGCATACCGCTACCTGCTTCGCCGTAAATGGGTTTTGGCATGAATGTTGCTGTTTTTCCGTACTGAAGAGCTGTATTGTGGATTATGTATTTGATCATCATTGTAGCGTCAGCCATATGAACGACTTCACCGAGCTGGGGTTCGATCTCAAACTGGCCGGAAGCTGCAACTTCGGGATGATGATAGTTAATTTCAATACCTGCGTCTTTCATGTGCAGACACATTTCACTTCTGCATTCATATGAAATATCAAAAGGTTTAGCGATGTGGTAGTTTTTCTGTTTGGGAACTACAACGCCAAGACCTTCTGTTTTGCTGTTCCAATAAGACTGCTGTGCATCTACGTGAGCGCTGATTTCCCTACCGCTGACTTCCCATCCTGCATTGTCGAAAAGATAGAATTCAAATTCAGGCAGAATATACATTTCATCGGCAATTCCACTATCCTTCATCTGTTGAACTGCAGCCTTGATAATGTTTCTGGGGTATTGGGGCAAAGGTCTGTTTTCCGGAGTATCAATGATCATTGCATTACCTGTCATAGACAGCGTAGCAATAGTGCAGAAAGGATCGATGACCGCCGTGTCTGGATCAGGAATGAATACCATGTCACTCTTTTCAACTACAGCATAACCGTAGTTTGAAGCATCGAATCCTATACCGTTTTTCATCGTTTCCTCTGAAAAGTTCTGAGCCGGAATAGTAACGTGTCTGTATTGACCGTTGATGTCGACCATTTTGAAATCAACCATTTGAATGTCTTTTTCCTTGATCATTTCAAGGATGTCTTGTACTGTTTTACTCATAAGTCACCTCTAAATTTAAGTTGTTTTGTAACCATATTTATAATACAATATTTTTAGTGAAATATCAATAGTTTACGTATAATATTTAAAAATATTTTGTTTTTGTTATTGTGCCGAATCTATATATTGACGGAATAATCTTTCTTGAATCCGTGCGAACCAAATATCTGCCAATTTCCAACACCTAAACGTTGCATAATTGCCTTGCGTTCTTCAGCACAGAGTTTTGGATCTGTATCCACAGAGGTCATAAGGATTGGTGCATATTGGTTATATTCAGCTTGTTCAGCGGTTAAACCATGTACGTTAATGTATATATCTCCTGTTATTGCAATATTATTTGTATAGTCAATGAGTATTATTTCTCCCGGTAAATGTCCGCCTTTCCCCTCATATACTTCAAAATGAAGTTCCCCAAAGTCATAAAATCCTATTTGGGTAAGAGGTTCTGTTAAATGCTCAATATCATTCCATAATGAAGTTATTTTTTTAGGATCAACTGTCGTATACGATGTTAGAATCTTACAAATATTGATATAAGGTTTATGTATAGGATTTTTTTCTCTATATCCATCGTTTCCGAAATACTCATTTTTCAAACATTGAGCTGTTTTATGTGAAGCTATTATTTCATCAAAGATTGGTAATAAACCACAATGGTCAACATCGGAATGGGTTACGAGAACAGTTTTCTTCATAGTATGAAAATTGGGTACTATTTTAGTCAGAATTTGAATCATTTCTTCGCTGTAGCAGGCATATCCGCTGTCTATAAACAAAAATTCTTCATTACTTTTAATTATTATTGTATTGCTTCCGCATGGAGGCTCTATCAATGTAATCTCGGTATTATCTGTTATTTTGTGCGTGCTGATTCTTGGAATGAATTTTTTATTTTTATATGTTCCGAGTAATTCAGCGAATTTACTTATACTATCAAATGTTCTATATGGAGATAGACCTTGCTCATCAAGTGTCTGCATCGCCAGATTTACATGAACTAACAAGTTCTTGCGAATGTCTTCGGATAATCCCATTGTTTGAGATAATCCAAGTACATAAGTGTTATAGAAAATGCTGTTGTCATAAATTTTTTCCGAACTGTTATAGTCTATGATTCTGACTTTACACAGCTTTTCTGCTTCTTTTAAAAATTTAGTTATTTTTTCGTGATCCTCAACATATAGTCCCATCTTGAATAGCTGATAATCAGTTCCGTTTTCCTGAGAACTTATATATGAAATATTGAAATTAAAGTCATTAATTAATGTTAAAATATTGGTAACACTACCAGGTTCGTCTTTAAGACAAAACTCAATTAAAACTACGCTTGTCTTATTTCCACCGTTTTGTAAGTATCCAATCTTCTCAAGTTCAACATCAGCTTTTTTTAATTGTTCATCAGTTCCCTCTGCATCAATAAAAAGTGTATGCGAGTCAACTGCTTTATTGTAGCTGACTCTCGTTATATTTATACCTAAAGAGGAAAAGCACCTACTGGCTTTAAGAAAAGCACCGATGTGGTTTGGCATAGAAGTAACATAAGTCTTTTTCATTTTAATCTCCATTCTGTCGCTAAAGTGTCCGCCCAAATAGTAATGAAAATCTCCAAATTACTTATTATTTCCCCAAAAATTTCCTTGCAGAGATTAATGAAGAGTGTAATGTAAAGAGGTAAAAAATATCCTCGGAACAAGTCCGAGGAATTTTTTTGGTTGCGGAGGCAGGATTTGAACCTACGACCTTTGGGTTATGAGCCCAACGAGCTGCCGGACTGCTCCACTCCGCGATATTTAATTTTCCGGTTCGGCATATTGGTGCCGGTGACCGGGCTTGAACCGGTACGAAACTCTCGTTTCACGGGATTTTAAGTCCCGGGCGTCTGCCAATTCCGCCACACCGGCAGATGTGCAACTCATTTAGTGCTCATATATTATATCACAAAGATTCGTGTTTGTCAATAGGTAAAGTGTAAAGACATAAATAGTTCATAAATTGCTTGAAAGCTTTAGAGATGGACTACTAAACTTCATCCACCTCTGTTTTTAAGTTTTCTTTATTATAAATCTATTTCTGCCGTTCCGTCTTTAGTTACAATGTGTTCCTTGACTCCGAGTCGTTCCATCCAAAGCCTTGTTCTTTTCAGTCCATAACGACGGTAGTCTACAAGATCCCCCGGTTCTTCCCACAGCCACTCTGGCGCATTCCACATACATACACGGGGGTTGATCAGAATATAAACATCTGCGCCAACGCCTGAGTGTCCGTGATGAGCCATTTGGCAATATTCTGCATGGAGTTTTTCTTCTCCCTGCTCAGCGAGAATCTCCCCCGCTTCAGGTCCGAGATCTCCTAAAAAAATTACAGATGAGTTGGGCGTATTAATGCGAAATGCTATTGAAGTGTCATTGATTGTTTTATATATAAAGTCATAGGCTTTGTCATTTTCGTCGAAATGGTACAGGATTTCAATCGTAATATCGTCTATGGTAATTACATCTCCTGTATGTACTTTCTGTGCTTTTTCTTCTAAGCATGGGAGCAAATTATAAAAATTGGGAAGAGATTCTTCGTCGTCATCTGCGGTTGTCTTTGCAAATTCCAATGACGGGAAATTGTAATAAACCTTTTCGAATGTAAAGTCAGGATCTTGATTTTTTGTTAAGTCATTAAATGCCGAAATGTGATCAAAATGAGGATGGGTCAAAAACCATGCTTTGATAGGATGTCCTTTAACTTTTTCACGCAAGAGTGGTACATCCTCAGGACGTCCACCGTCAACAATAATACAATTACCTTTATTTGTTATAAAAACGTATGACATCATAAATAGACTTGTTTCTGTCATTACGTACATTTTTGTATTTTTCATAATATTTCCTCATTATATATTGTTTTTAATATAGTTATTTCCTTATCGTCAGCCCTTTTAAGCTTTGACACCTTCGGTTTACCCCATATTCCGAAAACTCGCGGACCTATCCATTCGTAACTATTGCATTTGTCAAATATGCCTTTAATCACTGATAAAGATGCTTCTTTGGGAGACATAAAGATTATTTTCATCGGATATTTTATAATTACAGATAACCATTTCGGATAATTCGCCATTAAATTCGTATATGTAATTCCGGGATGAACTATGCTGAGAGAGGCTTCCCTTTCATTTTGAAAAAGCTCGTATAGAGAAAACATAAAAATACGTTTTGCGTTTCCGTATACCTTTTCAGCATTCTTGCAATTCAGAAGTTCTATATCGTTTTTGTTTATTTTTGTAAATTTATGTGCAATGCTTCCAACTGCAATGATTTTACCCTTCTTACTTTTCAATACAGGTAAAATTTTAGTTATAATATAATACGGGGACATATAGTTTATCTGAAAAATATTATCGAATCCTGTAGAGCATTTTTTACGTGGGATACGAAAAGCTCCTGCATTCGCAATAAAAATGTCAATATTTGAATTGTTCAATTTCTCTGTGGCTTCTTTTACTGATTCAATATCTTCCATATCTGCGGTGATATATGTGATTGAAATATTTGGAAATTCAGATATAAGTTCATTTCCGAATTTTTCAGATTTTTCTCTGTTTCTGTCTACAAAAATAAGATCTGCACCGAGATATGCAAGATGTTTGCAAATTTCTCTGCCCAAGCCGCCTGTAGCCCCTGTTATTGCAATAGTTTTATCTTTTATAGGATATGTGTTTTCAGAAAACCATTTGTTTATATCCACATTTTATCACCATATACATTATAACATATTTCTTATGAAAAATCAAGTGTTCAGAACTATAATAATTCAACTGTGAGTTGGGAAAATAATTGTTAATTCAATATATTTACTATTGCAAGTTGAATATATTTTATCGAAGAATCGTTATTCTGTGAGTGAATATAGAAAGCATTATGAATATTTTTTATAAAAGCAGTCATTTGGCTGCTTTTTTGCTTGACTTTTTCTTTTAAATGTAGTATAATTATGTTGTTAATAAAATGAATCGAGGTCGTCTATGGTCATACATCCGATAGAACCTGTTTTTGATGAAAATTCCCGAATTTTGATTTTAGGAAGCTTCCCTTCCGTAAAATCCCGTGAAGTCGGTTTTTTCTATGGTCATACGCAGAATCGTTTTTGGAAAGTTGTCGCAACTGTATTTGATACTGAAGTTCCTGATACTATTGAGAAAAAGCGTAGATTTCTTCTTGATTACGGAATTGCGGTATGGGATGTTATTTCTTCTTGTGAGATCTCGGGAAGTTCCGACAGTTCAATACGGAATGTTCTTCCGAATGATCTGAGTATTATTCTGAATAAAGCTAATATTAAGCAGATATTTGTTAACGGTAAAACTGCAGAAAAGTATTATAATAAATATGTCTTACCATTGATTGGAAGACCTGCGCTCTGTTTGCCGTCAACATCTCCTGCAAATGCAGCTTGGTCAATTGAGAAACTTGTAAAATCATGGTATGTAATAAAAATATGAGGTTGAAAATATGGAAATGGTATTACTTACAGCCGCAGGTGTCGGCGGTGCAACTGTTATTGGAGCTTTAATAGGATTTATATTTAAAAATGTAACCCATAAATTTACGGATATAGTATTATCTTTTGCCGCAGGAGTTATGTTGGCAGCTGCTGTTCTTGGACTTATACTCCCCTCTCTTGAATATGGTGGAAAGTTTGGATTACTGATAACTGTTGTCGGAATTTTTGCAGGTGCGCTCTGTTTAAATGTTGTGGATAAACTGGTTCCACATTTACACAAACTGATCGGTCCTGATATAGAATCTCATAATAATGCGAATTTGAGTAAAGTTTTACTTTTTGTTATGGCGATTGCTATTCATAATCTTCCCGAAGGTATTGCAGCAGGTGTCGGTTTCGGTTCGGGTGATGTCTCTCAGGCTCTTATAATTGCAGGTGGTATAGCGTTGCAGAATGTTCCCGAAGGAATGGTAATAATCGGTCCCATGATAGCCGCAGGTGTTACACCAAAGAAAACTTTCATTTGCGCTATGATTACAGGGATCGTTGAGGTCGTAGGTACATTACTCGGTTATTTTGCCGTAAGTATAGCATCTGCTATTTTGCCTTTTGCCTTGGCTTTTGCGGGAGGGACGATGCTTTATGTGATCAGCGATGAAATGATTCCCGAAACTCACGCACACGGGTGTGAACGAGGAGCAACCTACTCTTTACTTGTAGGTTTTTGCTTAATGCTTGTTACCGATGTCTTACTTGGTTAATAAAAAACAAACGGAGAGAACCTCTCTCCGTTAAAATTTTAGTTGTGATTTCCGCAATTTCCGCCACAGGTGTGGTTTCCGCATTCATGTCCGTCTTCATGATGATGGTCGCCACAAGTGTGACCTTCACCGTGGTGGTTACATTTAACATTAGGGTTGAATTCCAGAACTCCTGCAAGATATGCTTCAACAGCTTCGTCTGCATCACCTTTTACTCCGCCGAAAAGCTTTATTCCTGCATTTGCAAGTGCTGTCTGGGCTCCACCTCCGATACCACCGCAAATGAGAACATCAACGCCGAACATTTTAAGAAGTCCTGCAAGTGCGCCATGACCGCTTCCGTTTGAATTCATTATTTCTGATTTAACAATTTTTCCGTTTTCAACTTCGTAGAGTTTGAACTGTTCCGTGTGACCGAAGTGCTGGAAAATTTCTCCGTTTTCGTATGTTACTGCAATGATCATTTTATTGTATCTCCTTTTTTAATTTTAATCTGTGCTTTCTGCATCCGCCGCAATTACAATTAGATTCTTTTCCGTCGCAAAGTATATAGTCTCCGCCTTCGATTTTAATTGAAAGACCGTTGACTAAAGCTATTGCGATTTTTTTTCGTGCCGAATTGTATATCTGCTGCGCCGTAGTTCTTGCTATTTGCATATATACAGCGCATTCTTCCTGCGAAAATCCTTCCATGTCAATGAGTCTTACTGTTTCGTATTCATCAACTGTTATAATGATTTTTTCCTCGGAGGTTTTGAGTATTGGCGTAAATTCAATGTTTTGCGGTAATCTGCATACTTTTCTGCATTTTTTGGGTCGTGGCATAATTAAACCTCATTATATTTTTGGCATATGCCAATTATAGTTATATTATAGCATAGTTTTCGGCATATGTCAATAACCTAATGCATCATGTCAAACAATTTTTAGATATTTCTATTTAAGGCTTGAAATCAATATATTTTTATGATATAATTAAATAAAAAGTGAGGTCAGAATTTATGATATTTTATGAAATAACACATGCAGACAAAGAGCTTATAACCTCTGCTCTTAAAACTCTTGAAAAGAATTTTGATGACGGAATCTATAACCATACAGTAGGTGCGGCGCTTCGCTGTAAAAACGGTAAAATATATACAGGGGTAAATTGCGACGGAATTCATGGTTCTTGTGCAGAATATATAACTGTGGGTATTGCGATATCTGCGGGCGAAAGAGATTTTGATACTATCGTTGCTGTTCATGATAAAGCCGAGAATTGTGTTGTTTCTCCTTGCGGAAATTGTCGTCAAATGCTTTTGGAATACGCTCCTAATATTAAAGTTATATTGAATGATGATAACGGTAATTTGATTAAAGTCGGAATAAAGGATCTGCTGCCATTTGCTTGGAAACATGTCGTCGTAGTTGAAGAATAAAAAATAATATTTTTTGAAACCAAATCAAATCTTTCTACACTATTGAAAGGAGACCAAAACGGTGACGGATTGGGCATAAGCTGATTATAATCATATTATACATCAGTTTTCGGCGCATGACAATAAAATCAAATAAAAAACATGGAAAGGTGACGAATATGACAGAGATTATTATTTTAGGTACATTTCATTTCAACAGTATGCCTGAATATATTTTTTCTCAAAAGGTACAACAAGAACTTGACGTTTTTACTGATAAGATTAAAGAGATAAAGCCTACTAAGATAGCGGTTGAAATTCCAAAAATCTTTCAGAATGAACTTGATTCGTTTTATGCTGATTTTATGCTTGCTGATATTGAAAAGAACTTTATTCTTGGAACAGTTGAGTTTTGGGGACATCAATTTTCTTTTAAATCAGTAAATGAAGTTGTTCAAGTAGCCTTTCGTTCGGGACGAAAGTTAGGGCTTGAAAAAATATATGCGGTAGACTATCCTACTGAGCTTTCAGATGAATTAGAAGAAAAAATCAAAAGTGAATACAGTGATTACGAAAAAGATCTTTCTATGATTCGCAAAATGAATGGTTCTTCTGAAGATATTATTTCAAAATACCGAATACACAATAGTGAAGAATATATATTTGTTGACAATGGAATGTTCAGTAAAATGAATAAAGTAAATTTAGGAAACTATGAAGGAACACAATATGTTCTTCAATGGTACGATCGTAATCTAAGAATCTTTTCAAATTTACAGAATATATGCAAGGACGGAGATCGGGTTTTATTGTTGATCGGTAGTTCTCACTTGAAAATTCTGAAAGACCTTGTTAATGGTGATCCTGATATGATTCTTATAGAAAATAAGAATTGGCTTTGATAATTTTTTTTGAAACCAAATCAAATCTTGCAACACTATATAAGTGAAAGGAGGTCAAAACGATGATTGACAATAAAACGATTTCGGAAAAGCTTATAAAAGATTTCACCGAAAACTACATGGGAAAGGTTTTCTATTTCTGCTTACGCAAGACAGGTGACAGTTACGAGGCTGAGGATCTTACTTCTGAAATAACATTGGATATTATTTCAGCTCTCGGTAAAGGTACTATCCCCCGTAATTTCTCCGCTTGGGTGTGGCAGATATCTCGGAACAAGTACAGTAAATGGGCTGCCGGCAAGTCCAGAAAACTGAAACGTACTGAAAGTTCCGATGTTGAAGGATTCGATTTTGAAGACGATTACCGATTTGAAGAAACGCTTGTTGATGAGGAGCTCCTTGCGCTTATGAAACGCGAACTTGCGTTTATTTCATCGGATTACAGAAACATTCTTGTGGCGTTTTATCTTGAGGACCGTAAGGTTCAGGATATTGCATCTTCGTTGGGACTTCCCGAAGGCACAGTGAAGACGAAGCTCTTCCGTGCGCGTAAAATTTTGAAAGAAGGTATAGACATGGCAAGAGAATTTGGTAGAAGAAGTTATAAACCCGAAAATGTTAGTTTTTCCAACAGTTGTGATGCGTTTGGTGATAACGGTCAGCCTTGGACAATATTGAATCACTCTATGTATAAGAATATTTTCCTTGAAGTTTACGGAAATCCCGAAACTGCTGAACAGTTGGCTCTTGAACTCGGCATCGCACTTCCCTACATGGAAGATGAACTTGAATACTTGGTAAAAGAAACATTTCTTATCAAAAACGGTGATAAATACGAAACTTCATTCCCTATAATCAGTAAAGATGCTCAGATAAGACTTCAGGAAGAAGTTGATGCATGGACTCCCAAAGCTACTGAAATGCTCGAGAATTTTGTTGATACAATTTGCTCCATTTGCGAGAAAAACGGTAAATCTCTCTACGGAAACTATCAAACTTACGAAGACGCAAAATGGACATTGCTTCCGATTGCATTCGATTATTTCAGACGTAAATATTGGATGAAAGATTTCACTTATACAAAACGTCCCGATAACGGTGCATGGGACATTGTCGGTTTTGAAGATACCGGAATTGAATCCTTACCTTTTATTGGATTAAATGCTGGACTCAGTCATAATGAAAATGAACCGTATGTATATTGGGGTCAGTATAGATATTCTATGGATGATATATGCAATAAGACTCCCGGAAAAATTTCTCAGGAAGAAGCTTATTCAATGAAGCTTATCCATGAGGGCAAAATTGATGAGGTCAAGCCTTACATCGTAGAAAATCTTGTGAAATACGGCTACTTGAAAAAATCGGATATCGGTTATGAACTTCAGATTTTAGTCCTTGAAGATTTGGATTCCGTAATTAAAGGTTTTTCCGAAGCAGATCAGAAGATCGTTAACGATATGATTGAAGATATTACTGCATATTTTAAAATTGCATACGATTTCGGTAATGAGATAGTAAAAAAAGATCTTCCGAAAGCAATACGAGACAATAAAAAGCTTACTCAGTTTGCATCTCATGATGAAGCTTTTGACAGAAGATATGTATTTATGCACGCATTGAATACAGGTTGGATCAAGTATGATGAAAATACAAGCGATACAGTCGGTGCGTTTCTTCGTGTGTAACAATTTGATAGAAAAACAGCCAGCGGTTTCCCGTTGGCTGTAAATTTTTTTAAATTAGAACTTTCCTCCGCGTCCGCCGTGACTTCTTCCTGAAGATGAACGGTGAACGGAATGGCTTCCACCTGAACGACCGGAGCGTGAGCTTGAATTGGATTTAGGTCTCGGAACTCTTGAGACATTTCTGTAAAGGAAATTATCTCTTGTTGCCGCGATTTGCAGACTGTTGTTTACAGCATAATTGGAAGCTTCTTTTTGAGCACCCACTGATGTGAGTTTTGCTTTAAGTGAGGAAACATATATCAGTGCTATAATAAAACCTGCAATAAGCGATACTATCAATGTTGTACCAAAACTGTATTCACTTTCATAAGTGAAATCAGAATCAACACCGAAATTAGAATCATATCCATAATCGTAATCATAGTTTGTATCATAACCTTCTTCACCCATTGAGATATAAGACTCGGTTAATGATATGAAACATTGAAATGCTTCCAGATAATTACTTTCGCCAAGGTAATATGCCATTTCAGAACCGATGTAGTCCAATGTACTGTCGCTGAAATAATCAATTCCTTTTCCTGCCGTAGATATCCACCATTCTCTGCCACCCATGTCAACAAGCAACAAGACTCCATCGTTACCGTAACCGTTACTGTCGTAATAATCGTCAGCATATTCCATTACGGATTTTCCGTTGGTATCATTTGTTGTGACAATAACGAGGTCAAATCCATACGATTGGTTTACGGTATCAAGTGTTGATATTATTAAATCTTCTTCGCTTGATGTAAGAAGGTCAGCACCGTCATTCAATCTTGAATTCATTGCAAATGTAGGAATTGATGTTGTTAAAAGAATAAACGCAATAAGTAAAAATGTGATCTTTTTCATGGTCTATCCTCCTACATAAATGAAAGTAGGGTCAGAAGCGCGAATACTACAGCTCCGATTCCAGCTGTCAAGCCGAAGAGATATTTATAATATGCGTTTTTGTCCATAGGTAGGTTTCCTACGAACTTTCCTGTCTGTCCGTTCATTGCAAATGTATAAGTTTTATCTTGCCATTTTGTATTTAATAGCCATACAGGATATAATGCATATTTAGCTTCGCTTTTTGTGAGTTGAACACTACTGTTTTCAGGCATTAAAGAATTATATCCGTTTACCGTTGACGCAAATGCTGCTTCTGTACTCTTTTTAATTCTTTCGTTTGCCCTTGTGATGCTCTGTTCTTCGCTGACATCGTATTTATCTGCAAGATATCCTGCAAGATATGCCGTTTGAAAATCGACTGCTTCGTCAAAGTTGAATGGTTCTATGGATTCCATAAGATCATCATCAATTTTAGACGATCCATCTACAGGAACACTTTTGAACTCCAATGAGCCTTGTCTTACTACAGAATATGTAGATGTTTCGGTGTAATTGTAGTTAAAGTCACTCCAGACTCGGATCTTTGTTCCTTTATATCTGATATCGGCATTTGCATTTGCATCAAAAAGCCAGACAGGAACATAAACTCCCTTGATCTCTTCAATGTGATTTTCGTCTTTGAATATTTTAGGTAAGAGTTTTTTACCCTCAAGGTGCTTTTTTAGCCCTTTTTTAGCAGCTTCTTTATCTAACTTGAAAGGTATAACGTAATCCGGTTTCAAATGACCTTTAAAATGTTCTTTCATGACTACGGGATTACCACAGAAAGGACAGTGAGTTGCCGCAGTTGTTTTATCAGTTAATATCTCACCGCCGCAGGAATTGCAGATATAAGAGATGAGACTATCCTCATCTTCAGCATTCCATTCAGAGCCTACTTTTTTCTCCCATGTGAGATCGTCTGGTTTTTGAGTTTTCAGTTCTTCATCATAATTCTTTAAAGTTTCCATTTCAAATTCTGTGTCACAGTACGGACACTTCATTTTTTGAAGAGAACTGTCAAATTCTATTGCGCCTCCGCAACATGGGCATTTATATTCAATTAAATTGGCCATTTACATCATCCTTATTTGATGTCATCATCTGTGAATCTGTCACCGCATTCGGGACAGAATTTAGGTGGATTTTTAGGATCTTCAGGTTCCCAACCACATTTATCGCATTTGTAAAGAGGTTCGTTGGGAGGTCTCCTGGAACCGCATTCGGGACAGAAATTACCTTTGTTTACAGAACCGCATTTGCAGGTCCAACCATTTATTTCAGGTTTTTTAGTTCCACATTCAGTACAGAATTTACCGGAAGCTTCAGCACCGCAAGTGGGACATTTCCATGTGTTTATGATCGTTTCTTCTTTTACTTCAGGAGCTTCTGCTTTCTTTTTTGCGCCCATTTCAAACAGGTTCTGAGCGTTCAATCCACCGGCGTTCTGTGCCATACCCATTCCCATAAACCCTGTCATTGCGCCTCCTTCGTTGGATGCAGCAGCCTTCATTGCATCTGCCTGAGCCCCAACGAGCGTTGCCGCTGCCATAGTAGGATCTCTCATTATTGCGGTACGCTGTGCCTGTTTGATAAGTTCGGAATCTTCTTCGGGTAATGTTACAGAACCGAGTGCAACGCTTACAACTTTAAGACCTCTGAGGGTTCCCCATTTTGATGAAAGAGCTTCATTCATTGCGTTTTCAAGATCGGTATTGTGTGTAATTATCTGATTAGGTCTGAGTTCTTTTTCAGAAAGCTTACCAAATGCGGGCTGGAGAGCGCTTATAAATTCAGTTTTTAATTGACCCTCAATAGTGTCTCTTGTATATTGATCTTCTATATTTCCGCAAACATTTGTGTAAAAAAGGATCGGGTCTACAATTTTGTAAGAGTAAATACCGGAACATCTTACAGAAACATCAATATCCAATCCTATGGATCTGTCTACTACTCTGAACGGAATAGGATTCGGGGTACCGAATTTGTTATCAATAAGTTCTTTTGTATTGAAATAATAGATTCTCTGGTCCTTGCCGGTATCGCCGCCATAAGTAAATCTTTTACCGATAGTCTTGAAAGAGTCAAGGATTGACTGGCCAAGATTTCCCGCAAAAATACTGGGTTCGGTGGATTTATCATATGTAAATTCACCTGGTTCAGCACATACTTCAACAACTTTTCCCTGCTCTACAATTATCATACACTGTCCATCGGCAACTGCGATACCGGAACCGTTTGAAATGATATTGTCTTCACCTTTAGTGTTGGAAGAACGGTTGCTTGTTTTTTTCTGACCTTTGGTTACAAGAACATTTGCGTCCATAGCATCGCAATAGAAAAACTCTTTCCATTGATCTGCCAATGTGCCGCCTAATGCACCAAGTCCTGCTTTAATAAGTCCCATATTTATATCTCCTTTTTATTTAATTGTTTGCATGGTTTATTTTACTCTTTTATTATAACAAATTACTATTTCATTGTCAATCTATGTCTTATAAATTTCTATAAAACTCCGAAATTTGACGGGAAATATGGTTTTTTCTGAATATCTGATCATGTATTATTCTGTCGTTTTTCCATTTTTATCCAATTATAAAATCCGTAAAGGTCGTTTATTAAAAACAGTATGAAGCATATTATCATCGGGAAATAAGAGAAATCCTCGATCGTTGCAAGTATCCATAATATTATCAGGATAATATCGTTGGCTGCGTATCCTAATGCATAGTAAGGACTTCTCAAAAATGTAAGATAAGATGCAATGAAACTTGTTGTAACTGAAATGGTGCTGACAAAGAGGTTTGCATTTCCAATCGCTTTAAGGATAAAGTAGAAAATTATTGTTGTGATCAAAGAAAGTAATATCATAACGATCAGTTGCATTTTTGTTACTTTATGTACGGCAACCTCCCGTGTACCTTTGTATGGATGATGCATCCATGAAATTATAGCCATTATTGCTATAGGTGTTGTCATTCCAAGATATGTTATCATTTCTCCGTAATATGAGAAAAAATAAGAAATTATTCCGTAAAAAACTGAAAAGACTACTGTAAGAACCTGTCCGATAACAAATCCTTTTGCTACAAAAATTAACGCGGTTACGCCTATAAGTGATGCCGTAAGTGTAAGGCAGTCAGAACCTCCAAGGCATAAATAAGATATAAGGATAGTACTTACCGATATGAACCATAGGTTCTTTTCAAATTTATTCAATTCTTTGAATGGGTTAAATTTCATGATTTTCCTCCAATAAAAAAACATTCGCAAACATATCTTCAAAGACCTAACGATATGTTAACGAATGTAAATAATTACATTTATCTACCCGGTGGCAGTTTAATATTATTTTTGACATATTGTATCATGGGAAGTTTGCAATATAATGAAAAAATCCGCAGAAAATTATGAAATAAATAATTTTCTGTTGATTCTTACTTATTAAAATGATATAATATATAAACTTGAAAAATAAAAATGAATGGAGATCTTTATGGTATTCGGAAAACATATAAACAGATATTATCTGAAATACTCCCCTGTTCTTACTCTCGGTATTCTTGCCCTCGTTCTTGTTGACGTTTTACAACTTGAAGTTCCGAGACTTTACAAAATGGTTATTAACGGTATTAATGACGGAGTAGTTGAAATCGACGGAGTTTTGCATGAATTTAATACGGATTTTCTTTTGGACAAGGTATGCTTGCCAATGATCTTTATTATTTTATTCATGGTCATCGGTCGTTTTCTTTGGCGTATATGCTTCTTCGGTTCAGGTATAAAAGTTGAAACTGATATCCGTAGGAGAATGTTTGATCATTGCAGAGACCTTTCACAGCAGTATTACCAGGTAAACAAAGTTGGTAATATGATGTCTCTTTTTACAAATGACCTTGAAACTGTTCAGGATTGCTTCGGTTCGGGAATTCTGATGTTCTTTGACGCATTGCTTCTCGGTGGATTAGCTATCTACAAAATGTGGATGATGAACTGGTTTTTGGCGCTGTTGACACTTATACCAATGGTACTTTTGCTTTTAGTGGGAACTATTGTTGGTAAATATATGCGTGAAAAGTGGGAAATTCGTCAGGCTGCATTTTCTGACCTCTCCGATTTTTCACAGGAAAACTTTTCAGGAATTGCAGTTGTAAAAGCTTTCGTAAAAGAATTTCTGGAGTTGCTTGCGTTTAAGAAGCTTAACGTAAAAAATGAAAATGCAAACGTCGCTTATACAAAGGCTTCCACACTTTTGAATATATCTGTTACTCTTTTCGTTGAATCCGTTATTTGTATTATTCTCGGATACGGCGGTTATTTGGTATACAACGATACTTTCAATGCAGGAGAATTGATTGAATTTATCAGTTATTTTACATCAATTGTTTGGCCTGTAATGGCAGTATCTCAGCTTATTGAAATGCAGTCCAGAGGGCAAGCTTCACTTTCACGTATAAGTGAGCTTCTCGATGCACCTTTAGATGTAAAGGATAATGACGGAGTTATTGATCCGGGAGAGATCAAAGGTGATATAGAATTCAAAAATCTCACATTCAGGTATCCTGATGGCAGTTATGATGTTCTTAATAATGTTTCATTCAAGATATCTGCAGGAGAAAATGTTGGTATTATAGGTAAAACCGGTTCAGGTAAAACTACCATAGTGGATCTTATTCTTCGTACATATAATGTACCTGACGGTACTATTTTCATTGATGGTCATGACGTAAATACAATTCCTATAAAATCCGTCAGAAAATATGCGGCATATGTTCCTCAGGATAATTTCCTTTTTAGTGATACGATAGAGAATAACATAGCTTTCGCATCGGATGAGGTTTCTATTGAAGATGTTGTAGCAGCGGCAAAAAATTCAGATGTGGATACAAATATTTCTGAATTTACCGAAGGTTATAAAACTGTTCTTGGTGAACGAGGTGTTACCGTTTCAGGCGGACAGAAACAGCGAATTTCTATTGCAAGAGCTTTAATGAAAAATGCTCCGATTTTGATTCTTGACGACTCGGTTTCCGCTGTCGATACAAAAACCGAAAAAACTATCCTCGATAATCTGAGAGAGAACAGACAGGGAAAGACCACTATTCTTATTGCTCACAGGATCACTACTATTGAAAAAATGGATAAGATCATATTTATCAATGACGGCAGTATATCAGCAATCGGTACACATACAGAGCTTTTGAATACTTGTGCTGAATACAAGACAATGGTTGATCTTCAGAAACTTGATGAAGAACACGGGGGTGAAATCAATGCATGAGTACTATCCGATAATACTTGTAGCTTCGATAATAGGCATAATTTCTATTATTTTTATTGTGGCATTCGCTTTAATGAAAGATAAAAAAGAAGCTATCGGTTTTGATCGAAATATGAAAGACGGAGAGATTACAAAACGTTTGTTGAAGTATGCAAAACCTCATATATGGAGTTTTGTATTTGTTGGTTTAGTAATGCTTTTTTCAATTGCTTATGATATAATTTCGCCGTTATTGATAGGTTACATTGAAGAACTGATAAAGGCAGATTTCGAGATGAAACCTCTCCTGATACTTGTGGCTGTATATGCAGGGATTCTTTTGGTATCACTTTTCTGTTCTTACATTCAAGCTATCGTTCTTCAAAAAACAGGACAGAAAATTGTTTCAAAGATTCGTGAAGACTTGTTTGTGCATATCGAGAGTCTTTCACATGCACAGCTTAATTCTATTCCTGTAGGTAAACTTGTTACTCGTGTAACAAACGATACGAATGCTATCTCGATGATGTTTACAAATATTATCGTAAACCTTGTAAAGAACTCTTTTATTATCATCGGTGTGCTCGTTGCAATGTTTTGTCTTAACTATAAGCTTACATTTATGGTTCTTTGTTTTGTACCATTCATTGTTTTATTTACTGTTATTTTCAGGAAATTCTCAAGAAGAGCTTACCGAAAAGTAAAAGACGGAACAACTGATATCAATACTTATCTTTCTGAAAATCTCTCTGGTATGAAGATAACTCAGATATTTAACCGTGAAGATCGTAAAATGCAGGAGTTTTCCGATAAAAATACAAACCTCGGACACGCTAAAAGACAGCAGATATTCGTTTTTGGTATTTTCCGTCCCATTGTTTATATGCTTTACATATCCTCTGTTTTATGTTTGCTTTATCTTGGCGGTAAGGGTTATATAGATAACGCTGTATTTTTAGGTCAGTCTATTACGGGTGGTGTTGTTGTTACTTTTTATATGTACATTTCAAAGTTCTTCAACCCCATCCAAAGCCTTGCAGAGCAGTTTAACTGGTTACAGTCTGCATTCGCTTCTGCTGAAAAAATATTTACTATTTTTGATATGAAACCTCTTGTAACAGATGACGAGGATTCTATCGAGCTTGAAAAAGTTAACGGAGATATTGAATTTAAAAATGTGTGGTTTGCATACAATGATGAAGAATGGGTGCTTCGGGATGTTTCCTTCAAGGTAAAAGCCGGTCAGACAGTTGCCTTTGTAGGTTCAACGGGTTCAGGTAAAACTACAATACTTTCCTTGCTTTGCCGAAACTACGATATTCAAAAAGGTCAGATACTTGTTGACGGAACAGATATCAGAAAGATCAAGATATCTTCACTGCGTAAACATTTCGGACAGATGCTCCAGGATGTATTTCTGTTTTCAGGCACAATACGTTCAAATATCGTTTTGCGTGAAGAGAAGTATTCTGATGAAGAGATCCTTGAAGCATGCAGATATGTAAATGCCGATCACTTTATAGATAAGCTTCCAAACGGTCTTGATGAAGAGGTTCGAGAGAGAGGTAACAACTTCTCTGCAGGTCAGAGACAGCTTCTTTCTTTTGCAAGAACAATAATCCATAAACCTGAAGTTATGATCCTTGACGAAGCTACAGCAAATATAGACACCGAGACAGAACTTCTGATTCAGGATTCTCTTGAAAAAATGATGAATATCGGTACTATGCTTATCGTTGCACACCGTTTGTCAACTATACAGCACGCTGATAATATTATTGTCCTTTCTAAAGGTAAGATAATTGAGCAAGGTAACCATTTTGAACTCCTTGAACAAAAAGGTCGTTATTACGGTCTGTATATGCTTCAGTATCATAAGGATCAGCTTTCAAAGAAATAATTTACTGCCGAGAGTGACCAAATGGTTACTCTCGGCGGCTTATAAATCTCAACATGGTGAATATAAATACGTTTATAATTAGGCTAACGGTTTACTGTATTGTATTTCAGGTTATTTACTGCTATAATGTAATCAGAAAGAGTAGCTACGATCTTTCAATCAAATCATGAAAGAAGGAAGAAATATGTTGAATTTTGGTCAAAAAATTAAAAAGCTGCGCACGGATGCAGGCTTGTCGCAAGCTATGCTTGCTGAACACATTGGTGTTTCGGTTCAGTCTATATCCAACTGGGAATGTAACAATACAATGCCGGATATATCTCAAATTGTTCCGCTTGCAAGCATCCTTTGCGTTTCAACCGATTATTTACTTGGAGTCGGATTTGACGAGAAAGCCGATCATGAAACACTCATCCGCAACGTGAATACCGTTTGGGCGAATTATTCCGTCAACACAAAAGAAAATAATGCCGATTTGCTGGTAGCTAATCTGTATAAGGAGTATCTGCGCAAGTATCCTACCGATTATGAAGTAAAATATAAATGCGCATTAGCTTTATATGATTATCTCTTAGTAGGCAAGGTAAGAGGAAAATTCCATATTGAAGCAGATACCTATGAATCAATCTACACTCAGTGCAAATCAATGCTTTCTTCGATTTGTAACAACACCTTGGTCATAGTACTTCAGATACAAGCCAATCAGTTGATGATCGGGCTGATGCTCTTGGACGATAACTTTGATGAAGCTCTGCACTTTGTTGAAATGCTTCCGGAAACATGCGGAATCAAATGCACGGCACAAAGCAAAGTGTTCTATGCTCAAAAATCAATTGATAGGGCAAATCAAGTGAAATTGCTTGCGGATAAAGAAAAATGCTTGGATTACCTGATGGCATTGTATGAGAGCGTAAATTCCGGTGCATATGAAAAAGACAAATCTATCTCAGTGTTGGAGCACGCCGAAAGTATTGCAAAAATGGCAGTATCTTTATATTTGGATGCAACAACTCTTGATGTTAATTCTTATGAAAAGATGCCATATTGTTATCTGATTACGGCATATACAATGCAGTGCAAAATGCATTTGTTGAATATCGATTACGATGCTGCATATACAGCACTTGACAAAGCCGCAAAAACTGCGTGTGAAATGTATTTGTGGGTAAAAAGCAAGACACAAGATAAAGAAATTTTGATAGATTACAAGTTCTTTGCTGAGCGAACACCTAATTGGGCATTTAGTTTTAGCGGTTTGTATTCAAGCGAAGATAATGATTTTACAAACTCGGAACGATATAAAAACGCTGTTAAGGAAATCAAGAAAGTTCTTTATAATGCTTAATATTTATACTGGTAATTATCTAATTCAAATATAAATAATTATCGCCGAGAACACTAAAAACGGTAGTTCTCGGCGATTTTTTATTTAGTTTTTGACACCCCAAATACAGAGAGGCGTTTTTTCGTTCGGAACTATAAGTTTGTTTTCTTTGATAAGCTCCTCCAACAAGAAAGCTGCTACGTCAAGACGGTGATGGATCTTCGCAATGTCTCCGCATTGTTTTTTTACAGATGCTGGCGCGTGTTCTGCAAGAATTCTTTCAGCTTTATCTGAAATATCAATCATACAATTTGCCACTTCATCAATTATATCTGACAGTATCTGACAAATCTGATCGAATGATTTTTTGCTAAATACGGGGAAATTGGCGGAAAGCTTATTATCTGAGCAATGAATGAATTCGTTTTCAATCAACCACGGAAGTGTAGGATTGTTTTTATCAGCATTTTTATTAAGAATCGCATCCCATATAGCGTTCGCTTTGTTGCGGAAGTCGTAGTGGTCATATATTTGCGATTTTTTTATTACTTTATAATTTTCTGCCGAGAACCAAGCTGTACCGCTTTCATTCCATGTTTCCAATGAAACACCGTGAAAATGATGATTTACATAATCGTTGTCGTATCCAAAAATCCAACCATTACCCCCTAATGCAAGTTTATTTGGGGTGCCAAGAGATGATTTTTCACTTGCTAAAAGAAACCCTCTGACAAATGCGATGTTCAAGATTCCAAATAATAGTCTGTTGTCATCGTAATCGTTTCCCTTGAAATCAAGTGTGTGAATTTGGGGTAAGCGTTTTGATACATTATCAAATATTGAATTCGCAATATCTGAATATATCGCAGAGGTGTTTTTTACAAATTCTTTTTCATACGCATCCGTAATGATTACAATATTAGTCTGATACTTGTTCCCTGTTCTTTTCAGCACTCCTGCAGCTTCCAAAATTTCAATTTCTTCCTCAAGATAAGGCATTGAAACACCAAGTTCCATAGAAAGTGCCTCTGCTGTCATAGATTCATAATATGCGGCAAGTACAATAGAACCGGGCAATTTTCTTTTGAATAAATCATTATATTTGTTACAGTCACCCCAAAAATCAAGTCTGAACGTTCCGGGGTTGTAGCTTTTTTCTCCAAGTGTTCTTGTCATACCGATACCTTCTTTCAATAATTTGCGAGTTTTGAACAAATGGTATTTTACCATTTCAACACTTATGTTTTGTTCTTTTGCGATTTGAGAACAACTCTTGTTATCGACGTAATAAGCAACGCATACTTCCCTGTGTGTTTTCTTCAAAAGAGAAAGCTCTCGGCGAAGCAGATATAATTCTTCACTTTCAGTTTCCTTTTGTATATATTCCTGTTCTGGTGAAAGATCATACACGCCGATGTTTTCTTCTGTCAGTTCTACGGATTGTGCTGTAAGCTCTGTCTTACGGATAAAGCGTCTGAAAGTATTTTCCGCAATTTTCCAAGCAAAGCCCCAAAAGGCTTCCTCATTTTGCAGATTGCGTGCTGAAACAATGATCTCATATACAATTTCGGATGTAAGGTCGTCCACCTTATCTTTATCATAGAGCTTTGAAAAAGCGTAACCGTAGATTGCCGTCAGATTTTCGGACAGTAATTCAAATGCTTTTTTGTCTGTCATTGTTGTTCTCCTGTCTTTTGAAAGCTTTCACTTATATAGTGTCAGAGAGTTTGTATCGGTTAATCTTTTGTGGAGGTTTTTCTTTAAATAAATATGAACTGCATATGTATTAAGAAAGCAATTATGGAAAAAGCAGAGAAAAATAATCTCTGCCTTTTCTTATATGGTATCCTATTTGCTAAGAATGAATTTAGTTAAACCGCATTCAAGCTCATAGATCTTGTCTTTGTATGAAAGTATTGCTGTTGTGTTTTCGGGTATTTCAATTTCCATATGTATGGAGCTTTCTGTTTTTTCGTATTTAACACCGATCTTTCCGTTTTTGACGGTTAAATATCCTTCAGCACAATTAAGTCCGTCTACAAACTTAGGTTCAATGGTAACCGATTCGTAAGCGTTGTCGTCATTTACTATGCCGAGAAGATAGGTGAACAGGTACTTAGCTACAGCTCCGAACATTGGATGATTCTGAGAACGTTTAAAAGTCCAATATTCGGGCAGTGTTGTGCTTCCTGACTTCATCCATGT
This sequence comes from Oscillospiraceae bacterium, assembly GCA_015067305.1. Classification (GTDB taxonomy): domain Bacteria; phylum Bacillota; class Clostridia; order Oscillospirales; family UBA644; genus HGM12619. The sequence goes on along the minus strand of SVMT01000002.1, from coordinate 62,997 downwards.
ATTAAATGAATAAAGCTTTTTCGAGGTCATAAGGTCGTACGCAAGCTGTTCCTGACCGTTTTCAAAAAGAACTCTTGTTACGATATCAGTACCGAATATACCGGTATCATACATACCGTATTCTTTATAACGCTTTACGATATTTGCAAATGTTCTTTCGTCTCCAAGACCTATATCATAAGCAAAAGCATTTGCTCCTTGGATATTATTAGCAAAATTTCCTGTTTCAGAATCAAAATAATTATCAATGAGAGCTTTTACTTTTCTGGTTTTCAATTCTTCCATTTTTTTCAATAATTTGGAATTGTTTGTAAGTTCGCAGTATTCAAGAACTCTGTTGATGCTCTTGATATAGAAATAGTTATTAACAAAAGGTTGGGGTATTGCAATTTCTTCAGGTGTACACCAGTCGCCGAGACACCAAAGTCCCGGTTGGTCGCTTATTACAAGGTTGTTTTCGCTGTGTGCGTCAAGGTATTCGAAGTATTTCAAGGCTTTAGGTATAAACTTTTCAAGAACAGAAATATCTCCAAATATCTTATAGAAAGTGTAAGGAACTTCTATTATTGCGCAGCCCCAACCACCTGGACCGCCGCCACTTTGTGAATAAGGTGCTGTATACTGTACATGACCGCTTACTGTATCCTGACAGTCAGAAATATCTTCGATCCATTTTCGATACATTTTTTCGGAATCAAGCATCATCATCGCGCATTCGCAAGTAAGCTCTCCGTCTCCGGTGTAGCCAAGTCTTTCTATATGCGGACAGTCAGAGGGAACACAACAATGAATGTTATCAAGTTGAGTCCTGATATAGGCATCATAATACCAATTGAGAATTTCATTATCGCACTTAAAGGATGAGGTTACGGGAAGATCTGTGTGAATAACTTCGCAGTCAATGATTTCGGCATTTTTACTTACCATTGCATATCTGAATGCGTAAACAGCAAATTTAAGTTTATATTCCCTGTCGGTTCCGTCTGTTACAAAGGTGCTTTTTTGACCGTGAGTTGTGTAATCTTCAATGTTTCCTTGTTCGTCGAGTCTTTCGGAACATACGAGGTCTATTTTGCATATGTCCTTAGTTTTAGCTTTTATAACTGGAGTTCCTGTAATGTTTTCACCCATATCATATATAAAGCTATCGTCAGTCTCTTTGATAAGTTTAGGTTTGATATTTCTGATAACTTTGTCAGAAGGGCAATCCTGTACGTAAAACTCTGTTTCCGGAATTTCCACAACTTCAAGGTTATTCCATTCGGAATCATCAAATCCATAAAGATTCCATCCATCAAGTCTGTATGTATTAAAATCCTGATAGTCCCCTTTTTTAATTCGTGAAATTACATAGGGACTTTGAGTCCATTTAAGATTTTCTGTTGATGAAACTATTTTTTCTCTTTCTCCGTCTGTATATTCAATGTCTATTTTAAATGTGAGTTTTACTTCTCCGTAAGAGAAGTTCCAGCCAAATGTGTCATACCCATCGTTTTTGTACCAACCCGGACCTAATATTATACCAATACAGTTTTTACTGTCTAGGTATTCTTTTATATCATATCTCATAGAATATATTCTGTGGGATAGAATTTCTCCATATTCTTTGGTGCAATGTCTGTCTGCAGGATGATAATCTGTGTTTGCGGGCGTAAATAAGTCATCGCTCACCTTTTCCCCGTTTATTGTAAGTTCGAAAAAACCAAGACCGCAAATCGTTATTTGTGCTGATTTTACATCCTTTTTGGTAATGAATTCTCCCCTGATATACGGAGTGTCACTTTTTCCGTTTGGTGAGACCCATTTTGCTGTATCAAATAGTTCTTTGTATTTCATTTTGTATCTCCTTGGAATTGAAATATATTACCATAATTTTATCATAGTTTTAATACTTAGTCAATATGAGATGAGTAAAAAATGTAAATTTCGTTTTCTACAATTCTGAAAACTCTATTGACAATATGTGTTGAATTTGATATACTATCTTGGTATTTCCGTGAGGGAGTAGCGAGCGCTTATATTGCGTAACAAGTCAACATACTGGTTTTAAGCCTGGCTTGTTTTAAATTGCGAGACTCATGTATGGTGGTATTATGGCTGTACATGTGTCGAGTTAAAATAATTGAGGATCTCGGTACAGTTTCGTCTGTACCGTTTTATTATATTAAAAGGACGGTTATAAAAATGGATTGGAATTTTATGTTTTTTTTCAATAGTATTCTTCTTGGAGTGGGACTTGCCATGGATGCTTTTTCTGTATCTTTGGCTAACGGATTGAACGAACCTGAAATGAGAATCAATAAAAGATTTGGTATTGCAGGGGTCTTTGCTGTATTTCAAGCTTTGATGCCGATAATAGGATGGATATGTGTACATACCATTGTTCAGTATTTTAAAGCATTTGAAAAGTTTATTCCTTGGATAGCGCTTATTCTTCTTTGCTATATAGGTGGAAAGATGATCTATGATAGTTTTAAAGGTGAAGACTGTGATTGCGATAAGAAAAAAACGGGAATCCTCGGACTTCTTGTTCAAGGGGTAGCAACTTCGATTGATGCACTATCTGTAGGTTTTACGATAGCAGATTATGGCTTGACTATGGCTGTTGTTTGTGCTTTAATAATTGCTGTAGTTACATTTATTATCTGTATTTCAGGTGTTGAGCTTGGCAGATTATGTGCGACTGAGATAGGAAAAAGATGTCAAAGTCTTTCGGGTAAATTCACCATAATAGGTGGAATAATTCTTATAGTTATTGGAGTAGAGATATTTCTAACCGGAATCTTTTAAATTTTAGGACCGACAATAAGTAATAAAACCCATCTCTTTATTATAGAATTTAATGAGGTGGAAAAAATGTTAATTCATGTTTTATTATTTATTGTCGGTCTTATTTTACTTATAAAAGGTGGGGATATATTTGTCGACAGTTCTGTTGGTATAGCTCGTCGTTTCGGTTTGTCTGAGTTGATAATAGGCGCTACTGTAGTTTCATTAGGTACAACGCTTCCGGAAGCTTTTGTTTCTGTGGGATCGGCTCTAGGAGGCTATGGCGAGATTTCTTACGGAAACGCTGTTGGCTCAATAATTTGTAATACAGCATTGATTGCGGCTTTAAGTATTTTTATCAGACCATCTGAAATTGATCGGAAGTTATTTAAAATACCTGCTATATTCTTTTTTATATCTTCTGCTTTTTATGTGATATCGGCATATTGTTTTGGAACTTTCAGCCGATTCACAGGCTTTATTTTGCTTTTATTGTTTTTGATCTACATGTTTTTTACGGTTTTTAAATCAAAAGACAGCCTTTCTTCTGATCTGGTTCTGAAGAAAGACTCTGTAACAGGAAGTGAAAATATTCTTCTTTTTAAAAATATATTAACTTTAGTTATAGGTGCCGTTCTGATTTCATTAGGTGCAAATCTTTTAATAGATAACGGAATTAAGTTATCCTATGCACTGGGAATCCCTGAAACTGTCATTGCTTTGACTTTTATAGCGCTTGGCACTTCCCTGCCGGAATTGACAACTGCTGTAACTTCACTTATTAAAGGGCACGGATCACTCTCTTTAGGAAATATTATCGGAGCAAATTTATTGAATATCGTATTTGTCAGCGGTTTATCTGTTTCATTATCTCCGTTTGATCTTCCATCAGATAAGCTGCTTTTAGGAATGAATTCATCTTTGATTCTGGATATGCCAATAATGATAATTTCAATGCTTTTATTATGTATTCCTGCTTTAATGAAAGGTAAAGTGTACAGAATTCAAGGAGCATTTTTGCTTATGATCTATACAGTATTCTGTTTTATACAGTTTTTTATATAATTGTATAAAGGGATTTTTTATTCGATTTCTGTGCGTATTGTAAATACTTCTGGAAGATTAAAAATATCCTTTTTCAAGAACAGAGGGTAAAAATATTCATCCTTTAGTCTATCAAATTCTAACCATTCAAATGTATGAGTACGGAGACCTTCCTTTGTAGTGAAAATTTTTCCTCTCGATAGCAGATCTGTATTGGTTGTATCCATTAAAAAGTAAATACATAATTCGTGATAATGAATATTGTCTACATCTTCTGTGAAAAAGGCTTGATTTAACCAGATTGGACGGAGAATTTTAGCTGTAATCCCTAATTCCTCTTGAACCTCTCTTACAACTGCATTTTCGGCTGTTTCTCCAATCTCAACCCTTCCGCCCGGAAGATAATAATAAGGAGATCTCTCATCTTTCATTGCCAAGATTTTACCTTCAGATATTATCATAGCGCATACCCTGTAATTAAATTTCTGATTGTCTGATTTAAAAGAAATATCCATTTGCTACCTCTTGAACTATATAGTTATACTGAATCATCATGAGATTTATGTTGTATGACAATACGATTCTCATTAAAATTCTATGATATATAAGTTTCCGCTGCCATCTCCATAATAGCATGTTCCGTCTTTGAAATCAATAAATTCAGGTTCATTCACTAAACCGAAACTTGAAAATTCAACGCAAAGTTCCTGCTTTTTTGTTGTAGGGTTAATTATTCTGAGTACAGGTTCATTTTCATTACCGTGATAAAATCCTTCAAGTGAATAGATTTTGCCTTTATTAGTGCAAGCACCTTGAATATATCTATGATATTCGCAATCGAAACTGTTTTCAATATCGTTTTCTGTTAATATGACAATATTTACTCCATATTTTTCATCATAAGTACCATCAGAAATTTTAGGTAATTTAAAAGAAAAATATCTTGTAATACATGGGGTATCTATCATAGTAAATGCATGGTATAACCCTTGTTCTCTGTCAATAACAAAGTTTCCGTAAGGTCGAACATCTTCCCTGTTTTCAGAGTTCCATAGAGTTTCATTTTCAACAAATCCGATTTTTATTATCTGAACAAGTTTGGACGAAAATGTATTTTCGTTTCTTTTTATTCTGTAAACGCAACAAGTTCCCTTTAATTTATCATCTGAATTTGCATAATTGTTGTAGATGTTGCAGTATAATAGTGGGAATTCATCGTTTTTATCATAATATTCATTGCCGAAAACTACAGAATTACAGTGAGGGACAATTATTTGTGCTTTATCTAAAATAAACCAATCAAGTTCTTTAAGTGTTTCGTTGGACTCTTTAAGATTCTTGATATCATATACAAAACAATTCCCTTGATCATCAAAGCGAAATAAATAATTATTCCAAATTGCACCGTCTTGTCCCGGCTTAATATTTGCTATATGTTCAATATCCATCTTCGTAACCTCTTTCATGTTGCGTTAAAACTAATAGCTGATTTCATCAATTAAGTCCGATATTTCGTCAATAAGATTTTTATATTCAATATCTGATATATTTGCATCGTTCAGACCTTCAATAATATCCCATATTTCTGTAAGTTTTTCTACAGTATTTTTAGCGGAAGATCTTAATTCATTATTCACATCGGTTTGGTTCATGTTGGAAATATGTTGTTCGATTTCCATTTTCATCATTTCAAGCACCCCCATTATTGGACCAATTTTTTCATAAGGTATACCGTTACATGATGTAAGTGTTTTTTTTATTTTCTTTAATGAATCCATTATATAAGTGTTCATATATTCTCCTTTGAAAATTATTTTATTAAATACTTAAAAACTTCTCCGGCTTTATCTTCAAAAAATAGAGTATCTAAATTCTCGTTTGATCCAAATAAAAACAGATTGGGATGCAATAAATTAAAATCAGCCCTTTGTTTTGCTGTTGTTTGTGTTAACAGGTTGTATGATTTGTCGCACCTACCTATCCATAGCGTTTGATATTCCTCATTCGTAATAATGCGTGATCCTAAATCGCGTATATCATTCAGATTGAATCTTTCACACCAAATGATATCATTTTTGTAAAGTAATTGACCTATTTGAGAGGTCACTATATCATCTGTATCGTACAAAACGGGTATTTTTTCGAGACCATGTTTGTGTGCAATAAATGCTCTGCTATGACCATCAGTTATTGTTAATCTGCCATTCCCAAAATCATGTACGGGAATCGGAGAAAAATTTGATAAATCATTAGGTTTAAACCATTTTTCAATATTCAACAACTTTTTCTCATTAAGATAAATCTGACTCAATCCAAGATTGGTTATAGTAATATATTTAATACCGCTAAACATTATTTTAGATATCCTTTACGTTGAAATCATTTTTATACCAATAAATGAACCCCGATGCTTATAGCATCGGGGTTGGCTGGGACAGCTGGACTCGAACCAGCGAGTACAGGAGTCAAAGTCCTGTGCCTTACCGACTTGGCGATGCCCCAATATAAAATTTTTGAGAGATAACAGATAATAGATAATTTCCACTATCTATTCAACTATTACCTCTCATCTGGCGTACCCGGAGGGACTCGAACCCCCAACCTACTGCTTAGAAGGCAGTTGCTCTATCCTGCTGAGCTACGGATACATATGCTTGTTTTTCACAGCTCATATATTATATCACACTTTTTAAGATTTTGCAAGCCCACAAATGGAAACAATTTGTAAATTCTGGGTTTGAATATGTTGTATTTGTGACATATAAGCGATTGCCTTTTGTGGATGTATTCACTTTATTGATCTGTATTGTTTATTTGTAGATGATTTGTTACATATAAAGTCTTTACTTTTGTGTTATAATATGTTATACTGTTTATGTGAATTGGGGACGACACCCATAACAAAAAACAAAAGTTCACTTTAAGCTATCAAACAAGGGGGATGGAACCCATGACAAAAAACATTCTTGTTGTTGATGAGCAAGGAAATGAGTACGGTGCGACCTACCCTAAAAGGGCTAAAGGTCTTGTTAAAAACGGCAGGGCGCGCTTTATTGATGAAAATACAATATGCATTGCGTGTCCGCCGAAAGAATTTTTGGAGGATAATAAAATGACAGATAATATGTATATTGAAACAACAGAGAATAAAAATGAACTTACACTCAGAGAAGTTTTTAACCAGATAGTGTTATTGCAAAAACAGTTGACTGAAAACTCAAATTTTTCACTTCACAGGATGGGTGATTCTTTAGAGAGTATTTTTGCAAATACAAATGTCGAGGGTGATTCTTACATTTATGAATGTGTAAACAGTGTTACTGCTGTTTTCTGTGAAAGAGAAGAAACTTTAAACAAATTGCTTTCATTTTACGAAAAGCTGTATGATGATCTGAAAAATAATCAGTAATATCTACACCTCTTACCTTTCCGGTAAGAGGTTTTTTCTGTTTTTTAAAAAATTGTCTGTAAATTGCTATTGACTTTCCGTTTATTTTGGTATATACTATAAGAGTAAATATTTATAAAAGAAAGGATATCACTCCAATGAACAGATTTGTATTAAATGAAACATCTTATCACGGTGCAGGAGCTATTGCTGCTATCGCTGATGAAGTAAAGGCAAGAAATTTCAAGAAAGTATTTGTAGCTTCAGACCCCGACCTTATTAAGTTCGGCGTTACAAAGAAAGTCCTTGACGTTCTTGACAATGCGGCTATTGAATACTCCGTATTCTCTGAAATCAAACCCAACCCCACAATCGAAAACGTACAAGCAGGCGTTGAAGCTTTCAAAGCTTGCGGTGCTGACTGTATCGTAGCTATCGGCGGCGGCTCTTCCATGGACACAGCTAAAGCTATCGGTATCATCATCACAAACCCCGAATTTGCTGACGTTCGTTCTCTTGAAGGCGTTGCTCCCACAAAGAACAAGTGTGTTCCTGTCATTGCAGTTCCCACAACTGCAGGTACAGCTGCTGAAGTAACTATCAACTACGTTATCACAGACGCTGAAAAGAACAGAAAAATGGTTTGCGTAGACGTACACGACATTCCCGTAGTTGCTGTTGTTGACCCCGATATGATGGCTACAATGCCCAAAGGTCTCACAGCTGCAACAGGTATGGATGCTCTTACACACGCTATTGAAGGTTACATCACAAAAGGCGCATGGGCTCTTTCCGATATGTTCCACATTGAAGCTATCAGAATCATCGCTGCTTCCCTTCGCGGTGCTGTAAACAACGAAAAAGAAGGCAGAGACGGTATGGCTCTCGGTCAGTACGTTGCAGGTATGGGCTTCTCTAACGTAGGTCTTGGTATCGTTCACTCAATGGCTCACCCTCTTGGTGCTCTTTACGATACACCTCACGGCGTAGCTAACGCTATTATTCTTCCTACAGTTATGGAATATAACGCTCCTGCTACAGGCGACAAATACAAATATATCGCAGCTGCTATGGGTGTTGAAGGCACAGAAAATATGACAGTTGAAGAATACAGAAAAGCTGCTATCGATGCTGTTAAGAAACTTTCTGCTGATGTTGGCATCCCTGCCGACCTCAAAGATATCGTTAAACCCGAAGACGTTGCATTCCTTGCACAGTCCGCTTATGACGATGCTTGCCGTCCCGGTAACCCCAGAGAAACAAGCGTTGAAGAGATCACTGCTCTTTACAACAGCCTTCTCTAATATTAATAATACAAGTTTAAGACAGAGAATCTTCGGACTCTCTGTCTTTTCATGTTTAATTATTTCTAAGTTTTTCAATTACATCTTTCATATATTCGGGAATTTCGCTGTCTAGAGAAATGACTTCGTTTGTTATTGGGTGAACAAACTCAATAAATTTAGCATGAAGGCATTGACCTTGCAGGTGGAATTTCTCCGAATATTTTTTTGTATTTGAGTACACGGGGTCGCCGAGTATGGGGTGTCCCATATGTGCCGTATGTACTCTGATCTGGTGAGTCCTTCCTGTTTCCAAATCAAACTCCATATGTGAAAAACCGCAAAGCTCTTCGATCGTTTTGTAGTGTGTAACTGCATTTCGGGAATTCTGGCTGGTTACAGCCATCTTTTTCCGATCAACAGGATGTCTACCTATGGGTAGATCAATGGTTCCCGTAGACTCTTTAAAATAGCCCACATTTATGGCTTGATATCTTCTCGTAAAGCTGTGTTCCTTTATCTGTTCAGCAAGCCCTAAATGTGCGTCATTGGTTTTGGCCACTATAAGCAAACCACTTGTATCTTTATCTATGCGGTGAACGATTCCCGGACGAATAACTCCGTTTATTCCTGAAAGAGAGTCTCCACAGTAATGCAGGAGCGCGTTTACGAGAGTCCCTGACTCGTTACCGTATGCGGGATGAACAACCATTCCCTGAGGTTTATTGACCACGATAATGTGTTTGTCTTCATATGCGATATCAAGTGGTATATCCTCCGGAATTATTTCTGTTGATTTTGGTTCCGGTGGTTCAAATTCAATTATATCACCATTTTTTATGCGGTAATTTTTTGATTCGACTTTACCGTTAACTGTTATGTTTCCCTCTTCTATTTGGATCACTGCTCCTGAGCGAGTTAATTCAAAAGATTCGGAACAGAAACTGTCAAGTCTTTTCTTTTCGTCATTCTCTCCTGTTGTCACGGAAAGAATTTCAGTTTCAAGTTCAGTTTTCATTGTTTATTACATTTTCTTCTGAGGAAACTTTTTTCTTTCTTGATTCGAGATCAATTACTTCTCCTTTGGTAAAAAGGAAAATTATAAGAAAAAGTATGCTGCCACAGGTCACAAAAATATCAGCGACATTGAATACAGCAAAATTTATCAAAGTGAAATCAAACATATCCACAACAAACTCATAATTGAATCTGTCTATAAGGTTTCCTATTCCACCCATAGAAATAAACAGTACGCAATATTCAGCTATTTTATTTGTTACCCGTCCTGATAAAAGCAACCAGAGAAGCACCAAAATAACACAGGAAGTCAGTATTATGAAAAAAACATTATTTCCTTCAAGAAAACTGAAAGCAGCGCCTGTATTTTCCCTGTATGTGAAATGGAAAACATCTTTTATAAGTGGTATAGAACCAACAGGCCTGAGCTCATTATAAGCCCAAGCCTTTACTATCTGATCAATAGCTATGCCAATGATCGCAATCACTGCAAAGCTGATATATTTTAGAATGTTGGTTTTTTTCATGATTTATTCTTTGACTACAGCTGCGCATCTGGGACAAAGTGTGGGGTGTTCACTGTCTGAACCTACATCTTTGCTGTACATCCAACAACGTTCACACTTTTCGCCTTCAGCTTTCGTTACAACTGCGGATACTCCTTCAAAGTGTTCGCATGCTTTACCATCGGAACCTTTTACGATCTTAACATCAGAAACGATTGTGATCATCTTGATCATATCTATTTTTTCTGAAAGTTTATCGTAAGCTTTATCATCACAATAAAGTGTGATAGCTGCTTCAAGTGGTTTACCGATAAGTTTTGCACTTCTCGCTTCTTCAAGAAGAAGATTGATGTCATCTCTGAGTTTGATGTATTCGCCGAATTCGTACATTGTATTAACATCAAGCTGATATTCTTCGTAAGGAACTGCCATCTGGTTGAATGCAATATTTTCCGCATCATCGCCATCTCTGTGGGGCATAGCCTTCCAGATTTCGTCAGCAGTAAATGAAAGAATAGGTGCAAGCATTTTTACCATAGCATCAAGGATAAGATACATAGCTGTCTGAGCACTTCTTCTCTTAAGACCGTCTTTTGCTTCGCAATAAAGAGTGTCTTTGATAACGTCCATATAGAAGTTAGACATTTCAACTACGCAGAAGTTTCTGATAGCATGATACACAATGTGATATTCATATGCTTCGTAGCCTGCTTTAACTCTCTTCATGAGATCGTTAAGCGCTGAAACCGCCCACTTATCAAGGGGAAGCATTTCTTCGGGTTTAACAAGGTTATTAGCATCAAATCCGTCAAGATTTCCGAGGAAATATCTTGCAGTGTTTCTAATTTTGAGATAAGCCTGAGAGAGCTGTTTGAATATGTCATCGGAAACTCTTACGTCAGCTCTGTAGTCTGAAGAAGCAACCCAAAGTCTGAGAAGGTCTGCACCGTATTTGGAGATTATCTCTTCGGGAGCTATGGAGTTGCCGAGGGATTTGTGCATTGCTTTGCCTTCACCGTCAACTACCCAGCCATGAGTGAGTACCATTTTGTAAGGAGCGCCTTTACCGAGAGCTCCAACGGCTGTAAGGAGTGATGACTGGAACCAACCTCTGTACTGGTCAGCACCTTCAAGATACATATCTGCAGGCCATTCATCTTCGCCAAGCACACAGTAATGTGTTGAACCAGAGTCGAACCAACAGTCAAGAGTATCTGTTTCTTTTGTGAAATGTATACCACCGCAATGAGGACATTTATATCCTGTGGGGAGAATCTCTTCAGATTCTTTAAGGTACCAAGCATTAGAACCTTCAGCTCCGAAGAGTTCAGAGATCGCATTTATTGTAGTTTCATCGCAAATAGGTTTTCCGCAATCTTTGCAATAGAATACAGGGATAGGAAGCCCCCAATGTCTTTGTCTGGAGATACACCAATCGGCACGTTCTGTAATCATCTGTGTGATTCTTTCACCGCCCCATTCAGGTGACCATGTAACATTCTTACAAGCTTTTACTGCATCTTCTTTGAAAGATTCTACGCTGCAGAACCACTGAGGTGTTGCTCTGAAGATAATAGGATTCTTACATCTCCAGCAATGGGGATAAGAGTGGATTACATCTTCACTTGCGAAAAGAGCTTTGGATTCTTTAAGATCTGCAAGAATAGCTTCATTGGATTCATCGTATCTGAGACCAGCAAATTTACCTGCATCCTCTGTTTGATAGCCTCTTCCGTCAACAGGAACGATCATGTCCATTTTGTATCTACGACATGTGTTGTAGTCGTCAGCACCGAAACCTGGAGCTGTATGGACGCATCCTGTACCGCTTTCCATTGTAACGTAATCTGCTGTTACAAGAAGGCTTGTTCTGTCAATGAAAGGATGTTTAGCGGTCATATATTCAAAATCTGAACCTTTAAAGTATTCAACGATTTTGTAATCATCTATACCTCCTGCTTGCATTGTCTTTTTAAGAAGAGCTTCAGCAAGAATATACTTTTCACCGTTTGCAGCTTCAGCAAGTACGTAACTCTCAGCGGGATGGAGAGCTATTGCAAGGTTTCCGGGGAGTGTCCATGTGGTAGTTGTCCAGATGATGAAATACATATTATTGATATCACCATACTGAGCAAGTTTTCCCTTATCATCTTCAACTTTGAATTTAACATAAATAGATGTACAAGGAGCATCTTTGTATTCGATTTCAGCTTCTGCAAGAGCTGTTTCATCCACTGGGCACCAGTAAACAGGTTTAAGTCCTTTGTAGATGTATCCTTTCTTATACATTTCGCCGAATACTTTGACTTCTTTTGCTTCAAATTTGGGATCCATTGCAAGATAAGGTTTATACCAATCTGCAAGAACACCAAGTCTTATAAACTGATTTCTCTGAATATCAACGAAGTCTTTCGCAAACTGCTCACAAGCATTTCTGAATTCAGGAATGGACATCTTTTTTCTGTCCAATTTATTCTTTTTGATAATAGCACTTTCAATGGGCATACCATGGTTATCCCAACCGGGTGTGTACGGTGTGCAATAACCATTCATAGCTTTATATCTCATAACAAAGTCTTTTAAAACCTTGTTCATAGCTGTACCCATATGAATGTTGCCGTTAGAGAATGGAGGACCGTCGTGAAGTACAAACTTAGGCTTATCTTTATTCTTTTCCTGAAGTTTCTGATAAACCTCCCCTTCATTCCATTTTTTAAGCATTTCAGGTTCTCTCTGAGGCAAACCTGCTCTCATGGGAAAATCTGTTTTTGGTAAATTCAATGTAGAATTATAATCCATTATAAAGTCTGACTCCCCTGTTTTAATTATTCATCATCGTCATCGTAAAAATCGTCATCATCATCGAAGTCGAGATCGTCATCATCGTCATCGTCTTCATATTTCTTCTTTTTTACGGGTTTTGTTTTTTTGTTTCCGAAAAGTCCTCTTTTCGGCTTACTGTCAAAGAGACCTCTTACTTTTTCAGATTTCTCTTCATCTTCTTCCTCAAGGTCTTTTGTGTTTACTAAACGTTTTGAAGCTTTTTTGTATTCATCTTCAAGATAATCATCGTCATCTTCATCAAAAAGCTCAGATTTTGTATTTTCAATATGTCTTACTCTTGAGAATTTACGAACTTCATCTTTTTCAATGTCAGCTTTGTTCTCATTTATTTTTGCACTGATAGAAGGCATAATTATTGTAGAGCTTCTATCTTCAATTTCAGAAATAAGATCATCAGCCTCCGATTCCATTTCATCAATATCGGATGCTTCATTTTTCATTTCCTGAACATCAGCTGTTGCAACTTTGAGCATTTCAAGTGTTGCTGATGTCTGATATTCTTCATCTCTCTTAATTACAGGAATGCTGGATATCAGTTTTACATGATTTTCATAGATTGAGAGAAGCTTTGATTTGAAATCTTCAACCTCAGCTGTCAACTGGCTCTTAACCTGCTGCTGTCTTTCAGCTTCAACCTTTGCTGCTTCTATGAGTTTCTTTGCGTAATCCTGAGCTTCATAAACGAGTTTGTCAGCTTTTTTCTTAGCATTGGCAATTACATCGTCATAATTTCTCTGATTGTTTACAGCAGAATATTTTTGCTTATCCTGTTCGTCACGATAAACTTCAATTTTTTCCGTTAATGTAGTGATTTTCTTGTTAAGAAGTTCTTTTTCTTCAAGCAAAACAACATAGTCGGAAAGTATCTGATCCAGAAAATCGTCAACTTCTTCAGGCTTGTAGCCACCCATTTTAGAGCGACTGAATTCTTTTGTTTCGATGTCTTTGGGAGAAAGCATCAAGTACACCCCTTCTTTATTATTTACATATACTTTTTAAATGTTAATCTTAACCTGCCGCTTTTTGTATTACCTTGTTCTGCGACAAAGATAAATTTACCGTGTTTTCTGACAGATATTTTACTGTCAGGCTTGATTTCCTTTACAGGAGAAAGTACCTCTTCTCCGTTTACGGAAACAAGACCTTTGGTTATGAGATTTTTTGAATCATCTCTTGATAAGTTCGTCAGTTCAGATACAATAGCGTCAAGTCTTTTCGATGCGACTGATATTGTAATTTCTTTGAACTCTCTTTTGCGTTTGAGTTCTGAAAAATCTTCAATTTCAGATACTTCACAGGATTCATTGCTGATTTTCGTCAGTTCTGATTTGATAAAATTGACAAAGTCGTAATTGACTGATACGTATGCTGTTTTATCATTAATGAGTATATCACCGATTACTCGTCTGTCAATTCCCAATCCTAATAAGCTACCCAAATAGTTTCTGTGTGATTGTTCCTTTGCATTCTTTGCAAGTTCTATTTTTATAACGGAAACAGGATAATCTGTCCTGTCTGGAGGAAAATCGTCATATATGCTCAAATAGGATCTTTCTGAATCTTCAATTCCTCCAAAAGTATCAAAGTTTATCTTTCGTTTAGTCAGATAGTTGGCTATATAGTCAACATCTTCTTCAGAAATAAAACCAAAATACTGAGCTCTTCCGCTTTTATTCAGAACTGAAATCATATGGTCTACTTTTTTTAAAAGCAGTTCTTTTTCTTCTGATTGCATTTAGAAGTTCATGTCGCCTTCGATATCATCGAAGATGTCTCCGGAGATCTCAAGTCCACCTGGAATTATCAAATATGTATGAACAGCAACTTTCTTTACTTGACCGTTCAATGCATATGCGACACCACTGAGAAAGTCCACAAAACGGCGTGTATCCTGAGTTACCAACTCAAGATTCAAAATGACGGTTTTTCTGTTAAGCAGCTGGTCTGCAATATTGAGAAGCTCGTCTCTTTGTTCGGGTTTTGCAAGTACAAATTGTGGCTTAGGTTTACTGTAATCTTCAGGTGCTGATGGATCCTGGTACCCTTGTAATGTGGATTCGGATTCCATTTCGTTCATTTCGTCTTCATCGCCGAGGAATTTCTTTAAGAGGCTCATAATATACTTCCTTTCATTTTATCTATTTGAATAAATACGATCCTACTCGAATCATGGTTGAACCGTAACGTATTGCAGTTTCAAAATCGTTAGTCATTCCCATTGAGAGAATTTTAAGATTCGGACATATGGTCTTTTGCTTTTCGTAGAATTCTTCCATTTTTTTATAGTAGCTTTCGTTGAACTCAATAGGCATTATAGTCATAAGCCCGCAAAGATTTATATTTTCGGTTTCTGATGCTTGCTTAATAAGCTCAGAGGCTTCATTTTCATAAAGACCGAATTTGGCATCTTCATGAGCTATATTTACTTGAATTAAAATATTTTGTATTTTATTGATTTTTTTTGCTTCTTTGCTGATCTCATTTAATATTTTCAGCGAATCTACAGATTGTATAAGATCGGCACAGGCTACAGCCTGTTTTGCTTTATTGGTTTGCAAATGACCTATCAGATGCAGTTTTGCAGATGTATTTTGTGCTTTCAGTTCAATGAGTCTTTGAACTTTATTCTCTGCAAGGTCGTTAAGTTCACCATTGACCGTTTCATTTATCTGAGATATTTCAGTGTATTTTGTTACACCTACAATAGTGATCTCTCTTTGATACGGATTTGCATTGTTTATTAATTCTTTCAGTTTGTTTAGCCTTTGTGTAAACACTGTAAAGACCTCTTTTTAAGATAGATTCAATATTTTTCCGTCAAACAAGTCATGTCCACCAATTACAACTTCATCTTTTGCCTTCAATATTTTGTTTCCTGTTTTGTTCTTTGATGTAATTACAGAAAAATCTTCGGTTGAATAAAGTATCTCAACAGGTTTAAAGATTACTCTTTGACCTGAAAGAACATAAACACCTGTTTCACCGTTGTTAACTCTTAATGCTTCAGAAGAAACTTTAAATCCCGTATAGGTTTCCATTATCATTCTGCATGAGTCTTTTCTGACATCAAAAATATTGTTATTCAATATATTGCACGAAAACGTAACTGCTACATTTCCGTCAACAGGCTTGGATATATACTCAACTTGAGTACGGACTTTAAATTTCTCATTTTGCTTGGAATCAAATTCAAGATATACTGTCTTACCAACATACAATGTGGTTGCATCGTCGGTAGAAATAAGAGAATAATACTTCCATATCGGTTCATTTTGAATTTTTCCGACATAAAGTTCAGGAAGATCCATGGCTTTTTGCGTAATCAACTGACTATAATCTGCTACAGTTATATCTACGTAATCTTTATAATTTAGATATTCATATCCGTCATACAACGAAGTAAAATAACCAGCAGAGTTGGTATATAAATGTTTTTCATTCGCTGAACTCTGAGATATAACAGATTGCTGTTCAGTCCTGAGTTCATTTAGTGTATACTCAAAATATGTACTGCCTTCTGTTGATATCATTTTTTGGTTCATGGATATCTGGATATTGTCTATTTTTTCTAATCTGTCATCAAAAGTGCTGTTGTGAGATAACTCTAAGTACCCTTGAATTTCATCCTTGATCTTTTCGTCAATAGTTATTATATCATATTGGGTTATTCTTCTGATAGTATCTTCAAGTTGGTTTATTTTTCGATATAAGTAAAGAAGCTTCTCTCTGTTTTCTTCATCGGGCTGACTTGTAAGGTATGCAGCGTATGAAGACGATTTTGCTACTCTGGAACCATTTTTAGCTAAATAACGAATGGAATAATATGGTTCATTGGAATATAACATAGTCTCATTTCGCAGCGCTATTCCGTCAATTGCGATAGATTTGTCGTATGATATTTCATCCAATGTTTCTGAAGTAAGTTCATCCGTGAAGAAAGACCCGTTTACTATTGAAACCGAAAAATAAAGTATTGCTAACAATGCAAAGGCATAGAATATACCAATAAATATTTTATCGTACTTAATCATTTGAGAAAATAGGAATATTTTTTGATGGGATGATTGTTGAGATTGCATGTTTATATATCATGCTTGATTTGCCTTCACTTTCGAGGATAACAACATAATTATCGAAACCTTTTACTGTTCCTTTAAGTTGTACGCCATTCGTGAGAAATATTGTAATAGGCATTTTTTCTTTCCTGGAGCTATTGAGGAAAAGCTCCTGAAGATTGATGCTTTTCGATTTTGAATTCGTTGAAACGGAGTTTTCTTCCGTATCTTTTATTTCATTTATGTTCATTTTTTTATCTCCTAGGTTTTTATTCTTTATTATAGCATACATTTGCATTTTTTACTATACCGTTGACAGTATTTTTCAGAATTTCTTCATAATTTTTTTCGTCAATAGGTATCCATGTTACATTTAGTTCCTTTTTGAACCATGTAATTTGCCTTTTTGCATAATTTCTGCTATATTGTTTAATCTCTTCTACTGCCTGTTCTAGAGATTTATCTCCATTGAAGTATCCAAACAGTTCTTTATATCCGATTGCTTGACGAGCTGTATCTGATAAATCTGAGTTATAAAGCATTCGTGCTTCTTGTTCAAGACCATTTTTCATCATTTCATCGACTCTTAAATTGATCCTTTCATAAAGAACGTTTCTGTTTTCACAGTTCAGACCGAAAATTATAAAATTGTATTTGGAATTGCCTTGAGAGTCTTCATTGTTTTGACTGATAGTTTTTCCTGTTGCTCTGTAAACTTCAAGAGCTCTGATTATTCTTTTTCTATCATTTGTTTTTAATTTAAGATACGCTTGTTTATCTATTCCGTACAGAAGCTGTTTTATGGAAAGATTTCCTTCAGTATCTGCAATAGTTTCCATCGTTTTTCGATAATCATCATCTATTTTGGCTTCAGCGAGTTCTACGCCATTGATAAATGATGAGATATATAAGCCTGTCCCTCCGGCAATTACAGGAAGTTTTCCTCTGCTCAGTACATCATCTACTGTGCTTTCACAGTCTTTGAGAAAATTTTCCAGACTGTAGTTTTCGTTTGGTTCAATGATGTCAATAAGATGATGTGGTATTCCCTGCTGTTCTTCAGGTAAAGCCTTTGCAGTTCCGATATCCATCTTTCTGTAAATCTGCATTGAATCGGCGGAAACAACCTCACCGTTCAACTGTTTACAGACATCAATAGCAAGTTTACTTTTTCCTGAAGCTGTTGGACCGAATATTACCACTACTGTATTATTTCGCATTATATGATCCTCTTAAATTGTTTTTCTATAAATTTTTCGGTAAAGCTTATTGTGATAGGTCTTCCATGAGGGCAATATCTCAGATTTTCTTTATTGTTGAGATACTCCTGTATCAGAGCTTGAAGTTCTGCTTCAGAAGTATTGTAACCACTTTTTATTGCAGCTTTGCACGCCACTATATATAAAAGTTCATCGAATATCTCTTCTGTAATGATTTTATTGGTTCTGAAATTTTCAGCAGCCTTTGAGAGTATATATTCTATATCTTCGGTGTTCACTATGCTTGGAATCTCTCTTATCATCAAGGCTGTTCCGAAATCGCTGATATCAAAGCCTAATTTAATCATATCTTCTTTGTGTGATACAATTATTTCATTTTCAGATGTACCTAAATTGCAAACATAAGGAGTTAATAATATTTGAGAAGAAACACCTGAATCTTTTTTTATGTGCTCAAATATCATTCTTTCATGAAGTGCATGTTTATCAAATAACAGCATTTCTTCATCTTTTTCAACAATAATGTATGTTTTGAATGCTTCGCCGATTATTCTGAATATTTCATCTTTGACAGGTATCAGTTCTGTTTGAAGATCTTCTTTAGGAACTGGGTCAGTGTCAGGAGATGCTAAAATCTGTTCCGTAAATAGCATTTCTTGTTGCGGAAGATTTTGTATGTCATTTTTCTCCATAGTCAAGTTTTTTTCTTCGTTCAAAACTTCATTATTGGATTCTGTTTTATCAGAAATGAGTGGTACAATTTCTGAAGCAACGCTGAGTTCTTGATAAGTCGGAATATTGTTATCCTTTATAGGTTCAATGACTTGCTTAGGTTCTGCGATTTCTTTTTCAGTTGAAATCTGCCATTTTCCGAATGTTTCTGATACTTCAACAATTTTGTTATTATTAATATGATGAATTTCAGCAGCATTTGTGGGTGTGACTATTTCATTTTGAACCTTTTTTTCGACTATTGTCTGCTTTGATTTTTCTGCTTTTATTTCTTCTAATTTAATTTCAGGTTTATGCTCTGAAAACTGCTCAGAGACTGAAACTTTCTGAACGGTTGGTTCTTCATGTTTTTTAGGTCTGTTTTCTTCTACCTGAAAAATATTGACATCATTTCTCAGCGACATTGCTATTGCTCTGGATATATGGTTTGATATATAAGAATCATCAGCAAATTTGATCTCGGTTTTGTTGGGGTGAACATTTATATCGACTTCTGCAAAAGGTACTGTAAGGAATATTATGCAGCAAGGATACCGTCCTACCAGCATAGCATTTTTGTAAGATTGCTCAAGTGATTGTTGTAAAACTCTTGATCTTATAAGTCTTCCGTTTACAAAGAAAAGCTGGAAATTTCTGTTTGGTTTATTCAAAAGTGGTTTTCCAGTAAACCCTGTAACTTTTATATTTCCTTCTTCATAATTTACCTGCAAAAGCCTCGATGCAAAATCTCTTCCGTATACAGCATATATTGCATCTGATATTTTTCCGTTTCCGGGGGTAAACAGTTTAATATTTCCGTTTGATATAAACTTAAATGAAATATCGGGATGAGATAATGAAAGTTTTTCAATTAGAGAGTTTATTACACCTGTTTCAGACTGCTCACTCTTCATGAATTTCAGTCTTGCTGGAGTATTGAAAAAGAGATTTGAAACCTCAAATGTTGTACCGTCTGCTGAACCTATTTCTTTTTTACTTTTAATTTCTCCTGCTTCGTTTACTATTTCATAGCCTAATAGAGAATTTTTTTCTTTTGTAATAAGCCTGATTTGTGATACAGCGGCTATTGAAGGTATAGCTTCGCCTCTGAAACCAAGTGTTTTTATGGAAAACAGATCTTCTACGTTTTTAATTTTACTTGTAGCGTGTTTAAGAAAACATTTTTCTGCATTATCTTTATTCATGCCACAGCCATTGTCGGAAACTTTGATCTTCTTTAAGCCACCGCTTAGTATCTCAACGGTAATTTGAGTTGCTCCGGCATCTATTGAGTTTTCTACAAGCTCTTTAACTACCGAAGATGGGCGTTCAATAACTTCACCTGCGGCAATAAGGTCGCTTATTTCATTAGTCAGAAGATGTATATCGGGCATTTTTCAAATTCCTTTCATATGTTGATTTCTATTTTATTTCAGCATTTTTCGCCTTTTCAGATAGTCTGTAAAGAACATTCATAGCTTCCAGTGGGGTGAGTACTGTTACATCAGTTTTCTTTAATTCTTCAATTATTTCATCATTTTCCAATGGTTGCAAAGCTAATTGAAAATCATCAACTGTTTTATTTTTTGTAATTTGCGGACTGTCAGATTCCAGAGTTTGCAATATTTTTTCAGCTCTTTTTATTACATCGTTTGAAACACCAGCAAGACGAGCTACATCAATTCCGTAACTGTCGTCTGTTCCGCCTCTGAGAATTTTTCTCAAAAATAGAATATCTTGTCCTTTTTTCTTTGCGGCAATATTATAATTTTTGAGCCCTATGAGTTCTCCTTCAAGTCTCGTGAGTTCATGGTAATGGGTAGAGAACATAGTCCTTGCTTTTATTTTTTCTGTTACATGTTCAAGGACAGCTCTGGCTATACTCATACCGTCATATGTACTTGTACCTCTACCAATTTCATCAAAAATCAGGAGACTTTTTGAAGTTGCATTATCGAGGATATAAGCTACTTCATTCATTTCTACCATGAATGTTGATTGCCCTGAAGCTAAGTCGTCAGAAGCTCCGACTCTTGTAAATATTTTATCTACAATACCAATAACTGCAGAAGATGCAGGTACAAAAGATCCGATCTGTGCCATTATTGTAATGAGAGCCGTTTGTCTCATATATGTGGATTTACCTGCCATGTTTGGACCTGTAATAAGTGCGCTTCGATTTTCGTAAGTATCAAGATACACATCATTGGGTACAAATACTTCATTTTTCAGAATTGATTCGATTACGGGATGGCGTCCGTTTTTGATGTCAAGAATATTCCCGTAATTTACAGTAGGCTCACAATAGTTTTGTTTCTGTGCAATTTCGGCAAAAGAAACAAGGACATCAAGATATGCAATAGCTGTAGATGTTCGTTTAATAGTTTCTGTATTTTCTCTCAGAAGTTCTTTGATCTTTTCATAAAGAGAAAGTTCTAATGATACTATTTCATCTCCTGCCGAGAGTAACTTCGATTCAAGCTCTTTCAATTCTGAAGTAATAAACCTTTCAGCATTCACGAGAGTCTGTTTTCTGATGTAGTTATCGGGTACAAGATTTAAATACGAGTTTGTAACCTCAATATAGTATCCAAACACTTTGTTATAGCTAAATCTGAGATTCTTTATACCTGTTTTTTCTTTTTCATCAGCTTCCATTTGAGCCAAGACAGCTGCAGAATTATCTCTGAGGGCTCTCAATTCGTCTATGCGGTCGTTATATCCGTCCTTGATGAAATCTCCTTCTCTTGTAATAGCCGGTGGTGTGTCTTTTATGGCCCTGTCAAGATGATCAGCAAGCTCTTGGTGATCTCCGATCTCATCATAAATAAAAGACAAAAGTGAAGAGTTGTCTTTGATATCTTGAAGATTATGTTTTATCTGCGGTAAAACTTTCAGTGAGGCTATGAGACTCCTGATATCTCTTGGTGTAATTGTATCGTAAACGACTTTTGAAATGAGTCTTTCAGTGTCTTTTACGTATTTCAGATTTGCAGAAATCTCGCCTGTCTCAAAAATATTTTGAGTAAAAGTTCTTACTGATTCAAGACGTTTATTTATATCTTCGACGTTTGTAAGTGGCTTTTCAAGAAATCTTCTGAGAAGTCTTGCTCCCATTGGGGTTTCTGTTTTGTCAAGAAGACCAAGAAGTGACCCTTTTTTCTCTTTAGAACGCATTGTTTCAGTCAGTTCAAGATTTCTCCAAGTGAAGCTATCCAACTCCATATATTGTCGATTCCCCAAAAGTGAAATATCAGTAAGGTGTTTTAAATCGCAAAGTTGGGTTCTGTGTAAATAATCAAGCAAAAATCCGAAGCAAATAATTTGTTTTTTATTTGTTCCATGGAGCTTGTCTTCCTTTAAATGATTATATACGATTTCAATATAGTCGTTGTCTGTTTTTTCATTAAAACAAACAGACAATGTACATTCATTTGTCATGGAGACATAATTTTTTATCAGCAGATTGTTTTTAAGTTCTTGCTTTATATATATTTCCTTTGGGGAAAATCTTGTTATCTCATTGACAAAATGTGGATCCGAGATTTCATATTCGTCAGAAATATAGATCTCACCCGTTGAAATATCTGCGAAGCAAAGAGTTATTTCCTTTTCGATCTGGTTGATCGCAAGAATATAGCTGTTTTTTGCTTCGTCAAGCATTCCGGGTTCTGTTACTGTTCCCGGAGTAATTATTCTGACGACTTTTCGCTCTGAAACTTCTTTTGAATTTTCATTTTTGAACTGTTCACAGATTGCAACCTTGTGTCCCTTTGAAACAAGACGTGCAATATATCCGTCAACACTATGGAACGGAACACCACACATAGGTGCTCTTTCTTCAAGACCGCAGTCTCTTCCTGTTAAAGTGATGTCTAATTCTTTACTTGCAAGTATTGCATCATCAAAGAACATTTCATAGAAATCGCCAAGTCTGTAGAAGAGGATAGCGTCTTTATACTCCTCTTTCATGTTTACATATTGTTGCATCATTGGCGATAATCCTGTTTTGGCCATATTTTCCCCCGTGTCTTCACGACAAGACGGTAAGGGTCTTTTTGACCCTTAAGCCGTCAGATTGTATTTTTTATTTTATAATATTCGATCAGCCGTGGCAACCGCCGCCGCAGGAAGCACAGCTGGAACCGTCACAACCTCCGGGAGCTACGCCTGTTACTGCAAAATTGATGATTCCGTACATTTCGTTTACAAGGTTTTCGAATGTTTCTTTTGCCTTAACAAACTCTGACATTGTTTCATTTGTCATAACTGCAGAATATGCAGTACGCATTTCTTCCTGAAGTTTCTTGAGTTTTTCTTCGTCAGGATTCTCTTCATTCTGCATCTGATTCATAACTGCCATCTTTTTAAGATTGAAGTCGCTGATAAGAGTCTGAAGTTCAGTATCTGCTTCATACTTTGCCTTAACTTCGTTGTAATTTTTGAACTCATCACTCTGTTTGAGAAGTTCTCCGAGTTCTTTTGCTTTTTCTACGATCTGATTCATGTTCGTATATCTCCTTTTAATTATTAACTGTATTTCCGAATAATGCCCAATTGAGCGTTTTCGTTATTTTTATGTCGTAAAATTCTCCTGCGGAAATATTCTCTCCGCTGAAATTTACTATTATACCGCCTTCCGTTCTTCCGGTGAAAATTCCTTCTTTGTTTTCAGCGGCTCCGTCACATAATACATTGACGGTCTTGTCCATATACTTTGAATTGAATTCAAAAGATTTTTCAGTTTGCAGTTGAATTAGTCTTTCAAACCGTCTTTTTTTATCTTCGTCAGGAACCTGTTCCATTTTTTCTGCAGGTGTTCCCTTTCTTATAGAATAAATGAAAGTGAAAAGACCTCCAAATCCAACTTCTTTTATAAGATTTATCGTATCTTCAAATTCTTCATCTGTTTCTGTCGGAAAACCTACGATTACATCACTTGTCAAAACAATATCAGGTATTTTTTCTTTTGCATATCTGATAAGATCCAAATAGGATTCCTTTGTATAACGACGGTTCATTTTTTCAAGTATTCTGTTGTTACCTGATTGGAATGGAAGATGCAAATGTTTACATATCTTATCGCTAGAAGCTATAGTATCAATAAGTTCACGAGTTGCATCTTTGGGATGAGATGTCATAAATCTTATTCTGAAAGTTCCCGGTATTTCGCAGATTTCTTTTAAGAGTCTTGAAAAATTGTATCCCCAATCAGTACCGTTACCGTAAGAGTTTACATTTTGTCCGAGAAGGGTGATCTCTTTATATCCTTCTTTTATAAGCTGTTGGACTTCATTAAGAATAACCTGTGGGGGGCGGCTTCTTTCTCTTCCTCTTGTATAAGGAACTATACAGTATGAACAGAAGTTGTTACACCCATACATTATTGATACCCAGGCAGAGAATTTGCTTGTGCGTCGGATCGGGACATCTTCTGTGACATTGGCTGAAAGATCCGTATCAAAAACTCTTTCACCGCTTGAAAGAACTGTATAAAGATTTGTCGGTAATCTGTATATTGCAGATGTTCCAAAGACCATATTTATGTGCTTATACTTTTTTCTGATATCATCTACTATATACTCCTGCTGCATCATGCATCCGCATATGCCTATTATAAGATCAGGTTTTTTTCTTTTAAATTGTACAAGCTCTCCTATCTTGCCGAATACTCGTTGCTCTGCATGTTCTCTGACGGCGCAGGTATTATATATAATTACATCTGCGTCCCATTTATCGTCTGTAGGTTCAAATCCCATTTCAGAAAGCATTCCGTTTATCTTCTCAGTATCGCTTATATTTTGCTGACAACCGAAAGTCTGAGTATAGTATTTCATTTTTTTCCCGGTTTCGGTAAACCGTGAGTATGTCAAAGCCTGTACTTTTTTTATAGATTCTTTTTCAATGAGTTCATAAGAACCATATGTAAATGTGTTATTCAATAGCGTTTCACCTTTTAGATTATTCCTCAGTATATATTATATAATAAAAGATTGATTTTGTAAATGACTTTTTCCAAAATTCTGTTGACAATTTCTGTTTTTTTTATTTTACATCTTTACAAATTCGAAATTAGGTGGTATAATATCATATGTTATATGATCTTTTTGATTGGGAGTGAGACGTTTGTTTAAAAACAACATTGAAAAAAATTGTGCTTACTGTATGCGCGGTTATATTTTGTCAAATGGTACAGAGTGTCTTTGCGATAAATATGGAATAATTACTGCTGTTACAGGTTGTAAGAAATTTAAATATGATCCGCTGAAACGAGTACCTCACAGAACGCCTGACCTACCGAATCATGAGGATCTGGAATTCAGTATATAATATATTATTTACTATATAAGTAAAAAGGAGTCTATATTATGAATCAGGCAATTAAACTCAACACAAAATATCTTAAGGACTTTATTGGAGACCATGAATTTGAAGCTATTAAACCTTTTATTAAAACAGCTCATGAAATGGTTGAAAACAAAACAGGTCTCGGTAATGATTTTCTTGGTTGGGTTGATCTTCCAGTAAATTATGACAAAGAGGAGTTTGTACGTATCAAAGCAGCTGCTGAAAGAATTAAATCTGACAGCCAGGTACTTATTGTTATAGGCATAGGAGGTTCCTATCTTGGTGCGAGAGCTGTTATTGAGCTTATAAAATCTCCCTATTATAACAGTCTTAAAAAAGATACACCGGAAATTTATTTCCTTGGTAATAACATTAGTTCTACATATCTTACAGAAATAATGTCTCTTTGTGAAGGTAAAGATGTTTCCGTAAACATTATTTCTAAATCCGGTACAACAACTGAACCTGCGATCGCTTTCCGTGTTATGAAAGAATATCTTGAAACCAGATACGGTAAAGAAGGTGCTAAAAAGAGAATTTACGCTACAACAGATAAAGCTCGCGGCACTCTCAAAAAACTTGCTACCGAAGAAGGTTATGAAAGTTTTGTTATTCCTGATGATGTTGGTGGTCGTTTCAGTGTTCTTACAGCTGTAGGGCTGCTCCCCATTGCTGTTGCAGGTATCGACATTGATTCTCTCATGCAGGGCGCTGCAGACGCTCAGAAGCTCTATTCTAATCCCAATATGGATGAAAATGATGCATATAAATATGCAGCTCTTCGAAATATTCTTTATAGAAAAGGCATTACAACAGAAGTAACAGTTTCTTATGAGCCTGCATTCTGGTGTTTTGGTGAATGGATAAAACAGCTTTACGGTGAAAGTGAAGGCAAAGATAATAAGGGACTCTTCCCTTCTGCGATGATATTCTCAACAGACCTCCACTCTCTTGGCCAGTATGTTCAGCAAGGTATAAGGAATCTTTGTGAAACAGTTATCTGGGTTAAAAAATCTAAGTATGATTATGTTGTGAAAGAAAATGAAGGCAATCTTGACGGACTTAATTTCCTTGCAGGTAAAACAATGCATGAAATCAATGAAAATGCATTTAAAGGAACTGTTCTCGCGCATGTAAGCGGTGGAGTTCCCAATACAGTTCTTGAACTTGCAGATTTTTCTGAATACTCTATCGGTCAGCTTATTTACTTCTATGAAAAAGCTTGTGCTATTTCTGGTTATGTACTTGGCGTTAATCCTTTTGATCAGCCAGGTGTTGAATCTTACAAGAAAAACATGTTTGCCCTTCTTGGAAAACCCGGATATGAAGCTGAAAGAGAAGCTCTTGAGAAGAGACTTTAATATTATTATAAAAAAATAAAAATTTTTTTCCAAAACCTATTGCATTTATTCTATTTTTATGATATAATATAAGAAAAGCAAAGAAATCACTTAAAGGAGTGCTTAAATTATGACAAAAATTATAATGGGCCTTAAAGGCATGGGAAAAACTAAGACATTGATCTCCCTTGTTAATGAAGCTGTTTCCAAAGATCACGGTAACGTTGTTTGTATCGAGAAAGATGCTGCTCTCAGATATGACATCGGTATCAATGCAAGATTAGTAAATGCAACAGAGTACGGTATTGACTCTTTTGATAAATTCTATGGATTTGTTTGTGGTCTTGTATCCGGTAACTACGACATTACTGATATTTTTGTTGACTCTATACTTAAATTCTGTGGCGACGATATGGCTGCTTTCGAAGCTTGTGTTAAAGCTATTGATAAAGTTCTTCCCAATGTGAATATCGTTATGACTGCAAGCTATGATTCTGCTAATGCTCCCGAGGGTATTAAACCCTACTTAATGTAATTCAGAACATAAAAAAAATATACTGCAAGCTCAAAGATAGAGTTTGCAGTATTTTTTTGTATACTTTTAAGCATTTGAAGATTGATTCCGAGCGTTAATTACTTTTAGTCAAGGAAATCTTTAAGTCTTTTGCTTCTGCTGGGGTGTCTGAGCTTTCTGAGGGCTTTAGCTTCGATCTGGCGAATTCTTTCTCTGGTTACCTGGAATTCTCTACCAACTTCTTCGAGGGTTCTTGTGCGTCCGTCATCAAGTCCAAATCTGAGTCTGAGCACTCTTGCCTCTCTGTCGCTGAGTGTTTTAAGAACTTCGTTAAGTTCTTCTTTGAGAAGCGTTTGTGACGCAACATCTGAAGGTGCAGGAATATCTGTATCGGGAATAAAATCGCCAAGGTGGCTATCTTCTTCTTCGCCTACAGGAGCTTCAAGAGATACAGGGTCAAGAGCCACTTTCATGATCTCACGTACTTTTTCCACGGGCATATTGAGTTTTTCTGCGATTTCGCTTGCCTGTGGCTGTTTACCGAGATCCTGAACTAATTCTCTTTCAGTTTTAAGTAGTCTGTTAATGGTTTCAACCATATGAACAGGTATTCTTATAGTTCTTGCCTGATCTGCAATAGCTCTTGTAATAGCTTGTCTTATCCACCATGTTGCGTAAGTTGAGAATTTGTAACCTTTGTTGGGGTCAAATTTTTCTACTGCTTTGATAAGACCAAGGTTTCCCTCCTGAATAAGGTCAAGGAAAAGAAGTCCTCTGCCCACATATCTCTTTGCAATGCTTACAACTAGACGAAGGTTTGCTTCGTTAAGGATCTTCTTTGCTTCCTGATCTCCGTTTGAAATTCTCTCTGCTATTTCAGCTTCCATTTCTGTTGTAAGAAGAGGTACTCGACCTATCTCATGGAGGTATATTTTTACAGGGTCATCAATCGTGATACCTTCAGACTGAAGCAATGCTTCCATATCTGCAGGGTCGATAGGAAGATTATTTATTTCTTCTTCAATATCTTTAAGCTCGTCTAATTCTGCAGCCGAAAATGCTTCTTCAATTTCAATACCTGCATTTCTGAATTCATCATAAAGGATATTGATCTGATCTTGCGTGAATTCAAGTTTTTCAAGACTTTCGTTGATTTCTGTATAAGTAAGTGACCCCTTTTCTTTACCTCTTTCAAGGAGTTCTCTTATAGCGTTTTTCTTTTCGGTGTTTGTCATTATTTATCTCGCTTTCTGTTTTTTCTCAAATCATCAAGCCTACTACTGAAGTCATTGTCATTTATTGACAATCCGTTCATAGTGGCTTTTATTTTTTCTTCCTTCAAAGTGGTTGCTATTTGTTTTATTTTATCATCATTAACTTCAATCGCTTCAAGTGATGAAATATAAGACATTATTTTACCGATCTTGTCACTGTCAAAAAGAGCTGAAAGTGTATGGAGAACATTGGAATTTGTATTTTGTTCAAGTTTTTCGCAAAGTACAACGAAAACACTTCTGTTAAAGTCTGTAACAAAGTCTGTTTCATTGACATTTTCTAATACTTTTTTATACTTTTCGGGATAGTTTATTAAAATTGAAATGATATCCTCTTCAGCCCTTGAAGCTTTAAGATATTTTGAACGTTGAGGGTTTATTTTATCGTTCATACCTTTCAGATTTTCAAGCTCTTCCTTTTTTTGTTTATTTTCGCGTATTCTATTGATTTTTTTCTTTACAGAATTTAACTCTGCTAAAAGATTTTCGGTTGAAACATTTAGCATTTTACTGATTTTATCTATATATATTTCAATTTCTACTTTATTTGTTATGTCAGATAGAACGCCAAGCATTTCATTAATACAGCTGACTTTTTCATTGTCAATATCTGTATTATATTTTCGTTTTACTTCATCCAATCTGTAATCAATATGATTTACAGATCCTGTCAAAAGTGCTGCAAACTTTTGAGCACCGTGTGTTTTTATGAATTCGTCGGGATCCTTACCTCCTGTTACAGTAATTACTCTCACATTAAGATCCACGCTTTTTAATATGTCTATAGCTCTTTTTGTTGCATTTCTGCCAGCTTCGTCGCTATCATAACAGATAATGACATTGTCTGTCATTCTTTTCATTAGTCTGGCTTGATCCAGAGTTAGAGCTGTTCCCAATGTCGCAACTGCAGAATTAAACCCTGCTTGATGAAGCGAAATCACGTCCATGTAACCTTCGCATAGGATTAATGAACCTGTTTTGGTTGATTTAGCAAAATTAAGCGCATATAGGTTAGAACCTTTTTTAAATGCTACATTTTCTGATGTGTTTAAATATTTTGCAGGATCGTTTTCCATAGTTCGGCCACCAAAACCGATTACATTATTTCTGTGGTCTATAATGGGAAACATTACCCTATTCCTGAATCTGTCAAACATTCCTTTATCGGAGGTTGATGCTAATCCTGATTGTCTGATCTGATTATTATTGTATCCTTTAGATCTTAGATGATTTATTAAATTATACCAACCTTCAGGAGGAGAAGCTCCAAGTCCGAAATTTACAATTGTTTTCATTGATAATCCTCGGTTTAGAAGATAATCCAATGCGGGTTTTCCTTTATCACTCATCAATATATCGTGAAAATAACGAGCTGCTATTCGGTTCATTTCATATATATCTTTTCTCAATCTGCCTATCTCTCCGTCAAAAGACACGCTTTTCGGAACTGAAAGTCCGGCTATTGATGCTAAATGTTCAACAGCTTCTCTATATGACAAATTTTCCATTTTCATTATAAAAGTGATGACATCTCCGCCGGTTTGACAACCAAAACAATGGAAAAATTGTCCTGACGGGTTTACATGAAACGAGGGCGTTTTTTCGTTATGAAAAGGACAAAGACCTACAAATGATGCTGAACTTTTTTTAAGTTGTACATATCTGGATACAATATCAACAATATCACATCGGTTTCTGAGTTCTGAAAGAAAATCTTCGCCGAAAATATTAGCCGTAGGTCATTCCTCCTTTAATTTTTTACATATAGATATACCGACATAAATAGAAAAATCCTTTTTTGATATTTTTGAAAATAATGGTTTTCATATTTTTGTAATATTTGATGTTGTGTAGCAGTATTTTAAAATTCCCATATAATATAAATAGATAAATTAAATTTTTGGAAGGTTACGATTGTGATGAATGGGAGACGACGAAGCTCATTTTTATTCAAATATGGATTTGGGTGGTTATGTTCACTTTGCGTAGGAATATTAGTTGCTTTTTTCTTGCCCAAAATAATATTAATAGTATTGCTTGCCATTTTACTTTTATATTGTTGCTGTAATTTTTGTCGATAGAAAGGATATATATACTATGAAAATTGTTGTCGTAAGGGCTAAAGGTTTTTGGAGAGGATTATTACGTACAGTATTTCACATAAAAAAGAAGGATTCTGAATCATAAAATGAAAGAACCGTATTGAATTATTTCAAATACGGTTCTTTCGTTTCTATTTAACTAAAGTATAAAACTTCAATTATTTTGTCATATTTGCAACTTCTTCTGCGAAGTTATCAACTCTCTTTTCGATACCTTCGCCTCTTTCCATTCTTACGAAGTTTACAAGTTTAACATCTTTACCCATTGTAGCGATGTACTTTTCAATTGTAAAGCTTTCGTCGAGGAAGAGTTCCTGCTGGAGAAGACAGTTTTCTGTATAGTACTTATTGATTTTACCGCCAATCATCTTTTCAAGGATAGCTTCAGGCTTGTTTGCATTCTTGGGGTCATTTTTAATCTGAGCAAGAAGGATTTCTTTTTCCTTGTTGATGATTTCTGCAGGAACGTTTTCTTTAGACTGATATGCAGGATTCATAGCTGCAATCTGGAGACAAACGTTTTTAGCAACTGTAGCGAATTCGGGATTAGCAAGAGCTGCATCATTAGCATCAAAGTTTACAAGAACACCGATTTTACCATCGCCATGGTTATAGTTGAATACATGACCTTCAATTCTTACAAAACGTCTGATCTGGATGTTTTCACCGATAACAAGAACTTTTTCTTTTCTAGCATCTTCAACTGTAACATCGCTGTCAAGATACTTCATGTTGAGAAGAGCTTCAACATCTGCGGGGTTATTAGCGTGAACAACTTTAGCAATGTTTTCAGCGAATTCTTTGAACTGGGGGTTCTTAGCTACGAAGTCTGTTTCAGCGTTAACTTCAACGAGAACAGCAACGCCATCAGCATTATACTGAGCGATAACGCCTTCTGCTGCAATTCTGCTTGCCTTCTTTTCAGCTGCTGCGAGACCTTTTTCACGGAGCATGTCAACTGCTTTTTCCATATCGCCATCTGTAGCGATAAGAGCTTCTTTACATTTCATCATGCCAACGCCGGTTCTTTCTCTGAGAGCCTGAACCTGTTTTGCGGATATAACTGCTGCCATTTTGTATTCCTCCTGAATTAGCCTACGATTTCTGTTTCGCTTACAGCTTCAGCTTCTTCAGATGCTTCTGCTGCAAACTGTTCGCCCTGACGACCTTCAATGATAGCATTGGAGATTGTACCTGCGATAAGTTTAACTGCTCTGATAGCGTCGTCGTTGCCGGGAATTACGTAGTCAACTTCATCGGGATCACAGTTTGTATCAACGATAGCGATGATAGGAATGTTAAGTTTACGTGCTTCAGCAACAGCGTTTCTTTCTTTTCTGGGGTCAACAATGAAGAGAGCTGCGGGGAGTTTCTTCATGTTTTTGATACCACCAAGGTATTTTTCAAGTTTTTCGATTTCGAGATTGAGTTTAACAACTTCTTTTTTGGGGAGAAGTGCAAATGTGCCGTCTTCTTCCATTTTACGAAGCTGAGCAAGTCTGTCGATTCTTGTTTTGATTGTAGAGAAGTTTGTGAGCATACCACCGAGCCATCTTGCGTTTACGTAGTACATACCAACTCTTTCAGCTTCTTCTTTGATAGAATCCTGAGCCTGTTTCTTTGTACCAACGAAGAGTATCTCTTCGCCGTTTTCAGCGAGTTCTCTTACGAAGTTGTAAGCTTCTTCTACTTTTTTAACTGTTTTCTGCAGATCGATGATATAGATACCGTTTCTTTCGGTAAAAATATATTCTGCCATTTTGGGGTTCCATCTTCTTGTGTGGTGTCCGAAATGTACACCAGCTTCAAGAAGCTGTTTCATTGAGATTACTGCCATTTTAATTTCCTCCTTCAGTTACTTACCTCCACGGCAAATATGAAAACGAATCATTCGCACTGAACATATTTGTTATTCCGTGTGTGTATTTTACTGATTTAATAAATATTTATTTCGTCTTTACAGACGTTGTTTATTATAGCATAAAATGAGAAATTTTTCAATCCATAAACTTAATTGTTCATTATAATTTAACAATTTCAAGTATTTTCAGATGACTCGGGTTCCTCTTTTTTGTCTTCGGGAGTTTCATTCTCCTCTTTTTGATCTTGTGAAGAACTATTTTCTTCTTGTTCAGTCTCGACTTTGTCGGTATTATTTGATGGGACGTTATTATTTGTCTCTTCATCAGTTTCTGATGGAGCTTGTGCTTCCTGATTATCGGGTTCTTCTTTTGCCTCTGTTTCAGGCTTTGATTCAGTAGCGCTTAGTATTCTGTACGTTCCGTCACTGCTACAATCAAGAGTGTATATAACAGTTTTGGTTTCGTAAAGATACATTGGATCTTCATACCATTTTATTGTTACATAATATTTGTTATCAGCGTGGTTCTCTTCAAAGTCTACAACTCTTTTGAGGTCAACGGGAACTGCCGCATTTGAGTATGAATACATGTTTGTCTCATTGTTATACGCCGATGTATCTGTGGCATCAAATTCTGAACAGTTAAAATATTTAAGAGCCATTTTATTTATAACTTCAGGTTTGAAATACATTCCCATAGGATCTTCTTCGATTACAGTATTTAATTCTTCGCGGAGTGCGATAAGCATAAGATAATCAACCGCAGCCTTTTTCGACTCTATTTTATCAAAGGAGTTAAAATAGGATTTATCTGACATATACCATGATGCAAAATAAGTGGCTGTTGCTACTGCATTATGTTCGATCTGTGATTTGTTATATTCGCTTTCTTTTGTAAGAGCTTTGACTTTCAGATTAAGACTTCCGTCAATGGATCCTATTAGGAGAATATAATTGCTTTCGCCTGTTTCAAATGGACCATCCGCAGGATCTGCAACATTCAATTTGATAAGATATTTACCGATTTCAGATGTTTTTTCAAATGAGATGCTGTTGAATTTAACATTAGCAATATCACTGTAGTCAAAAATATTACCTGTGAGATCATTGAGTGTTGATGAATTCATTGACTTGATTGCTTCCACAAATGTGCCTGCAACTACGTCATAATTTCTTTCAATCAAATCATTTATTCTTGAAACAAATACATCATAATCTCCGCCATCAGCAACAAACATACGGTCAATACGTTTACCTATATCACTGAGTGTTCCGGAAACAGAGACAATAAGACGGGTTTCTTTATCTTTATAACAGGTCATAAGAAATCTATTTGTCTCAGTTTTGAATGTCATTTCAGTCTTTTCTGTACCATTTGACTCAGGTTTATTTTCTATTGGTGTAAGATTTAAAGATGCAGCCAATTTCGAAATATCGGTTACGCCGATCGTTTCCGAAGACAAATATTTTTTATTCGAATTGGAATCAGTTATAACAGTTTCGACTGATGTTGCAGCATTCTGTAGTGTTCCGAGTTCAGTTGCAGAAATCTGCCATACTTCAGTATATACATTGTTTTGAATATATTTTGTAACTGATGTAAGATCTGCTTGGGTTTTGTAATACTGAGTCATTCCGTTCCATTTTATGCAGGAGAGACCTTTTTCAGTATTAAGACTTATATTAAAACCACCGTTAGCAAGGGATTCGTCTGTTGTAATAATAGTGTCGTAACTTGTGTTTGGATTGTTTGTTTCGGTCCAAGAGTTTATGGACAATGCTGAAATTATATCGTTTGTAACAGTAGTTAATGTTGTTTTACCAGAGAAATCTGCATGGAGATGCTGTTGCTTCATTATTTGAGAAATGAATTCTGAAATAGAGAACTTTGCAATTTCAGGTTTGCTTTCTTCAGGTTTCGTTACGGTAAAATAAGATTTTATAGACGAGATAACCGTTTCGGATATATTATAGTATGAGTTATCATATTCCGCTACTAGAAGATCTTCGTATATTTTCAGAACAAAAGATATATCGTCGAAGACTGTAATATCTGCATTTTCGGGAACAGCCGCCGGTGATTTATATCTTCTTGTCCATGAATTGAAGTCTATCGTATTAGACCATGTAGCATTTGGGTTTATTCTGAAAGAGTCACCGTTTACAACGACAATGAGGTCTTCACATTTCTCCATTGTATCAGCAATCTTTAAAGCTTCAGCGTCAAAAGCTGACTTTGCTGCAAGTGCTACAGATGCCGGTACGAGTTCGTCGATGGAATAATATCTGGAATTTCCTTTATAAGATATTATAGCTGTTTTTTCTTCTTCGTAAATTTTAACTGTCAAACCTATGGGATCTGTGATTGTAAGGAATGGTTCAGATTTTAGTTCCAATTCAAGAATTTCCGACCATGTAGATGTATTTAATGCGTTTGCTATGGATTGCCCTTTAGTTGTGGTGCAGGATATACCACTGATTTCCAGAGTGAGGTTTTCAGATACGGACAGGAGTGATGACATGTCAAAAACTGAAATATAAGTGTTTTCTTCAAGGTATCCGCAGAGTGTTGAAGTTGTATTTTTATCGGTTTTGTAATATTTTGTTACTTCGTTTCTGGAAATACCTACAAGTTCATCATAGAAGCTGATAGTATATCCGTTATCAATTTTCATTGTACACTGAGGATTTTCTGTTTCTTCGGGCTTTACGACTGTAAATGTCCATGTGTCACTATTTAAAAGTGTGAATACATTTTCAGAATTTTCTACCGAAAGATCCTTTCCTTCGTATTCAAATCTGAGAGCCTCAGCTTCTGATATATATTTTAAAACTTCATCTTTACTGGGAGCTTGATTGGATTTGCTTAATCCGGGATTCTGTATATAATTTATAGAAATCGTTATAAGTAAGATTACCAATGATACCGCAACAATAATAAAGGGTATTTTATACTTATTCTTTTGTACGGTTTTATTTGTATTTATATCAATATCGTTTATTGCTTTAATTTCTTCGGTTGTTCTGTCTTCATATATTTTATCAGACATAATTTCAATCCTTTCTGTTTAAATCAAAGAAGATGAATAATATCATTTACGGAATCTACGACGGTTGCATTTGTTTCTATAAGTCTTTGTTTGTCTTCATGACCGTTTGCAACCAAAATGCAGTTAAAACCTGCGGCATCAGCAACTGTTTTGTCATGTGTTGTATCTCCAATTAGCAGTGCATTTTTAGGTTTAACAATATTTGCCCAGTTTATAGCTATTTCTTCTTTGCTGTATGCATATATATCCCCTGTTCCCAATACCATATCAAAATATTCGGAAATACCAAGAGACTTAAGCTGCCCTTTAAGCATCTTAAGTTCTGTTGCAGACAAAATTAATTGAGGGGATTTGGATTTATTTATCTCATTCAGCAGTCGAATGATACCGTCATACAATTTAGCCTTGTATACGTTTTCATTGTAAATAGATACCCATTCGACCGCCAATTCGCTGTATGGATTTTTGTTAAAGTCAAATCCAAGTTTTCTGTAATAATCTATTATGGGAAAACAGAATATCTTTCTGTATTCCTCAATACTTTTAAGTTCATTTAGACCATGTCTTGTCAGTAGTATATTGGCAGATTCAAAACCCACTTCAACGTCATTAAGAATCGTTCCGTTAAAATCCCATAATATATGTGAATGAATCATTGTTTCTGTATAGAATCTCTGATTTCAATAGCTTTGTCAGGATAATTTGTGATGACGGTGTCAATGTCAAATTTAATCATTTCTTCCATCTTATTTTCACCGTTAACTGTCCAAGTTCTGATTTTTATTCCGTTTCTATTGCAAATATCAATGATTTTTTCATTAACATTGTTATAGTGAGGATGAACTGCTGTTGCATTGTATTCTTTGATGTAAGATTCCATATCTTCAGATGGTTCATCTCCGTAAAGGAGACCTGCATCAATTGTAGGATCAAGTTCTCTCATCTGTCTGATGCATCTGTGATTGAAAGATGAATAAAGTACCTGTTTTTCCATGCCCATGCTTTTTACAAGTTCCATTGCGGGAACGCCGGCATCAAATGCTTTAACTTCAATATTAAGGATCATATTTGTAGGTTTAAGGAGTTCGAGAACTTCTTTAAGGAGAGGTGCGTGCTGAGGAGAATCCTGTGTATATTCATTTGAAAAATCATATTTTAGGATCTCTTCATATGTCATTTCGCTGATCTCGCCTGTTCCATTGGAGGTTGCGTCTATTGTGCTGTCGTGACAAACAACAATTTGTCCGTCTTTTGAAAGATGAATATCAAGTTCAATACCGTCAGAATTCATTTCAACAGCTTTTCGGAATGCTGCCATTGTATTTTGGGGTGCATATCCTGATGCTCCTCTGTGTGCCTGGATTTTTGTCATTTTTATCAACCTTTCTTTTTTATTACTCTTCGATGTATACTCTGCGAACACGGTCACTGAACAAGCAGAAAAGTTCGTTAGGAATCGTCCCAGCATTTGTTGCAAGTTCATCGGCTGAGATATATTCAACTCCGTCTCTGCCCATAAGAGTTGCAATATCTCCTTCTTTAGCGTCAACTCCTGTAATGTCAATAACGCATTGATCCATGCATATATTACCTACTATCGGAACTCTTTTTCCGTTGACCAAAACAATACCTTTATTCGATAAGTGTCTTGGGTATCCGTCAGCATAGCCTATCGGTAAAGTCGCTACTGTAATATCTTTTTCAGCTATGAAAGTAGTATTATAACTTATTCCTTCGCCTTTTTTTACTTTATGTATTTGACCTATGCGTGTTTTCAGCTCCATTGTAGGTCTGATGTCTATATATCTTTCGGTTTCTCCGGGGAAAGCTCCGTAAAGAGTGATTCCTGGTCTGACCATATTAAGGTGCATTTGAGGGTATCTTATCATCGCGGCGCTGTTACACGCATGATAAAAACTGAATTTGATATCAGCTTCATCTAATTTATCTTTAAGTTTCATGTATCTTGCAAACTGTTCATCAGTTTTTTCGGAGGTTTTATGGTCTGATGAATGAAAGTGTGTAAACAGTCCCACACATTCAATATTTTTCAATTCAGATATTATTTTTTTGATTTCATTAAAGGTTTGATCCATACATTCTGCGTCTTTTACAGAAAAACCCAAACGACTCATTCCGGAGTCTATTTTTATATGGACTTTGAGTTTTTTACCATTGCTTATAGAATCGTTGAGTAATTTTGCATAATTGTAAGAATAGATAGTTTGCATTATGTCTAAATTAATTAGCTCATTAACATATTCGACCGGAGTATATCCTAAAATAAGTGTTGGTTTCATGAATTTTGCTTCACGAAGTTCCGCTGCTTCATCAAGACATGCCACGGCAAATTGATCTGCAATATCCTCATAAACTTCTGCTGCTTTAAGCATTCCGTGTCCGTATGCATTTGCTTTAATAGCACACATCATTTGACAGCCTTCGGGTAAAAGACTTTTTAATGTAATTGCATTATGTCTTAAATTCGCAATATTTATCTCTACCCAACTTCTGGCTTTATTTCTATCCATATATGAACTTCCTTATTCAAAATAGTTGAATTTGACCAAAATATCTCCCCAAACGATAGTTTTAGGTACTTGATATTTTTTATCGAACTCACAATGATATTTTGTGTTTTTATATACTCCTTCAAAATTTTTTGAAGTTAATATTTCCAATATAAGATGATTCAAATTAAGAGCTGAATTATCTATAGGTGAAATTTCTATTTGCTGATTTTCGACTGTCAGAATACTGTTTTGGAAAAATAATTCATTAGTCAGATTTTCGCTGTAGAACTTTATATGGTCAGCAGTAATTTCTGCATCAAAAGTTATATCGGAAACAGTAACAGTTGCATATGCGAAAAAATCTTCTTTATCGTGTCTTTCGTTATTACATGAAGAGAAAAACATGATACCGGAAAATATAAGCAATAAAACACTTTTTTTCAAAAATAATCATTCCGTTCGGTTTGAAAATTTGTAAAGTTGATATTCTTACTCGTATTTCTTTAATAACTTCCCGATCGTTTCAGGCAAATCTGAAGGTAACATTCCATATTCGGAAGTTAATTCTTTTAGG
This sequence comes from Oscillospiraceae bacterium, assembly GCA_015067305.1. Lineage (GTDB taxonomy): Bacteria > Bacillota > Clostridia > Oscillospirales > UBA644 > HGM12619. Next base: position 24,584 of record SVMT01000002.1, on the reverse strand, counting down.
GTATCAGCCGCTTTTCCATGCAGATATATACCTATAAGTGCACTTTCTGTTGTAGAATATCCTTGTGCAAGGAATGAGCCTATAACGCCTGATAAAACATCTCCGCTACCACCTTTTGACAAACCTGAATTCCCTGTAGTGTTAATAAATACATCGCCTTGAGGCGTTGCAATTATTGAGTTTTTACCTTTGAGAACAACAACTGAATTGAATTCATGTGCGGCAACTGTTGCAGCTTTGATTCTGTCGTTTTCTACGTTATTTATTGTTGTATTACAAAGTCTTGCCAATTCGAGAGGATGTGGGGTAAGAATTGTTTCACAATGCTTTTTCTTCATTATATTAGGATGTTTACCTAAATATGAAATAGAATCAGCGTCTATAACCAAAGGCTTTTTGAATTTTAAAAGTCTTTTGACTCTTTTACCTTTTTTACCTAATCCACAACCTACAATATAGGCGGTACTTTTTGTTTTTTTCTTCTTTTTTACATATACAGGTTCGGAAAGTTGAGTTTGTAATCTCTTCCTAACGTATCTTCCGGACTCTATATATACTAATCCTACCCCACTCCTTAAAGAACCTTTGGCGGCTAATACTGCGGCTCCTGTCATTCGTTTTGAACCGCATACAAGCTGAACTCCACCAAAAGTTCCTTTATGTGAATGTTGAGGTCTTTTAACTATGATATTTTCAATATAAGTTTCTGTTAATAATTTTATGTTTGGGGACTGTTCTGTAATAGCTGTTTGCGGAAGATTTATATCTGCAACTATGGTTTCTCCGCAATATTCACTTGCAGGATAAAGGAAAAAACAAGGTTTATAAGTCGCAAATGTAACTGTTTTATGAGCTTTGACCGCTGCAGTTATTACGGTTCCGTCATTGCATGAACATCCTGACGGGATATCGCATGAAAGACGTTTTGCTTCCGTTGAATTGATTAATGTAATGAGCTTTGCAGTTTCAGGCTTTAGAGCTCCGTTAAATCCTGTGCCGAAAATGCAATCAATAATCAAATCTGCTTCTTTTATAGTACTAATACAATTATCCGAGTATTCGGAAATAATACTTTTATCGCAATTATCGTATGCTTTTTTCGCGTCATTTATAAATTCCTGACCGAAAATGGTGTAAACATGTACTTTATAACTTTTTTTAGATAAAATGTCTGCAGTTACAAGACCGTCTCCGCCATTATTACCTTTACCGCAAAAGATAATGATATTCTTGTTTTTATCAAAATCTATCATTTTTTCTGCTTCAGTAGAAAGAGCTTCTGCGGCATTAAACATAAGCTGAAATGAATCAATACCCAGTGTTTCAGACGCATATTTATCAGCTGCACGCATTTCCTCTGCTCTTAAAATAAAATTCATATTTAAATATCCTGTTTTGTTTGAGATTTTTTCCATACGATAACTGTTGCTGTTGCTATAGAATCTGTATGAGAGATTGAAACTTGAGTAGAAAGCCTTTCATTAAGAGGTGTGAGTCTTCCGTTGAACCGGATAAAAGGTTTTCCGCTTTTCTTCCTCAAAACTTCAATTTCTTTAAATGAGCACTCTTCGACGATACTTCCAATAGCTTTTATACAGGCTTCTTTTGCACAAAAATTTCCTGCGACTGTCTGAAATGCATTCTTTCCTTTGCTTTCAAACATATCTCGTTCAGCTTGTGAAAATGTCCTGTCTGTAAAAGAACTTGTTCTGCACAGTTTTTTTACTCTTGAAATATCTACGATATCTGTTCCGAGAAGAATTTTCATGACGAATTACCACTGCTTGGGAATATATCTTTCAAGATCTTCCCTTATTCTTTCTTCCGGTTCAAAAATAATAAGTGTTTTGCCGAATTCTTTATGTTTTGTCGTCATATAGTAAAGGGTGTTTCCTCGACCTGAGTCAAAGTTAAATGTCTTTTTGATATCTGAATGCTGTAACTTTATCTTGGCTTGTTCGTCGTATACTCCATACAATTCAACATTTACAGCTTTAACTGTAAGTTCTCTGTTCCTTGTAGTCCTTGAAACTATTTTGTCAAAATCAATTTCGCCGTTAAGATAGATGTATTCATATTCAACATCGAAGAGCATTGTTATTTTATAGGCACCGTATGCGATACCTGCAACTGCAAGAAATCCAAACATTTGCCCCATGACCATTTGTGATAATACTAAGAATATTATCACTGCAAGAATCAAAGCAACAACAATGACTCCGGCTTGAATAAGCAGTCCTGTTATGCCCTTTTTCTTTTTGTATAATTGTTCATAAAATACATCTTTCTTTCTGAAAGACTGTTCGAAAGCGTTATCCATCTTCGTTTCCCTTAACCTTTCAGATAGTTATTAACCAAAGCGGCAAGCAATTCGTATCTGTCGAGTTTTCTGATAAGACTGCGTGCGTTTTTATGGTTAGTGATATATGTAGGATCTTCAGAAAGAATATATCCTACGATTTGGTCGATGGGGTCATAACCTTTTTCCACCAATGCATCGTAAATCGTAATGAGCGTTTTCCTCATATCCTCGTCTCTGTTGTTGTTAAGTGAGAAAATTATTGTATTGTTGTCCAAAATTATGGCCCCCTCGAATAAAATTTAAAGATTAAAAGATTACTTTCTGAGTGTTATACCGTCTTTTTCAAGACCTTTGATGACCTTATTCATAATTTCATCAATTTCTGTATCCTGAAGTGTTTTATCTTCCGAACGGAGAGTTAGTGCGTATGCGATACTCTTTTTGCCTGATTCGACCTGAGCACCTTTGTAAACATCGAATACTTTAATGTTTTCAAGACATTTACCTGCGAGTTTTATTATCTTAACTTCAATGTTTGCGGAATACGCATCTTCATCGCAAATAAGAGCAAGGTCTCTGGTAACAGCGGGATATTTGGGCAGTGGTTTGAATGACTTATCGGATGCCTTGCTGTTGTAAAGCATATCAAAATCAATTTCGCCGCAATATACAGGAACATCAATTCCGTATTCTGCTGCAACTGCGGGATGAATCTGGCCGAAAATGCCGATTATTTTATTTCTGCATTTAACAACAGCTGTTCTTCCCGGATGATATGATGGATTATCTTTACATGCAACATAATCGAATCTGGAAACATTCATTTTATCTGCTATATTTTCAACAATGCCCTTAATTGTATAGAAATCAATATTTGCACCGTAGCATCCAAACACAATGGATTTCTTTTCTTCAGGAAGTTTTGCTTCGTCGCTGTTTTTGATGTATGTTGTAGCAATTTCATAAATGTTTACATCAGAAGCTCTTCTGCTGTAGTTAAGTGCAAGAACTTCGAGAGCTGACGGAAGTGCTGTTGTTCTCATGATAGAAGTATCTTCGCCGAGAGGATTTATCAGTTTCATACAATTACGTTTTTCACTGTCGGCAGGAAGATGTATTTTATCAAGACTCTTGGGGCTTACAAAAGAGTATGTTTGAGTTTCTGAAAGCCCGCTTGAACGAAGTACTTCACCAAGGCGTTGTTCAAATATCTGAACAGGTGTGTATCCGCCAGAACGTACATCGGCTTTAAATGTTTCGGAAGGAATATTGTCATAACCGTAAATACGGGCAATTTCTTCGGAAATATCGTATTTATTTTCAATGTCACTTCTGAAAGACGGAACTATGATCTTGTCATTTTCAACTTTAAAGCAAAGACTTTCAAGAATTTTAATCATTTCGTCTTTCGAGAGATTTGTAGCAATATAATGATTTATCCACTCACAATCAAGATCAATCGTGCGTTCATTTTTATTGCTGTGATCTTCATCGATAAGACCTCCGACGACCTTACCTGCACCGAGTTCTTCTACGAGTTCACAAGCCCTCATGAGAGCATCATAAGCAAGTTCGGAGTCAAGACCCTTTTCGAATCTAGCAGAAGATTCAGTTCTCATACCAAGACGTTTTGCTGTTCGTCTAATACCTGCACCGAAGAAAGTTGCAGATTCAAAGACTACGGTTGTTGTTGAATCTTTGATCTCACTGTTTTCACCGCCCATAATACCTGCAAGGGCAATGGGTTTCTTTTCGTCGCAAATTACGAGTGTGTTTACGTCGAGACTTCTTTCTTGCTCGTCAAGAGTATTTATAATCTCATTTTCTTTCGCTCTTCTTACTATGATATGCTTTCCATCGACACAGGAATAGTCAAACGCATGCATTGGCTGACCGTATTCAAGCATTACGTAGTTTGTAATATCTACGATATTGTTTATAGATCTAACACCTGAAGAACGGAGTCTTTCAACCATCCAGTCAGGAGAAGGTTCGATCTTAACATCAGTTACGACCTTTGAACAGTATCTGTAACAAAGATCAGTAGCCTCAACAGTTACATCTATGTAATCTTTTACATCACCGTCGGAGCCTTTTACTACAGGTGTTGGGATGTTTATAGTCTTTCCAAATGTTGCAGCGGCTTCTCTTGCAACGCCGATCATAGAAAGGCAGTCAGGGCGGTTTGTAACGATATCAGCTTCATAGATAATATCGTCAAGACCGAGAGTTTTTTCTATGGGTTCACCTACTACCCCACTATTGAGAATGAGAAGTCCATCTTCAACAGCACCTGGATAATCGTTCACTGTGAGACCGAGTTCTTCTACAGAACAGAACATTCCGTAAGAGTCAAGACCTCTGAGTTTTCCCGTTTTGATCTTCTGACCTGTCGGTAATGTAGAACCGTCAAGCGCTGCGGGGACGAGATCCCCTTCTTTCATGTTAGTTGCACCTGTGATGATGATAATTGGTTCTTCTGCACCAATATCTGTTGTACAAACAGAGAGTTTATCAGCGTTGGGGTGCTGTTCAATTTTAAGTATCTTAGCGACAACTACTTTATCAATGCTTGCGGAATAATCAGAGAAACCTTTAATTTCTGTACCCGTCATATTCATTTTGTGAGAAAATTCTTTGGGATCAGCATTAATATCCACAAAGGACTTAAGCCATTTATATGAAACATTCATGATATGTATATATCTCCTTCACGAAACTCAGTCAAACATATTAAGGAATCTTACATCGTTTTCAAGTAACAATCTGATATCGTCAATATTGTAACGTCTGAGAACGAGTCTTTCCAATCCCATACCGAAAGCAAATCCACTATATACATTGGGATCGATTCCAAGGTTTGCAAGAACTTTGGGGTTTACCATACCTGCACCACCAATTTCTATCCAACCTTCACCTTTACAGAATTTACAGCCTTTACCACCGCATTTAAAGCAGGAAATTGAAATTTCCGCAGAAGGTTCTGTAAATGGGAAATAGTCTGGGCGAATTCTTGTTTTAATATCTTCACCGAAAAGTTTTTTAGAGATAAGTTCAAGAGACCCTTTAAGGTGAGCCATTGTGATTCCCTTATCAACAACAAGACCTTCGATCTGGTGGAATATGGGTGAGTGTGTTGCATCGACTTCATCGATTCTGTATACACGACCTGGAGAAAGAACTCTTATGGGAGGTTTCATCTGTTCCATAGCTCTTATCTGTACGGAGCTTGTCTGTGTACGGAGAAGAATTTCAGGAGAAAAATAAAATGTATCTTGTGTATCTCTTGCAGGATGATCTTTGGGAATATTGAGCGCTTCGAAGTTATAATAGTCGTATTCGACTTCAGGACCTGAAACTATTGTAAAACCCATACTGATAAAAGCATCTTTTACTTCATCAAGAACTATACTGAGAGGATGTTTTTTACCCAATACATTACTGTTTCCGGGAAGTGTAACGTCAATGGATTCTGCAGCAAGACGTTTTTCCATTTCAATCTTGGCTACTTCTTCCCTTTTAGTTTTAATTTCGTTTTCAATAAAAGATCTTACTTCGTTTGCTATTTGTCCAATAACGGGGCGCTCTTCGGCAGAAAGTTTACCCATCTGAGAAAGAACGGAAGTCAGTTCCCCTTTTTTGCCCAAATATTGAACTCTGAGAGCTTCGAGTTTTTCGGAACTGTCAGTTTCATTGAGCGCATTTACAGCATTTTCACGAATGCTTTTAAGCTGTTCTCTGATATCCATTTGGTTAATTGCTCCTATCAATAAGTGAATTTATCTGTTGTTTTGAAAATAAGTAAACCAAAATCGAGAAGCTGTAATTGCTTTTCTTGGTTGATTTATCATCTATCTTTAAATGATACCATATTTAATTGATTTTTGCAAGCGTTTCAAGCTATTTTTGCGTATAATTTTACATTTTAATTGAACAAAACGCTAAAATAACATAATTTTCGTTTGAAAACCTCTGTATTTATAAAATTATAGAACGTAAATATATTTTGACAAATTTAATAAATACTAATTATATGTTGATTGGAAACGCCGCATGCCATAATGCTGCAGATTCATCTTCTGTATATGACTGTCGAAAATCTTTGGGAGACTTCCCTACGATCTTTTTGAATTGTCGTGAAAAATAACAATAGTCTTTATATCCAAGTTCTGAAGCGATATCTGTCAGGTTATCACCACGTAATATTCTTTTTACAGCCTCTTCCATTTTTGCCTGAATAATGTATGCTGAAAGAGGCATACCCATATGGTTACGGAATATTTTATTACAGTAGTTCGGAGACAAATACACTGCATTGCTTATCTGTTTCAATGTTATTGCTTCTCCGATATGCTCTTTGATATAATGTCTCATGTTCGATACATGGCGGTTTTGGACAGGTTTGTTTTTCTTTTCATACAATGAAAGATATAACAAATACAGATAACCTGAACATTTCTGTTCTGATAATTCTGAATTTGATGATCTGTTGGTTTCATAAAGATGAATAAGTGCTGATAATTCTTCATCAAGACAGTTCCTTACTACACCATTGAATATGGGTAATCCATCATGAGGGGATATTTCAACATTAAAGCTTGTATATTCAGCTGTTCCACCTAAATATCGTTCCCTGGTATCACCCGGATAGAAAATGATTGCGTCACCTGCACCGAGAAAAACAGCTTCCCCGTTGATATTATAACGCATTGTACCTTGTTTTACGATTGTAATATCAAGATAATTCAGTGTTGTTCTCGGTAATTCTTTACATGAGGTAGTTTTAATTCTTGAAAAATAAAAAATGTACATATAATTCACCTTGCAATTATATTATTCATGCATTTTTGCAGAGAAATTTTTTCAATCACATAGAAAAAAACTACCGTTTAAGGAAGAATATAGTAACAGATTTTAAGATTGATTTTTCGTCTGAATACTGATGATTATTTATGGATTGAAAAGTACAACTCTTAGGTTTGATTGTATTGAAAAATTCATTGAATCTATTATATTTTTATGTTATTATAATTATAGCAAAGAAATTTGACTTTTTCAACACTTTCCGATATCATTTATTAGAAAATGTTACGGAAATAAAACACAGGAGGACCCGCCATGATAATCAAAAAATTACTGTCAGCAACACTTGTACTTTTAATGCTAACACTGATGTGTGCATGTACAACCCCCGGAGTATCAGAAGATAACCCACCGGATGTTAAAGATGGGGTATCAACTCCGGAGCCACATGCTAAAGATGACCCTGTTTATTATGTTTCGCCGGACGGCAAGGATAGTAATCCCGGTACAGCGGAAGCTCCTTTTGCAACTATTGAGGCTGCAAGGGATGCTCTTCGTACAATAATAGCAGAGGGACTTACAATGCCTTTAACTGTCAAGGTCTTAGAAGGTACTTATGCTGTTAAAAACTGCATTGTATTTGAGCAACAAGACGGAGGAACTGCAGAGTTTCCTATAACATACGAAGCTGTTGGTGAAGTCGTATTTACAGGTGGCATATCTTTAAACAGTTCAGATTTTGTCAAACTCAATGATGAAGAAAAATCCCGTCTTACTGCAGATGCTGCTGAAAATGTTGTTAAGATAGACCTTACAGCATATGGTTTAACTGTTGATGATTGGGGTAAGTTGACTGCTATCGGTACTTATAATACTGAACAAAAATATGATGACGCACCTCCTTATTCATTATGGAGCGAAGTATTTGTAAATAATGAAAGAATGACTCTTGCCAGATATCCAAATGAAGGATACATCTATACTACTACCCCTGTCAGTGAAGGTGAAGCTTTACTTCCTTTAATGTCTCCACAGCAATTTACAGATGCTGAATGGTGGGCTCGCCGCAATCATCAGGGTGATGTGAATGGTATAGATCCTGAAACAGCTGCAAGAGCTGCTTCTTGGAAGACATTAGATGATGTCTGGATGTTCGGTTATCCCCGTTTTGACTGGGCTGATATGTCGTCTCCTGTTACAGCCGTTGATACTGAAAATAACAGTATGTCTACAAAGTATGTATCAATGTATGGCTTAAAAGATAGTGCACCTTATTATTTCTATAATGTTTTTGAAGAAATGGATATTCCCGGAGAATGGTATCTTGAACGCAATACAGGTACGCTTTATATCTATCCTAAAACTGATATTTTAAATGCAGAAGTTGAATTCTCTATTTTGACAGATCATATTCTCCGCATGAACGGAACAGAATATATCACATTTAAAGGTTTTACATTTACTGCAGTTCGTAACTCTGCATTGGAAATGAGAGGCAATTATGTTTCCATTATAGACTGTAACATTAAGAATGTAACAGGTAATGCAATGGCTCTTTACGGAAATCACAACTATATTGCAGGCTGTGAAATGTCGCATCTTGGTGCAGGTGGTATTGTCCTTGATGGTGGTGACCGTCCTACACTTACGCATGCAGAGACTATAGTTGAAAATAATCATATCCACCACTTTGGTGAAATTACACGTACATATTCACCCGCAATTTCTGTACCCGGATGTGGTCATATTATTCGTAATAATGAGATCCACGATGCGCCTCACATGGCTATAGGTTTTGGCGGTAATGAAAATGTTATTGAATACAATGAAATCTATTCTGTATGTCTTGAGGCAGATGACTCCGGTGCTATCTATGGCGGTAAAGACTATACGGCACAGGGTAACATTATTCGTTACAACTATTTCCACGATATCTACAGCATTGCAGAAGCTTCAGCAGGTGTATTTGGCATATACTGTGATGATGCTATGGGGGGAAGTATTATTGAACACAACATCTTCCGTAATGTTCATACAGCTCAGATGTTCCATGGCGGTCACAATATGATTTTCCGCGAAAATCTGATTATAGATGCTCCTGAAAAGAGTGAATGTTCAATTCGATTTGTTCAATACACAGATAAAGACGACCTCAAAGCAGGTGGGGTACATGAAGCTAATCTTGCAGCTGTACCATATACAAATGAATTGTGGACAGAACGCTATCCTCAGATTCAGGAATATTTAACATGGAAAATTTCTGCCCAGACATATCCACACTACTGCGATATTTCAAACAACATAATCATTAATCATAAAGAGTTTTACATCGATTTTAAATGGGAAGTTGACTCTCGCTACAATACAATGGAAAACAATATTTTCCTTGAATCTTCTCCTGAATCGGATTTGAGCAAACTTTGCGGTGAAGTTCTACCCTCAATGTATGAAACATTCTCTGCTATTCAGTTCAATCAGATTGGACGCAGTAAATAACTATAAGATGTGAAATTTTATTAAGGAGGTTTCATATTATGTATCCTAATTTTAATAAAAGAAAGAATCCAAGAAGAGGCATTCTTCCGAAGATTCCGGACGAAACTATGACACCCGATAGAATGAGAATAAAGACTAATGGTAAAGCAGAGATGTCAAAACATTCATATACAAGGAAAACACCTGCCTTTGATTTCAGAAATGGTTTTCCCATCGGTAACGGTGATTTTGGATGTTCGGTACATGGCGCACCTGATGCGATGATTTTCGATTTTGCAAAAAATGATCTATGGTGGGATGACTTTGAATCTCCTGTACCTTGCTATTACCAGGGTGGTATCGAAGAACTCCGTAATCGTATTGAGTCGGGTGATGAAAATGTTCGTCTTGACACGATCGAAGCTTCCGCAAGAAGAAGAAATCACCCCACACAGACAAGTGCTGCAAGACTGACCCTGCACTTGACTGAAGGCGGAATTCCCGCAAACTATACAGAATCTCTTTCTCTCGCAACAGGTGTTGTTCATACAAACTACAGATGCGGTGACACAAACGGTATTGTTAAAGGAAACGGATTCAGAACATACTCCTGCGTTTCCCGCGCGGAAGAAGTTATGGAAGTTGCATGCTATGCGTCTGACTGCGGAAGACTTGGTAAATTCAGATTTGAATTGACAAGAGTTGCAATGGAAGTTTCTGCAAATATCGGACTTCTTACTGAAGAACAGATTGCAGCTTACGAAGAAGAAATTGAAAAATACTACTCCCCCGTTTGTTTTGTCGACGGAAACTTTGCAGGTTTCACAATGAGACTCCGTGCAGGTGAAGACCCCAATAATTCACCTGATATGCATTACACTGTAATGATTACAGAATCTGAAACATCATCAACAAAATTCTACCAGGCAGGTCATTCAATTATTGGTGAAGGCAAAGCGAAAGGCTGTATGAGATTGATTCTGACTATAGTATCTTCCCATGACGCAGAAGATACCTATGTTGAAGCTAAACGTCGTCTTGAGAAAGCTATTGCAAGAGGAAGACTGGTCGGAGTTATAAACAATGAAGAAAACAGCACATATTGGAACAGATCTTGGGTAAGACTTCCCAAACCCGAATATGAAAGAATCTGGTATTGGGGTCTTTACGAAGCATATGCAGCTCGAAGACCAGGTAAATTCGCTCCAAGCTATGTTGCTCCATGGTACAGCAGTGGCTACGCTTGTTGGGGGCACCATATCCTCACATACGAACAGACAAAATCAAATCTGGGACTCCTTGCAACAAACCATGCTGAACTTCTCGAACCTTGGTTCACCCTTTGCAGAAGCGCTCAGGAACATTTGAAAAAATTCACCAAAGACTTCTATGGAATGAACGGAACAGCATATCCCCACTCAATATCCGGAACAGGTCAGGTCGTAGTATCATCAAGTTACCTGAACGATACTATAATGAATATCTCAACAGCAGGAGAAACAGTTAAATATATCTGGGACTACTATGATTTCACAAACGATAAGGAATTCCTGCGAGATATCGGTTATCCCATCCTTCGTGAAGTTGCGATTTTCTACCATGAATATTTACAGACTGACGAAGAAACAGGTCTTCGCTATGTATTCCCCTCACGTTCACAGGAATTCGTATGTAATCCAGGAATGTACAACCAGTTCATGACGAACTCAATCATTGACTATTCGCTCATCAAACATGTTCTTTCAAAAACTGCAGAAGCTGCAAAAATTCTTGATATTGACAGTGACCTCGCAGCTCAATGGGACGACGATGTCTCTCATATGAGAAAAGACTACGCTACATGGCCCGACGGCACATGGAAAGTTTCAGAGGACGCTGACAACAGAACATTTTTCTATGGAACACCTTCAGTTACGGACCTTTCTCCCATTGTATTTACAGATGAAGTCGATTTGTGGCGTGGCCCAGAAGAAATGAGAATTGCAGCAAAGAAATCCACATGCTCACAAGTACCTGAAGATACATTACCTTGGGATCTTTCTTTCGGTATCATAGCTAAGCTCCGAATGGGCGATAAAAAATATGCTAAACTTGCTTTAGACCTTTTGCCGAAATGCAGAGAAGGTGGAAATCTTGAACGACGTGATTCATGCAGCTTTGATAAGAATAACGAAATGGATCCTGACGGACAGCATGATTTCTTTGTTGATAAAGGTGCAGCTTATCTTTCTGAGGTTGTTACAGAAATGCTTTTACAGTCCCAGGGCGGCATAATTCGTTTTTTCCCTGCATATCCCGATGATATAGGAGACGCGGCATTCTGTTCATTGCGTGCACGTGGTGCATTCCTTGTTTCCGGCGAATTTCGTAACGGTGAAATCGCATACGGTATAATCAAAAGTTTGCGTGGGAATGCATGTACTATTGCAAATCCTTTTGGAAATGAACTTTCAGTGAGATGTCTTGAAAACAATGAAGAGATCTTATATACCGCAGATGGAGATAACATAATATTTGAAACCGTTGCGGAACATGAATATGTGATTGAACGTAAAGAACGCAGACTTGAAAGCTTCCCTGTTATATCATAAAAAGGTCTTTATAACTACAATAGAATTGAATTATAGTATGATAACACTAAAGGAGGATATATTATGCTAAGAAAGATTTCATTATTAATACTAATCTGCATATTTCTTGTAGGATGTGGAGAAACTGCTACTCTTCTTGACTTCTTACCGCCTGAAAGAAGTTCAATTCTTGACTTAGGTCAAAGAGTTGTGACCATTGGAACTGAAGAATATACGGAAGAAGAAGGAGTATTACCAACATTATTTGAACATAAGCAGGATACAGCAATGTATGATGCTATTTTGGACAGAATAGCGATGCTTGAAGATAAATACAACTGTAAAATTGAATTTCTTGATTGCGGCTATGGCAATAAAATGATTGAGAATATGATGCCTCTTGCATACACAGGTGACCCTGAAATAGACATAATATTCGGACAGAACAGTAATATGATGGGACATTTTGCTTTTGGAGGTCTTCTGTATCCGCTTACAGAATTAAAGGAATATCTTGACTATGAAAATAGTGAAAAATTCGGTTCAGCAGGACTTCTTGAAGCAGCAATGATTAATGGTATTCCGTATGCTGTTCAGCCTGTTCAGTGGGCAGGATTCACAAACAGTTTTGCTTACTATATCACATGGAATAGAGAGTTATTCAGTGAATATGCTATGCCAGAACTTCATGAGTATTATGAAAATAATACTTGGACATTCGAGACTTTTGAAAATCTTTTTGCGATGTATGAAAAAGTTGCAAATGAAGATATTGATTTTGCAAGCATTCAAAGACAATTTTTCACAATGTCCTCAATGTGGGCAAACGGTGTAAAATTCTGCGCAAATGACGGTGAAGGCTTCTACAGCGACTTCACTTCCGATAAATCATACAAGGCAATTGATTGGACTTTAAATCTCTATAATAGATACCAAAATATAATGCTTTTTCAAGATGATGCTTACGAATATGGAGAATTCTGTGCTGAAAAAGCAATGCTTATGCCTGTCAATACAAAAACTATAACTCAGATAGTTCCGTATGAAGCAGATTTTGAATTTGGCATTATGCCGTTTCCTTGTGGTCCGGATGGGGTCTATGGAGAATGGTCTAATTTTGTAGAATCACTTAGAGGTTTCGGTATTTCTAATTTTAGTGATCTACCCGATGCCGCTGCTATTATAATCAATGACCTTGCCGAACCTTTTGAAGAGATTGGAAGTCTCAATGACTATTACCGCGAGCAGGTATTCTTTACAGACTTGGATACTGATATATTCCTTGAAGTTGGTAAAAATATCAGACACCTCTATTCGGCACAAGGTACGGCCATTTTCGATTTTATGAGAAAGGTAAACGGCGCTACAAGTGTTGCACAGCTTATTCAGGCGCATGAAGGAGCTATTGAAGCACTTGTTTTGGAACATATACGCCCGAACTATGAAAAATATATCTATGAGCATCTAGACAGTTAAATCTATCCAAATAACTGAAATACTGTAAAGGAGAAAATACTATGATTAAAAAAATATCAGCAATTATTATAATATGTCTCTTTCTTGTTGGATGTGGAAAACCTGCTACCCTATTGGATTTTCTCTACGAAGAATCAAATTCACTTGATCTTGACGGCGAAAAAATCGTTTTCATAGGTGAGACATACGCTGATGATGCGCTTATTGACATTCAAGTTAAGGCGAACACTCAACTTTATGATTGTGTTGTGGAAAGATTCGACGAAATCGAAAAGAAGTATGATTGTGAAATTGAATATAAATGTTTTGGAAACACCGCTGCATACGAGGAACAGTTTAAAGCTCTTATGTACGCAGGTTACTGTCCGGCAGATATTATTTATGGACATACCGACTCAAAACTTCAGGCATTTACAGAAGCAGATATGTTGTACCCTCTCACAGGACTCAAAGATTACCTTGACTATGAAAACAGTGCAAAATTCGGTACACCCGGTATTCTTGAAGCTGCTATGATCGATGGTGTTCCATATGCGGTTCAACCTTGTTATTGGCCCGGATTCCAGAGCAATTTCAATTTTGTTATAATATATAATCCGATTCTTACCACACAGCAAGGTCTTCTTGATCTTCATGAATACTATGAAAACCAAAACTGGACATGGGATAAGTATCAATCTATGATTGAAAGTTTTGACAAAGGTGGCGACGAAGAAATGTACGCAACCATGACTGTGGATGAATCATTTGCTATGATGGCATTGGCCTCCAACGGAGTCAAAGGTGTGGACTACATTGACGGAATCCTCAAATCAGATATCACCACTCCAAAAGCAATTCGTGCAGTTGAGTGGATGAGAGATCTTTTCTTGAATAATGAAGAAAATATTTTAGTTAAAGAAGATTGGGAACTTGATGAATTTATAGACAGTAGAGTGATGACTGCGCTGACGACGACACCTAAAATAACTGCAGGAGACTTACAATATGAATCAACTATAGAATTCAGTATCATGCCATTCCCTTGTGGTCCTGATGTAACATACGGTGAATGGGCTCAATACACTGCAGCAATAAGAGGTTTCGCTATTCCATCAAATAATTCAACTCCTGAAGTATCTGCTAGGATAATTAACGATCTTTGTGATCCTTTTGAAGTATTTGGAGGAGATGCAGGTCTGGCAGATTACTTTAATACAAATGTTTTCTTTGATCCTCTTGATACTGAAATATATCTATCTGTAGGCAAAAATATAAGATATACTTATTGGAGGACCAGCCCCAATATTTCAGAGCTCTTTAATATTGTGGGTGAAGAATTCAAAACTGCTTCTGCTGTTGAATTGCTTACAAGGTTTGAACCTAAACTCCAAGAGTTTGTAGATAATGTTCTTAAATCAAACTATGAGAACTACCTGCATGAGCATCTTTATGGAGACAATGTTGAATAATAAAATCTATTTTTTGATTTTATATATTGATATGCTTCTTTACAGTTAGTATTTAGATAATGTAATTACCCCCAGATCATATTAAATCTGGGGGTAAGGTGCAATTAGATTAGATAAAAAAATGATTTAAACTGTTATAGCTTCTTTATAGAATAAGATCTTGCACGCATTCGTAAACCATGGGGTTGTTACCCATTGCCAGTCCATATCACAGGTGACGAGAATCTCGTTTACTTTTTCTTCGTAAATTTTTCCGTCCTTAGTGGATTTGGTTTTGGAGTAGGTATAGGGTTCGACTTTAGTGGTTCCGTACAGAATGTTCGGAATGAGAGAGACCTGGTACTTGTCCATAAGCCCTGTTATTTTGGAAAGGATAACGTCTTCGGTGACGTATCTGTAACCGAAGCCCTGCTTGTTCTTCTGCAGGACTTCTACGGGCTTACGGATCTTGGCAAGTTTCTGATAGATATTTAGTTTTTCTGCCATGTAAATTCCTCCTAAAAAAATTTTTGTGGCTAAATGTTTTTCATTAGCAGATAATATGACTTAGCCCAATTTTTCCGCACGGTTGTGCGAAAAAATGTACTGCGTCAAATCGAAGCATTTTGAACGAATTGTGAACTAACCGATTTTACCAGAGCTTGACGACGGACTGATAATTGTCGTGACTATGATATGTACAGCCCCTTTATTCTATTTTCACCATTGACATCTTTGGCAAAATATGATAAAATCTTGCTGTAAGGTTCCTTACCTATTTTTAAATTTGGTCGGTTTTAATTCCGAACAGGCTCAAAAAAGAATTATTTTCCTATTTAATAAAAATAGAAAATATGTTATAATGTCAGTATCAGTATTATACTTCAGACTATTGACTGAAAGGAAGAACGAAATGACTAACAGAGAAAGAGCAATGAACTTGCTTCATTACAAACCTGCAGACAGACTTCCAGCCGTCCACTTCGGATATTGGAACGAATTGCTTACTGAATGGGCTGAACAGGGCAAGATATCAAAAGAACTTGCTGATAACTGGAGCGACGGAAATGAGGCTGATGCAGAAATAGATAAACTTATCGGTTGGGATTTCAATTGGTTCAGAACAGTATGTGGTAACATACACCTCAACCCTCAATTTGAAACAAAAGTTCTCGAAACATTTCCTGACGGAACTAAAAGAGTTCAGAATGGAAACGGCATGATAGAAAAGATCAAGCCCGGTATAACATCAATCCCCTCGGAAGACGATTATTTACTAAAAGACAGAACTGCGTTTGAAGCGCTTTACAAAGAAAAAATGCAGTTCACGCCTGATAGGATAGACCTTGAATTCTTTAAAAACTTCAACGATACAAGACGTAATGATGTTCCCATAGGTCTTCACCTTGGAAGTGTTTTAGGTGAAATAAGAGATATAGTATCTGTTATGGGTATGAGTTATCTTATGTACGATGAGGATGAAGACCTTTTTGCAGATATCATTGATACTTATGCTGATATGCAATACAAATGCGCAGAGGCGGTACTTGAAACAGGTGCAAAATTTGATTTCGCGCACTATTGGGAAGATATATGTTTCAAAAACGGACCACTTATCTCGCCTGATTTTTTTGATGAACTTTGCGCGAAACACTACAAAAAGAGAAACGACCTCTGTCATAAATACGGAATCGACATCATTTCTCTTGATTGTGACGGCGTAACTGAAAAACTTCTCCCCACATGGTTCGAAAATGGCGTAAACACAATGTTTCCTATAGAGATAGGTGTTTGGGGTGACCAGTTCGAGCCTGCGAGAAAAAAATTCGGAAATGGTATGCTGGGTGTCGGAGGCATGGACAAGACAGCATTGAGAAAAGATAAAGCCGCAGTCGATATTGAACTCGAAAGAATCAAGAGACTCGCATCAATGGGCGGTTTTATCCCTTGTCCTGATCACAGACTCATGCCCGGAACAAAATTCGAGCTTGTTCAGTATTACGCAGAAGAAATAAAGAAAATAAAGATCTGATATAACATACAGTCAAAATCGGAAAAACATAAATATTCACAGAACAGGAGACGAAAAATGAAAGATAAGAATGTTCCAATATTCCAGAATACTTTCATCTGCGATGAAATATATTCCTCAGACTACGGATTGAAAGACCTTGAAACCGTCGGTATGCCTGAGATAAGCATCGTCACGGACGGCAATGGAATACACAAGATAATAAATCAGATAGTCCCCTGCAAAAAAGGTGATATTTTCATAATCAACGCAGATGTTCCCCATAAGTATTTCACAGCGCAAGAAAACGAAAAGATATCAGTTACATCCATAAGATTCGATCCTAAAGAGTGGTTTGACGGAAAGATATCAGACATTGATAACAACAAATTCTGTTACGGTATTTTCAGCGAAAACTCCATTGTAACATACGCAATGCTTAATTCCCAAACACTGAAAAAAGCTCTTGACCTTTTTGCAATAATAAAATCTGAGCTTGATGAGAAACAAAGTGAATGGAAATCAGCGGTAAAAGCTAATCTTACATTACTGCTCATAACAGTCGGAAGATATGTCAGCAGTGCGGTAAAAACTGAACTGAATGTCAAACCAAAAGAATGGATATTGGTCTCATCGGTAATGACTTCAGTAGAAGAACGGTACAGCGACCCTGATATGACATTGGCTTCAATAGCAGAATCCCTTTATATAAGTCAGTCGTATCTCAGCAAAATATTCAAGGCAATGGTCGGTGAACCTTTCTTTGAATATGTTCAGAAAATCAGAGCAGATCATGCAACAGATATGCTGAAAAATACAAAACTATCTGTAGATGATATTGCACATAAATGCGGCGTACGAGATGTAGCATCTTTCTACACTCTTTTCAGGAAAAATATGGGAATGTCCCCTACTCAATTCAGAAAAAATATTAAAGAAAACAAATCAAAAGGAGAACTTAAAATGCAGATACTTGCCGAAATTTCAGAAAACCTTCAGAAAGGTAAATCAAAAATAGTTAAAGAACTTGTTCAGAATGCCATTGACGCAGGTTCTTCACCCGAAGAGATACTCAACAAAGGACTTCTCGACGGCATGAACATCATTGGAGAAAAATTCAAGAAAAACGAAGTATATGTTCCCGAAGTCCTTGTTGCCGCAAGAGCCATGAATATGGGTATGCAGATACTCAAACCTCATCTTGTAAATGCAGGCGTTGAGGCTTCAGGTAAAGTATGTATCGGTACGGTTCAGGGAGACCTCCATGACATCGGTAAAAACCTTGTAAAAATGATGATGGAAGGTAAAGGTCTCGAAGTTATAGACTTGGGTACAGACGTTGCTCCCGAAACATT
This sequence comes from Oscillospiraceae bacterium, assembly GCA_015067305.1. Lineage (GTDB taxonomy): Bacteria > Bacillota > Clostridia > Oscillospirales > UBA644 > HGM12619. Next base: position 6,162 of record SVMT01000002.1, on the reverse strand, counting down.
CGTAAACACAGCTATCGAACAGAACTGTCAGGTTATTTGTTGTTCTGCTCTTCTTACAACAACAATGGATGTTATGGCTGATGTTGTAAAAGCTGCAGAAGCCGCAGGAATCAGAGATAAAGTTAAGATCATGGTAGGCGGAGCTCCCGTAACTGAGGAATTCTGCAAACAAATCGGTGCTGATGTATATACTTCAGATGCGGCAAGTGCGGCAGATGCGGCGCTTAAACTCTGCAAAGCATAATACAAAGGAGTTTTACAATGGCTGAAATGACAACACGTGAAAGATTGCTTCGCACATATAAGCACCAAGAAACAGATAGAATACTCATGATAGACAGCGCATGGGAAGGCACTCAGAGAAGATGGTACAACGAGGGTATGCCGAAAAATATGAGTTGGCAGGAATACTTTGGTTTTGATACAATAGTAAATGTTCATCCCAATAACAGCCCATGCTTCCCGCATAAGATCATAGAAGAAACAGACAGATACCGAATCGTGACCACGGAATGGGGTGCTACTCAAAAGCAGTTCAAAGAATTGGATTCTACCCCAGAAACTTTGGATTTTTACTATAGTACACCTGAACGATGGGAAGAAGCAAAGGAAAAAATGCTTGAATACCATGAAGACAGAATTCCATGGAACAGACTTAAAAACGAAGCTGCAAAATGGGAAACAAACGGAGAATTCAGACAACTTACAGTCTGGTTTGGTTTCGATGTTGCCCACTCTCATATGGCCGGTACGGAAAATATTCTTATTGGAATGTACGAAGATCCTAAATGGGTAATGGATATTTTCGATACATACCTCACATCATCTCTGAATATGTGTCAGAAAATTTTAGATGCAGGATATAAATTTGACGGTATTTTCTGGTACGACGATATGGGATATAAGGGTTCACCTTTCTTTTCCACGGAAATGTATAGAGAATTACTGAAACCTTTCCACAAAAAAGCTGTTGATTGGGCACACGAAAGAGGACTTGTAACAGAACTTCATTCCTGCGGATTTATCGAGCCTCACATTCCTGATCTTGTGGACATCGGCGTAGAAATGCTTAACCCTTTGGAGATCAAAGCGGGAATGGATCCTAAAAAACTTAAAGGTCTTTACGGAGATAAATTAGCATTCCACGGCGGTATAAACGCACAGCTTTGGGATAAGCCGGAACTTGTAAGAGCAGAAATGGAAAGAATAATTCCCATAATGAAAGAAGGCGGCGGTTACGTTTTTGCCTCCGACCACTCTATTCCGAATTCTGTTTCATTTGAAACCATGAAAATGATTGCAGATTTAGCACATAAGCTTGGTAAATATTAAAGGACACTATATGAAAAGAAATATGAAGAAATGGCTCGAAGAGCTTCGTAATGCTAAAATTAAAAAGTCATTACCAATTCTTTCTTTCCCATCAGTTCAACTGTTAGGAATCACCGTAAAAGAGTTCATTGCAGACAGTGAAATGCAAGCAAAGGGTATGAAGCTGATTGCAGAAAAAGTAGATTCAGCAGCGACTGTAAGTCTTATGGATCTTTCTGTTGAAGCAGAATGTTTCGGTGCATCTGTAAGATTTTCAGACGGAGAAGTACCGACTGTTACGGGAAGAATTATAAATGACGAAAATGAAGCAAAAGAACTTGCTGTGCCTGAAATAGGAACCGCAAGATCTGGACTTTACATTGACGCAATAAAAAAAGCAAGCACAGAAATCACAGACAGACCTGTATTTGCAGGAATGATCGGACCTTTTTCGCTTGCAGCAAGACTTTTAGACATTACGGAGATAATGATGGACTGTTACGATGACCCAGACATGGTTCATACTGTCCTAGAAAAAACTACAGAATTCCTTGTGAATTATGCGAAAGCCTACAAGGAAGCAGGTGCAAACGGAATAATACTTGCAGAACCAGTTTCAGGACTTCTATCCCCTGCACTTGAAGAAGAATTTTCATCACCTTACGTTAAAAAAATCGTTGACGCTATACAGGACGATGAATTTATTCTTATTTACCACAACTGTGGAAACAACACACCGCTAATGACAGAGTCTATTCTTTCAACTGGTTCTGCCGCATACCATTTCGGAAATGCTATTGACATGAAAGATATGCTTGCAAAATTTCCAGAAGAAACAGTCATAATGGGAAATGTTGATCCTGCCGCAGTTTTGAGGATGGGAACTCCCGAACTTGTAAGAACCGAAACTCTAAGAATAATGGAAGAATGTTGTTCTCATGATAATTTTGTAATATCATCGGGCTGTGACATTCCGCCGCTTACACCGTGGGAAAATATTGAAGCGTTTTTCTCCGCCGTGGAGGAATATTATGGAAAATATTGAACACCTTGAAATATTCGTTTCTGAAATACTTAAACTAGGTGCATTCAAAGCAAATATCATTGATGTAAAAGATATTCAATTTGATGTAAGATTTCGCGATATGTGTGCTTCAAATGTATGCGGAAACTACGGAAAATGCTGGACATGTCCACCCGATTGCGGAGAGATTAACGAAATGATCAAAAACCTTTTCGCATATAAATACGCATTGGTGTATCAAACTATCGGTCAACTGGAAGACAGCTATGATTTTGAAACGATGAAAGAGATTGGAAAAGAACATCAAGATCGAATCCAGAATGTTAGAAAACTCATCGCTGAAAAATATGATGGAAAAGTTCTTCATTTAGGTGCAGGCGGTTGTAGATTCTGTGAAGTATGCGCAAAGAAAACAAACGAACCATGCAGACATCCCGAAATTGCAGTGGTATCTCTCGAAGCATATGGTATAAATGTCTCCAAACTTACAGAGACTGCAGACATGAAATACATCAACGGACAAAACACTGTTACATATTTCGGCGCAGTATTCTTTGAAAGGAATGACTGATATGGTTTCTGTAAACATTGACGGAAAAACGGTTTCCGTTCCTAAAGGTACTAAACTAAAAGAAATCATTTCCACCGATATGCCATGCGGTGGTAGAGGTCGATGCGGTAAATGTAAAGTTTTTGCACAAGGCAATCTCTCCCCTTTTTCAGTTTCAGAAATGAATAATCTGACGGCAGAAGAACGAAAAAACGGTATCAGACTTGCTTGTATGGTGAATCTTGAAGGCGATTGTACAATACAAACCATCAGTAAAAATTCAGAGAACAAAATCCTGACTGACGGTAAATTCAATATTGAGGTTAACGAACCAATTTTCAAAAAGTATGGAATTTCAATCGACATCGGAACAACTACCATTGCGGCAAAACTCTATGACATACACGGAAATGAGCTTTGTGAATCGACAGGTATGAATCCTCAAGCAAAATGGGGTGCAGATGTTATTTCAAGGATCGAAGCGTCATTAAAAGGTGAAAAACACGCTTTAGCGAAAACTATTCGTACTGAAATAAACAATATTATCGAAGTTGTTGCTCAAAAAACTGACATTTCCGCAAAAGATATTGATGGTATCGTCCTTACGGGAAACACTGCGATGCTACATTTGCTGACAGATACTGATGTTGAACCACTGTCAAAAGTTCCTTTCGAAGCAAAAAGACTTTTTAATGAGGAACTATCTGCAAAAGATCTTGATTTGACAAATGCCGACAATGATGCGACGGTTTATCTGCCTCCCTGCATTTCCGCATTCATAGGAGCAGATACAGTATGCGCATTGATTGCAAGCGAGATCGACACAACTGACGACACAAAGATACTTGTTGATATCGGTACAAACGGAGAAATGGCTCTTTTCAGAAACTGTGAACTCTTGGTCTGTTCAACAGCCGCCGGTCCCTCTTTTGAAGGCGTGGGTATCTCAATGGGCATGAGTGGTAAAAACGGTGCTATAGACCATGCAGAGACCGTTAACGGAAAAATCTGTGCGCATGTTATAGGAGAAACTGAAGCGGTCGGGATATGCGGAAGCGGTCTTATTGATGTCGTAAAATGTCTCCTTGAAACAGGAATTATTGATGAAACCGGTTATCTGGAAGATGATCCTGTTCATATAACTGGAAAAGTCTTTCTAACGCAAGAAGACATGAGAATGGTTCAACTTGCAAAAAGCTCAATTTATGCAGGAATAAATACAATGCTAATAACATCAGGCGTAGAATTAAATGAAGTTTCAAAACTCTTGATTGCAGGTGGTTTCGGAAGCTATTTAAACACGAACAACGCAGGAAGAATCGGACTTCTGCCAATGGAGTTGATACCAAGATCTGAAATATTGGGCAATGCGGCATTAAGCGGTTCAGCAATGTTGCTCTTGAATAAAAGCATGAAAATAAAAGCTACTGAAATTGCATTAAAAGCAAAAGTCATCCCCCTTTCAGCAAACCCAATATTTACGGAAGAATATATGGAACAAATGATGTTTCCAACCATATAAAATAATTGAGGTCAGGCAAAACGCTTGACCATTATTTATAATTAAATTTGTTTATATATCTATTTTAAAAATCCTATTAGAAGCCTTGGGAGTCCATCTGGGAGTAAATCTATTTTAAGTTGAAAAGGATACGCTCAACATTAAAAAGCTCTGTTAATAGCCCACAAGACTTTAGAAATATTCTGTAAGAATCACAATATCATAATCAGAAATTAAAAATATCTCAATCCAAATTCTTACAAACTGTTGAGGGTTCCGTGTTAATTCTCACTTATTTTTGTGATATAATATATGTATGAACGCAAAGCAAAAGGAGGTGAAACAAATGGCAGAATTAAGAGTCGAAAAAAGAGGTAAGGTTTGGCAATACAGTTTTGAAACTGCGAGAGTCAATGGAAAGAGAAAAAGAATCAGTAAAAGTGGATTTAAGACAAAAGGCGAAGCAACTAAGGTCGGTACAGCTGCAATGGAGGAATATAATCGGAGTGGGGTCGTTTTTAAACCTTCAAATATGAGCTATGCAGATTTCTTTGAATTTTGGTTAACGGAATACTGCGAACTGAATTGTAAAGAAGCCACGGTCTATTCTTATAGAAAAAAGATCAATCATCTTATAATTCCTACTTTGGGGAACTACAAACTTTCAGCATTAAATACCGTTGCTATTCAGGCCTTTATCAATAATATGGTCAAAAATCATTACTCAAAAAACACGATAGTATGTATTAAAGGATTATTAACCAAAAGCCTCTCCTATGCGGTGGTCTTAGGTTTCATAAAGAGTAATCCGGCAAAAGATGTAATTTTACCTTCCGGAAGAAATGAAAAAATTTCACTGAGAGAACACCCTAATTCATATTTACCTGATGATGTGATCGAAAAACTTCTGAACAGATTCCCTGAAGGATCATCAGCCTATTTACCGATACTGTTCGGTCATAGATGCGGCTTAAGACTAGGAGAAGTATACGGTCTTACCTGGGACTGTATTGATTTAGAAAAGGAACAGATTACAATAGACAAACAAGTACAGTATGATAACGTGTTAAAAGTTTGGTATTTTACAAAGCCCAAATACAATGAGATCAGAACTATTACTTTGGATAAAGCGTTTTGTCAGATTTTGATCAGAGAACGAGACCGTCAAATTAAAAACAGAGCCTATTACGGGGAGTATTATAAGAATTATTATCAAAACAACGAAAAACGAATTTCTGAAGACCCATCCGGCACTTATGTTGATTTTGTATTACGAAGAGAATGTGGAGAATATATTAACGCAAGAACCCAACATCATCTATCTCAAGTAGCACATAGGGAATTGGATATACCCGATTTTACATTCCATTCACTGAGACACACACATGCAACAAATTTACTTAACAATGGCGCTCCATATAAATATGTTCAGGAAAGATTAGGACACGCAAATATTGATATTACGATTTCAACCTATCAGCATGTCACTAAAGAACTGTTAGAAAACGGCGATAGAATCTTAAATAATTTACATCATATGTGACAGTATGGTATACAAAAGAGGCACAAATTGTGTCTCTTTTCTGATTTAGGTACACAAATTTGGTACACAAAGAACTTCACTCAAGACTACAAAAAGAAAAAACAGCCCTGACTCAATTAAGAGCCAGGGCTGTTCTGTAAAATATTCTATAAATTAGATACTTTTAACCGTAAATAATGCTATAATTATTTATTAAGAGCTTCTTCAATAGCAACTGCAACTGCAACGGATGC
>SVMT01000057.1 GCA_015067305.1 Oscillospiraceae bacterium | reverse complement strand
TGCTTCCTGTGTATATCCCGTAAACGAAGGTATGGAAGTATTTACAAATACTCCTGCTGTTATCAAATCCAGAAAGATGACTCTCGAACTCATTCTTTCTACACATGACAGAAAATGTCTTTCCTGTACAAGAAGCCAGAACTGCGAACTTCAGGCTCTTTGTAAAGAATACGGCGTAGAAAACGAATCCGTATTTGACGGTGCTAAACCCGAATACGAAATCGAAAATACAAATGATTACCTCGTAAGAGATAACAACAAATGTATCCTTTGCCGTCGTTGCGTTGCTGTTTGTAACCACAATCAGGGCGTTGGCGTTATCGGCGCTAATGAAAGAGGCTTCATCACAAATATCGGATGCGCATTCGATATGGACCTCAAAGACGCTCCCTGTATCGCTTGCGGTCAGTGCGTAGTTGTATGTCCCACAGGCGCTCTTCACGAAAAAGACGATACTCAGAAAGTTTGGGAAGCTCTCGCTGATCCTTCCAAACACGTTGTAATCGCTCCTGCTCCCTCTATCAGAGCTACTCTCGGTGAAGAATTCGGTATGCCCATCGGCACAAACGTTGAAGGTAAAATGGTTGCTGCTATGCACAGACTCGGCTTCAACTCTGTTGTTGACGTTGACGTTGCAGCTGACATCACAATCATGGAAGAAGGCACAGAATTCATCCACAGACTTAACGGTGACGGTCCCCTTCCCCTTATCACTTCCTGCTCACCCGGTTGGGTTAAATACTGCGAACACTACTATCCTGAATTCATTCCCAATCTTTCTTCTGCTAAATCTCCTCAGGGTATGTACGGTGCGCTCATGAAGTCCTACTATGCAGAAAAAATGGGCATCGATCCCAAAGATATCTATGTAGTAAGCGTAATGCCTTGTACAGCTAAGAAATTTGAAAGAGCTCGTGAAATGAATAAAGTTGACGGTCTCGACGATATCGATGTATCTATCACAACAAGAGAACTTGCTAAGATGATCAAAAAAGCAGGTCTCAGATTTGAAGCTCTTCCCGATGAAGAATTCGATCCCATCTTTGGCGATGCTACAGGTGCAGGTCACATCTTCGGTGCTACCGGCGGTGTTATGGAAGCTGCTCTCAGAACAGTTGTTGAAGTTCTCGAAGGCAAACAGCTTGAAAAACTCGACTTCACAGCAGTAAGAGGAACTGATGGTATTAAAGAAGCAACTTACACAGTTGCAGGCAGAGAAGTTAAAGTTGCTGCAGTAAGCGGCACAGCTAACGCTGCTAAAGTTCTTGAAGCTGTTAAATCCGGCGAAGCTAAATATGATTTCATCGAAATCATGGCTTGTCCCGGCGGTTGCGTAAACGGCGGCGGTCAGCCCATTCAGGATGCTTACACAAGAGCTCATGTTGATCTCAAGGCACTCAGAGCTAAAGCTCTCTACGATCTTGATGCTAGCGAAGGCGTTCGTAAATCTCACGAATCTCCTGTTGTTAAGAAGATCTACGAAGAATATCTTGGTGAACCCGGAAGCCATAAGGCTCACAAGCTCCTTCACACAACATATGTTGCAAGAAGCAAATAATCCGATTATTCGAAAAGGATTAACATAAAAAGAGCTCCCAAACTTGAAAAAGTTTGGGAGTTCTTTCTTTATTAAGTTTTAATTTACTCTGCCAATCTCATTAAAAGGAATCGGTTCAAAATCCGGGCAAAGCTCTTTTGCCTTTGAATCCACTTTCATAGTAAAATTCTCATTGTGCCAACCGGGGAAATCTGCGATATAATACAAGAAAATGGGGTTATTTTCAATTACGGAAAATTTACCGATGTCTGCCCCGTAAGAATGGCCGCAATCGTCGGTGTCTATTGTACCGCCGTATCTCACCATGATATACGAAATGTTATTTTTAACGGAGCTGTTTGCAGGGTTAGATGAAAGCATCGGATCATCAACATCCCCATCATAACCGTTATAATAACGGATAAGATCCCCGTAAGTCGGGAAAGCTTCTGTCCATATATCATTTTCAAGCTTGATTCCGTTTGCCAATTCTTCGTCGTGATCAAACCACGCAGAACCGTAGATCGTTTCATCTCTTGTTCTCTGGTCATAAAAAATAGGAGGCACTATAGGAACATCTCCGAGATTTATCACAATATTATTCTCAACAACGTTATCTCTGCCACCGCCGATAAGGAATCCGTAGGATGTTGCATTTACAATAATATTACCGTATGCGGTCTGACCTGAAAGTCCGTCATCCCAATAAATACCGTGAGCATGTGCCTCTCCCGAGCCTACATCGTGGATATAATTGTATCTGAAAATACAGCCGTAACTTGTCATGTTTCTGCCTCCGTAAATAGCACCGCAGTCAGAAGTCTCAAAGCAAACGTCGTATATTTCATTGTATTCAACTATATGGTTAGGTCCTCGCCAGCCGATCGCCTGATGAGGAGAGGTCGCAAGTTCATTGTGAGATACAAGATTTCCGCAACCGTCGATCTCTACACCTGAATGATAAGTTCTGTCGACCACAGCCCAATCGTGTATATAGTTATTGTAAACAAGGTTGTTTGAAGGAGTCAACGTTTCGGGATCGCCTCCGTTGATATGAATACCCGTTCCTCCGACTTTGGTAATTTCGCAATTCTGAACTGTAACGTAAGTTCCCGAGGCCGCAATTCCGGCACTGCGAACGTTATAGACTTTACAGCTATCAACAACGTAGTTATTGCCGGACATTGAAATACCACTGTTTCTTGTTCCGCAAACGCCGAAGCCTTTCAACGTCAGATACGAAACGTTCGAAGCTGAAACAACGTTATCTGTAATGCAGGACATCATTATCTCTGCGGAATCGAAATCCTCGGGTTGATAAAGATACAGAATTCCGTTTACTCTATCTATATAATATTCGCCCTCTGAATCAAGCTCTTCAAAAACGTTGAAGAAATAAAAATGTGCGCCTTTGGAAATACCGTAAGAAGATGCCTGTGCGAACGTAATAGTCTTATTCTCAACATCTATTGTCTTAACTGGATTACTTGCATCAGCCCATGACCATTTCATATAACCGAAAGTCCAGACGTCGTCAAGTGTCTGCCAATTTGTTGATCTCTCTATTATTTCATCCGAAAGCTTTGCCGTACCGCCTCTGGGATTTCTCAATGAATCGTAATCGGGGTTGTAAGTCATTTCACCACGACTGTCCATTGAATCATCCGAATAGTATTCGCGAGCTTCACCGCAATCCAAAACTTCGCCCGTATAAACAAAGCCTTCATTAGGATAACGGGCAAGTGTCATTCTGTCACCGTCACAAAAAAGCTCCGACATATTGGGACCCGTACCACCATCATACTTAGAGCCTGAATTGTATGAACCGTATGCATACATTTTGCCCCAATCGGTTTCCGTAAGACCATATTTGGTAAGGTCAACTCTTACGATCTTATCCTTTGCTGTACTGTCAATAATTCGAGCTTTTTCTTCTGCGGTAATGGGTTCAAAATCCTTTGATGAAAGAATGAGACCACCGGAAAGAACAGCGCCGTTGAGTGTCTCGGATACGTATGTAATGGGACATTCTTCTGTACCGGAATCCTCTTCGGTGAACACTATAGCAGAATCGAGTTTATATTCACCGTCTTTAACTAAAACAGTAATCCCTCCTGCGGGAAGTCCGTCACCGCTTTTTATTTCGCGAATCTTCGCCTGAGCTTCCTGAATTGAAGTAAAAGGAGCAGATTCAGAACCATCTCCTCCGTCTTTTGCGTTGATGTCAACGTAAAGCGTCAGCGCAGAACCTTCAACAACAGACGAATATTTATTTTCTTCGTACTCGCTGAACGGCATAAGATTTTCCAAGTTAGGCTGAGAACAGGATGTCAACAATGTTCCCGCCATAGCAGCAGCCAATGCAGTAGCTGCTATATTCTTTAATTTCATATTTTTTCCTCCGATTAAAATATAAGATTTACACCTACACATTTTAGCATATTTTCCTACTAAAGTCTATACAAGCCTCACAAACTTCATTTTCTTTTCATATTTATAGAAATTTTATATTATTAAATCTATTGACAATGTCTGCAATACATGGTAAAATATGAGTATAAGAAAGCGAGGTTTTACAAATGAATTTTAATGGCAAATGGCTTTGCGATGAACGTTTTCTCAAATATGAGCCTCTTAATATGTTGCACAAAAACTCAGATGAAAAAAGACATAAGGAACTTGAAGCCGAACACCCGAAAGACTTAAAAAATGTAAGAGTCAGATTCCTTGGATCATTTAATATTACTGACAACTGGGATTCTGTCATAATGCGTTTTTCAGCAGACGACTACGCAAAAGTCAAGATAAACGGAAAACTAGCAGCAATAGGACCATGTCTCGGATATTCGTTCAACTACTATTATAATGAAATTGATATAACCGAGTTTTTAAAAAAAGGATCAAACACTGTAGAATCGGATGTTACTTACACAGGACTTATTAATCGCTCAGACAGTAGCGGTGACTTAAGAATGGGTTTTATCGCTGATTTTATTGGCGTAAAAGACGAAAAAGAAACTTTGATATATGCAACAGACGAAAGTTGGAAATACACAGTTCTGAAAATGTATCCGTCAAACAATACAGTTGGTTATGACACTCAGTTCGTTGAGGATTACGACAGCAGACTGGAACCGACAAAAAATGATTTTGTACCATGTGTTTCAATGGAAACTGACTATATATTTGAAGACCAACCTGCAGTTTCGCTTCAGTTTTATGATATCTATCCAAAGCTGACTGAAAAACTTCCAAACGGAGGTTTATTCTATGATATCGGGCAGGAAATAACCGGAACGCTGAACATTACAGCCAAAGGTATGGACGGAAACAAAGTGCTTATCTACTGTGCAGAAGAAACAGATGACAGTGAACTCAAGGTAAGGTATTGCATGAGATGCAACTGCTGTTATATTGATGAATGGACCCTTGCGGACGGCGAAAATACAGTTGAACAATTTGCATACAAGGCTTTCAGATATTTTACCATAATGCCTGATGAAGGGGTTGAGATCTCCAACGTGAGCATTACTGTTCGGCACAATCCATTTGATGACAACGCCTGCGTAATTGAAAGCAACGATGAAATTCTGAATTCCGTATTTGAGATATGCAAAAACGGAACAAAATACGGTTCGCAAGACATTTTCGTTGACTGTCCACAGCGCGAAAAAGGTCAATATGCGGGAGATTCAACAGTTACAACGGCATCTTCGCTTTGGCTGACAGGCGACGGACGACTCACCAAAAAGGCCATGGAAAATCAAGCTCAATCAGCATGTGTTTGCAAAGGGCTTTTATGTGTAGCTCCAGGTCATGTAATGCAGGAGATTGCAGATTACACTTACCAATACCCTATTCTTGCGCTCAGATACTACAAATTCTCAGGAGATATCGACTTCCTCAGAAAAAATTACGAAACTTGTCTGGGAATCAAAGAATACAGCGAAAAATTCAGACGTGAAGACGGACTTATAGTAAAGCTTAATGACAAAGTAAACCTTGTTGACTGGCCGCAGAATCTTCTTGACGGTTATGATTTTCAGGGACTTAACGCTGCACCAACAAAAGAAAACAATCTTGATTACCCACATAATGTAATCAATGCGTATTATATAGGTTTCCTTTACGGCGTGGAAGAGATAGAAAGAATTCTCGGTATAATATCTGACGGTGAAGCAGACAGGACATCAACATCTTTCAATAAAGTATTTCTCAACCAAGAAACAGGTCTGTATGTTGACTCTGAAATCAGCAAACACAGCGCACTCCACTCTAATATTCTCCCTCTTTATTACGGTTTCGCACCGAAAGAAAATATAGAAACCATTGCGGATTTTATTATGGAAAAGAAGTTATGCTGCGGTGTTTACATGGCATATTTCCTTTTAAAAGCTCTCGCAAAAGCAGGAAGATATGAAGATGTATACAAGCTTATTACATCTCAGGATGAAAATTCATGGTACAATATGGTACGTGAGGGCGGAACGACCTGCTTCGAAGCTTGGGGTAAAGACAAAAAATGGAACACAAGCCTTTGTCACCCATGGGCAAGTGCTCCCGTATCAGTATTATTTGAAGATATTTTAGGTCTGTCTCTTGACGGTACAAAAGGCGAAAGCCACATTCCCGAAGGATTGAAGATCAAAGTAAGAACTCCAATGCACGGTGAAATAGAGTTTTGACATAAAAAAGGTCAAGGGATAAAACCCTTGACCTAGTCAATTAT
>SVMT01000024.1 GCA_015067305.1 Oscillospiraceae bacterium | reverse complement strand
ACCTTACCTGCAGTAATTTTCTTTTCGGTTTTAACAACGGGTTCTTCTTTGCCGTTTACGAGATCAACAGCATTCTTTGTGAGTTCTGTGATTTTGTCCCATTCCTTATTGTTGATAAGGTCTTCTTTAACCATAAAGCTGCCGCCGCAAGCAACAACTTTGTTGAAAGCAAGGTATTTTTTGATATTAGCAGGGGAAATGCCGCCTGTGGGAATGAATGTCATCTTTGTGTAGGGAGCAGCCATAGCTTTGATTTTGTCGATACCGCCGGACTGCTCTGCGGGGAAGAATTTAACTGTATCAAGACCGAGTTCAATAGCCTGTTCGATTTCGGAAGGTGTTGTGCAACCGGGGAATACGGGGATTCCGATTTCATTACAGTAAGCAACAACTTTTGGATTGAAACCTGGGCTTACGATAAATGTTGCGCCTGCCGCTTTAGCAGCGTCAACCTGTTCTGTTGTGAGAACTGTGCCTGCACCTACGAGCATTTCGGGGAAAGCCTTGGAAATAGCCGCAATAGCCTTGTCTGCACCTGCCGCACGGAAAGTGATTTCAGCAGCGGGAAGTCCGCCCTTAATAAGAGCTTCCGCAAGGGGAACAGCGTTTTCCACGTCTTCAATTTTAATAACGGGAATAAGTTTAAGTTCTTTGAATTTAGCTGTAATTTCGTACATCTTAATATCTGCCTCTCTTTAGGGAATTTGAGTATAAATATATTATGTATATATAATAGCACACATAATCAATAAAATCAAGTGTTTTTGAGAAAAATAACCTTTTTTTTAGAAATTTACCTTTAGATGTTGCTTAAGTATTAAAACTTTATTTCTGACAAATAATTATCAATATCAAAATAGCTATTGTCAAACAGAGTACTATGTGATATAATTAAATTACTAAAGAAAAGTGGTTCGTAACAGACCATAAAAATATTCAAAAATTATTTTTTAACTGCGGAACTTTTTTCCAGAAAAGTCGTCTAACAGTATAGATCAGTAAAAACCATTTCATTTACGAACTTTTTATAGGTTATGCTTCTGTGACTCAAGATTCTTTAGGCGCAGGTGTTCACCGGAAATATAGAAATAGTGAACATATTACTAAAATAATTTATTTAGAATAAGGAGAAATTAATAATTATGAGAAAAATCAGTAATGTACTTATTTGTTTTTTATTTGTTTTTCAGTTAGTTGCTTGTACTGTAGGGAAATCCACAGAACAAGAAGCGATAGTCGAAAAAGTTTATTCATACGTTCCCTATCCTAAAGCATACACATTGGAAACCGTTTCAAATGTTTATAATCTGGAAAGTCTTCCAAGTAGATTTATTACTGAAGTTGAAGATTATTTTGATATTGATGTGGAATCTGCTCCTATTTCGTTCAGTGATGCTGATTATTTTGGGGGTGAATGGCAACTGATTCCCAAAAAGGAAGTCGTTCAGCTTTGGGAAAAAATGTATGGAAAAGGAACATTTGAATCATATAATTTTAATTTTGTGACAGATATAGGTGATTATGGCAGCAGCGGAATTCTTATGTATGATGAAACTTCGGACTCCTATGTTTATGTACAAAATTTCAGCAGCGATGGGCTTGATATTGGTTGCCAAAGCTACCGTAAGATGATTTCTTATGAAACAGACGGCGATATGCTTTTTATTTATGATATTTACGGTTCTTTTTATGTGGAACCGAAATATGATGACGATCTTCAAATAACTGAATGGGCTGCCATTATAAGCGGTGAATGTGTGCTTGTTCATTTTATGGATTATGATCATTATGTAATTGATAAGACTGTTTATTCCAATAACGATACCGCTGATGATACTGCGGATTCGGTTCTTGATAAATTATATAACGGTGAATATGACGAACAACTTCCCACATACAAACATACCTTTGCCAAAGCGGAAGACGGAAGTTATTATTGGGTTCAGAGTGAAGCTTTAGATAAGGTTAATGCTACGAAAACAGAAGATTTATGGAAATGATAATTATGGTTTTATGTTAAATTTAAAAACTTATGGTGTTGTTGTAGTTAAAGAAGGTTCATCATATTATGTATATGACCCAGGTAGAATTGATGAAATATATAAAAAAATGCCGTTATCTACATATATGAATCTTGGTTCTGAAAATAATAATTATACGTATAGTTCAATTTCTTTAATGTATTATTATTCTTAATTTTTAATATTTTAAATATATATGGGTCACACTCATTGTGACCCATATATCGAAAGAGGGATTTTATGATGAATAGAATATACTTTTTCTTAATTATAAGTATATTATTTGTAACGATTTCGTCTTGCTCAAATGAAGAACCTACGGTTATTCCGGATCAAACCCCAAGCGACTCGGTTCAAGATACGATTTTAGACCCCGAAATTCAAGAATCTCAAGATGTAGAAATCCATCTGCTTAAATGGGAAGAAAACCTTGACAATATGTGGGCCGTTCTTGACGGAAAAGTTTATTGCATTCAAAAAGCTTCAGGGAACACTTTAATGGATAGTATAGCCTCCGAAATAGAAAATGCTGTATGTGTTTATCACTCACGTTTTGTTTTCTGTGAGGACGGTTCATTCGTAGATCTTTTAGGCTCACCGTTTGAACGCTGGTCTTATTATTTGTATCCCGATATAGACCCTGTTTTACGTGAGGGCTCGGAATGGGACGGAACTTATCCTGTTTTTGAGCTGATAAAAGAACTCAACAGTTCTTGTGGAATAAGAAACATCAGCAGAGTTTACGGTATGGTTCAGGCGCCTTATTATATTTATGCAAATAACGGCAAAGTCTACCATTTCGAAGATCCGGCATCCCAATATGATGAATATGATGACATTTTGACTCCTGACGGAAAAATCTATGATGAGAAATTTCCTGAAACAAGTTCATGGGAAAATATTACAGATTACCGTTCTTGTGAAGATTTTATTATAGGTTTAACTTCCGACGGAAAAGTATTATCTTCAGGAATTGAGTTTGCTGTTGAAAATGCAGTGAAAATTGATATAATTTACTTGATAGATCAAAGAATACCTGCTGCTCTTACCGCTGACGGAAAACTTGTTTTAGGTGAAATCAAAGAAGATTACAGCGATATTGACGGAACAACCGCAGATCGGATTGAAAAGTATTATCAGGAGCTTCGGGACGTTTTAATTCAAGCCGAAAACTTTACCGACATTGTTGATTTTACCTACTATGACGGAAGCGATTTTGTAATTTTAGCCCAAAAGTCCGACGGAACACTTATCGCCACATCAAATGATGTGTATAACCCTGAATATGTAAGTCAACCGGAATAAAATAAACCCCATATGGCAGAATTACCTGTCCATATGGGGTTTTCTATTCTAAGATTACAACGCCAAAAGCTCTTCCAGAATTTCTTGTACAAGATTTGGATTCGCTTTCCCCGAAGTTGCTCGCATGACTTTACCCATAAGAGCTTTCAGGGCTGTGGTTTTGCCTTTTTTGTAGTCCGCAACACTCTTTGGTTCATTTTCGATTTCCGTCAGACATAATTTCTTAATCGTTTCCTCGTCGTTTATCTGTCGGAGATTGTTTTCGTCTATGTAAATGTGTGGAATTATGCCGTCCGTGGCGATTTTTTGCATGAGCATCTTCGCTGTTCCCGAAGTTATCTCATTTTTACCCAAATAATCAGCAACTTCTCCGTAAAACTCCGAATTTATGGGTTCAGTTTTAGGAATTTGTTCGTCGGTAAAAATTTTAGGCAATTCGCTTATCATAAGATTTGCGAGGATTTTAGGAAATTCGGTTTTATTAACGGCTTTTTCATAAAAATCCGCTATGACCCTATTGGAAATCAGCATTTCCGCATCGTATCCGTTGAGTCCGAAATCTTTCATGAAGCGAGCCTTTTTTTCGTCGGGAAGTTCGGGGATTTCCGTTTTTATCTCATTTATAAAACTGTCGGACAGCTCAATTCGAGGTAAATCGGGTTCTCTGAAAAATCTGTAGTCAGCCGCATCTTCCTTTGAACGCATGGAAAATGTTTTGCCGCAAACTTCGTCAAATCTTCGTGTCTCACGGAGGATTTTTTCTCCCTTTTCCACAGCTTCAACCTGTCTTGCAAATTCAAATTCAATGGCTTTTTTAATAAATTTGAATGAATTCAGATTTTTCATTTCCGTGCGTGTTCCAAATTCTGTTTCGCCTTTTTTTCTTACGGAAAGATTTATGTCGCAACGAAGTGAGCCTTCGTTCATTTTGCAGTCTGAAATCTCCGCACATTCAAGAATATTTTTCAGCTTTTGAACGTAAGCCACGGTTTCCTCTGCGGTTCTTAAATCCGGTTCTGAAACGATTTCAATTAGAGGAACACCGCATCTGTTGCAGTCAATCAGCGTTCCGTTTTCGTTATGGATTAGCTTTCCTGCATCTTCTTCAATATGGATTCTTGTGATCCCTATGGGCTTTGTGCCGTTTTCCGTTTCAATATTTATAAATCCTTTGCTGCAAAGAGGTTTGTCGTATTGGGATATCTGATAGGCTTTCGGCAGGTCGGGATAAAAATAGTTTTTGCGGTCATGTTTTGAGTTCTTTTCAATGATACAATTCAATGCCAAGCCCGCTTTTACCGCCAAACGAACAACTTCCTTATTCAGAACGGGCAAAGTTCCCGGCATACCCATGCAGACAGGACAGCATTGTGTGTTTGGTTCAGCTCCGAATTTCGTGGAACAGCCGCAAAAAATCTTTGTTTTGGTTTTCAATTCAACATGAACTTCAAGTCCGATGACGGATTCATAATCTGCTATGCTCAAAATTTAATCTCCTGTTCTAAAGAAAAAGCTGTTTTATACAGCGTTTTTTCGTCAAGCTTTTTTCCTATAAACTGAACTCCTATAGGTAAACCTTTTTGCGTTTTTCCGCAAGGAACGGATATGGCCGGCAGTCCTGCCAGATTTGCGGGGACTGTGAATATATCATTGAGATACATTTGTACGGGAGAGTTCTTTTTGTTTAAATCAAAAGCCGCCGTAGGAGTTGTCGGTGTCAGAATTATATCGGCCTTCGTAAAAATACTTTCAAATTCGCATTTTATGTTTTCACATACTTTGAGGGCTTTTTCATAGTACTTGTCCTTTTGTCCTTCACTCAAGACATATGTTCCCGTCATAATTCTGCGCTTCACTTCTTTCCCGAAGCCTTCACTTCGGGAATTTTTGTAAAGTTCCGTAATATCGGAGAATTTTTCAGCTCTTTTTCCAAATCTTATTCCGTCAAATCTTGCTAAATTTGAAGAAGCTTCGGCGCTTGAAATTATATAATAAGCATGGATCGCATTGTTTAAATGGGGTATTGATATTTCTACAAGCTCTGCTCCGGCTTCTTCAAGGACTTTTGTTGCTAAAATTACAGATTCCCGGATTTCCGAATCAAGACCTTCCCCGAAAAATTCTTTTGGAATACCTATTTTAAGACCTTTTACTCCCTCAAAAATGGTTTCTGTGAAGTTTTCTTTCGGAAGATTGAGGCAAGTGGCATCATTTTTATCGTGGGTTGCCAATTCTGAAAGAATCAGAGCATTGTCATAAACTGTTTTGGACAGGATTCCGATGTGGTCAAGTGATGAAGCAAAAGCTATAAGTCCGTTGCGGGAAATACGACCGTAGGTTGGTTTCATTCCCACAACTCCGCAAAAAGCCGCAGGCTGACGCACAGAGCCGCCCGTGTCCGAGCCTAAAGCGAAAGGGACTTCTCCCGAAGCTACCGCTGCAGCTGAACCGCCGGAACTTCCACCGGCCGTTTTTGAATAATCATAAGGGTTTTTTGTTGCTCCAAAGAATGAGTTTTCTGTAGTTGAACCCATTCCGAATTCGTCAAGATTTAATTTTCCCAAAAGCGGTGCATTTAGATTTTTAAGAGTTTCCGAAACGAATGCATCATAAGACGGAATAAAATCTTGCAAAAATGCAGATGCACAAGTTGTTTTTATTTCTTTTGTGCATATATTATCCTTGATTCCAAACGGAACCCCTGATAGCTTAGGCAAATCATTGTTTGTATTTCTTGATTTGTCTGATTGTTCAGCTGTTTTAAGCGCAGTCTCTTCGGTTACTGTAATAAATGCGTTTAAATCCTTATCAATCTCTCTTATTTTAGTTAAATATTCCTTTGTGATTTCAACAGAAGAGAACTCTTTTGAATTCAGCCCTTTAATTAATTCCGAAACAGACATTGATTTATCAATGAACCTCATACATCAGTTTCCTCCCAGAATTTTAGGTACGGATATGTATATACCGTCATTTGTTTCGGCGTTTTTCAGAAGATCTTCTCTGTTTGAACCGTTGGTGATAATATCTTCTCTGAAAATGTTTTTCAACTCATTCAGGTTAATGTTTTCAGTGTCGTTATGGCTCTCTGCTTTTGTGATTTCTTCTGCAAAAGATATTATTTCCTCAAGGTCGATGTTAAATTCATTTTTTTCGTCTTCAGAAAGATTTAACATCGAAAGATTTGCGATTTTTTCTATATCAATTTTCATTTTACATATCCTTTTTATGAATTTTTATGGGGAAACAATTGTACAAAAATGTTTCCCCGCAAAAAATGCATTTAATAAATTTTATTGTTTCGGTCTGAGCATATCGCCTTCGGGATCTTCTTCAATGGGAAGGAAGAATGCGTGTTCTCTTACGGTATCTGTAGCATCGTTTGGCCCATGGAACGAAACCATCATTTGTCCGTTTTTATCTGTGAAGATAGAACCGTGACCGCCGTCATATCCTTCTGAATAAAGAGAGCTATAAAGTCTTGTGCTAATTTGCTCCCAAGGTCCGAGAATAGAACCTGATTTTGAACGAGCCATACCTATGCAGTAACCACCGCCGTCCCAGTTGGACCAAAGCATGATGAGTGAGCCTGTACTTTGCATTTTATAAGCCCAACAACCGTCAGTTACACCTTTTGTTGCCCATGCTGAGGAGTTTGCCTTAAATATTTCAATGGGTTCAGAAATTATTTTTGTGAGGTCTTCGCTGAGTCTTGCCACTTCAAAAGTTCCTATTTCATTTGGAGCGGAAACCCATTCTCTTACGTAAATAATCCACGGATCACCGTTTTCGTCAACATAAAGAGATGCATCTATTGCATTCCATTCGGAAGATGTGATATGTCCGTCAGTTATCATTTCAAAAGGTCCTGCCGGCGTTTCTGATTTGAAAATAGCACAGCCCCTGAGACCGTTTGAACCTCTGTAAGTTGCAAAAATATAGTAGTTGCCTTTGTAGTAGTGACATTCGGGTGCCCAACAGTCTCCCTGTGCACCGATTTCTTCGGGGAAAGTGTAGACATTGAAGGGCTCTGACCAAGTTTTAAGGTCATCACTTGTTACACAACCGTAACCGAGACCCGAAGCAAGTCCTGTTCCGTACATATAATATTTTTCGCCGTCATATATAACGCATGGGTCACGGACTACCCAAACATTTTCGGATTCAAACATACCGCTGTAATCTTCTTTTGAAATCAAAGGTTTCATTTTGATATCCAAGTCTGAGGGTACATAAGTACCTTCTTCTGTTTTTATCGTATTATCAATAAGTACTTCGAAAGCGGTCATCATTGCATATTTGTCTGTTGCATTTATAAGGATTTTCATTCCGTTTTCGGTGTTTACGGCTTTTATTGAAAATTCGTTTTTTTCCAAATCTGAACCAGCCCCAATGCTTTCTTTTCTGCTTGTTTCACCTACAAGAATTTCGAAGGGTTGTTCTTCAAAAGAAGAAGTTCTCTTTTTCATTGTATATCCTTCTTGAGCTGAAGCGCTGATAAGCTGTCTTCCTCCACTGAGGATTTGAGCGAGAAGTTCTCCCTCTTCGGGTACTTTTGTGCTGAGGTCTGTGATTAAAATGAAGTTGTCTATCAATGCGAGAGTGTAATCTTCGGGTTTAACTTCTACAGTGTAAGTCAATTCAAATTCTTCGCATCCCTCTGCGGAAATTTTTGCGGAAACGGTTGCGAAACCTTTTCCCACACCTGTAAATACTCCGTCAACGCAGGAAAGGACCTTGTGGTCTGTGGATTCCCATGCAACGAAGATTTTTCTGTCGGATTCGGAAA
Organism: Oscillospiraceae bacterium; assembly: GCA_015067305.1. Classification (GTDB taxonomy): domain Bacteria; phylum Bacillota; class Clostridia; order Oscillospirales; family UBA644; genus HGM12619. The sequence continues at coordinate 30,234 of SVMT01000024.1, read as the reverse complement.
GAATATATACTTCAAGATTTTCTCCCGCTTTTATCATTTCCGAGGAAACTTCAAGTGAATATTCCGAGGAAATATCTAAAAGTTCTACAGGCTCGTTATTTTCAATATTGTCGGGGTCTTCTGTTACGGGAGGTATTTCGAGTTTGCTACATGACGTTGCGGATATTGCCGTAAGGGCTGCCAATGCAATAAGTATTTTTTTGTTTTTCATTGTGTATTCTCCTTACAAAACGTGTTTTGGATATGACTCAAAGGCGATTCCTTTCGAAATCGCCTTTGAATTAATCTCAATTAAACAGTTCTCTGAACCTTGTTGGAGCGCAAGCAGGAGGTGCAAACATACATATGTTTTACATTGCCGTTAACTACAGCTTTAACTCTTCTTACATTGGGCTTCCAAGCTCTGTTTGTACGTCTGTGGGAGTGGGAAACCTTGATACCGAAGGTTACGCCTTTTCCGCAAATTTCACATTTAGCCATTCTTTCATTCATCCTTTCCGTCCAAGCTTCAAGATGGCGAAGCTATTTTAAAGCATTAGTTTGCATTATTAACGCACTTAGGTATATATTATAACAGACTTTATTGATTATTGCAAGGGGTTTTTTTAAAAAAATAATGAATTTTCTGTTTTGGGAGACTTTTCGTGAAATTTAATTAAGAAATTTTCACGCAAAGTATTGCTTTTTTTCTCAAAATGATATATAATATAGGTATAGGAATTTTTAAGACTGTCGGAAGCTCTCTAAACATGGGAAATCCGAAGTTGTATACATAGAACAGGAGTATTAAAAATGCAGGAAGGTAAAAAGAAGGCGCTTGACACAGCTCTTGCGCAGATAGAAAAACAGTTCGGTAAAGGCTCTGTCATGACACTCGGACAGAATGTTGCCATGAATGTGGAACACATCTCCACAGGTTCATTTTCCCTTGACACGGCTCTCGGTATCGGCGGTGTTCCGAAGGGTAGAATTATTGAGATCTACGGTCCTGAAAGTTCAGGTAAAACAACGGTTGCTCTCCATATAGTTTCCGAATGTCAGAAGCTGGGCGGAACAGCAGCTTTCATTGACGCAGAACACGCACTCGATCCCATATATGCAAAGAACCTCGGTGTTGATATTGACTCTCTTCTCGTGTCTCAGCCCGACAACGGTGAACAGGCTCTTGAAATTACTGAAACACTTGTTCGTTCAGGTGCTGTTGATGCCATCATAGTTGACTCAGTTGCGGCGCTCGTTCCCCGTCAGGAGATCGAAGGCGAAATGGGTGACTCTCATGTGGGTCTCCATGCCCGTCTTATGTCTCAGGCTCTCCGTAAACTCGCAGGTGCTATTTCCAAAACAAGCTGTGTCGTTGTTTTCATCAACCAGCTCCGTGAAAAGGTTGGCGTAATGTACGGTAATCCCGAAACAACAACAGGCGGTCGTGCGCTGAAATTCTATGCATCCGTACGTATGGAAGTAAGAAGAGTTGAAACTCTTAAATCAGGCTCTGAACCTATCGGTAACAGAACCAAAGTTAAAGTTGTTAAAAACAAAGTTGCTCCTCCTTTCAAGGAAGCAGAGTTCGATATCATTTACGGTAAAGGTATCTCCAAGACAGGTGAGATCCTTGACGTTGCGGTAAAACTTGAAATAGTAAAGAAATCCGGTGCATGGTTCTATTACGGTGACCGCAGACTCGGTCAGGGCAGGGATAATGTTAAGGAAATGATTCTCAACGATCCTCCTCTCTTTAAGGAGCTTGAGGATAAGATCAAGGCTGTTCTTGACGGTAAGGCTGCGTCAGAGACTTTTGAAGCTGCTGCATCCGCAGACGCTCCCGAAAAGGCTGAGAAAAGCGTTTCTGTAGATATTTCCGCAGACGATTTCGACGATGAGTTCTAATCCTTACAGCGCTTTTGATTACGGCGCATATATTCTCGGACTTCACGACCGTTCCGAAAAGGAACTTTACGAAAAACTTCTGAAAAAGGGTTATTCTCCCGAAGAATCCGCTTCCGCAATGGCAAAGCTTGCAAATTACGGCTACATTGACGATGCCCGTTATGCCCGTCATTATGCTGAGCAGAAGCTCCATTCCTACGGTAAACGTAAAGTAGAGTACGATCTGCTTCATAAAGGTGTTTCCGCGGAGGTCGTTTCGGAAGTTCTTGAAGAACTCGTGGACGAAGATATCATGATCGACGAGATCAAAGCTGTTATGAAGAAAAAACTCAAAGGTACTGTCCCCGAAGACAGAGCGCAATTAAAAAAACTGTTCGATTCCTTTGCCAGAAAGAGCTATGAATACGAACTTGTAAAAAAAGCATATAATTTATATACGGAAGAGATTGAAAACTTTGAATCTGAATGAATTTACGTCTTCGCCGCTTAAAGTGGGAATGATCTCCCTGGGCTGCGAAAAAAACAGAATAGATGCGGAAGTTATGCTTGCAAAACTTGAGGATTGCGGCTTTGAACTTTGCGCAGAGCAGGAAAACTGCGATGTTATAATCGTTCACACCTGTACATTTATTGATAAAGCCAAAGAGGAAAGTATTGAGAATATCCTCAATGCCGCTTCTTATAAGACAGACGGTCGTTTGAAAAAACTTATCGTTACGGGCTGTATGGCTGAACGCTATAAGGAAGAGATTTTTGAATCTGTTCCTGAAGTTGATGCCGTTCTCGGAAGTAAAAGCTTTGATAAAATTTGTGAAGCCATAGTTTCCTGCGGCGAGGGAGAAAAGTTCTCTCATTACAGACCTCTTTCAGATGAAACGCCCGACGGTGAAAGAATTCTTACTTCTCCCGATTTCAGTGTATATCTGAAATTGGCTGACGGCTGTTCAAATCATTGTACATATTGTGTTATTCCCTCGGTTCGAGGAGAATTTATCCCCCGCCCCTATGAAAATGTTCTGAAAGAAGCAAAAGCTCTTGCGGCAAACGGCGCAAAGGAGATAAATCTTATCGCTCAGGATACCACCGCTTATCCTCAGCTTTGCAAACTTATTAAAGAGGTTGCTGCTATCGAAAGCGTTAAATGGGTACGTGTTCTCTATTGCCGTCCCGAAGAAATATCCGAAGAGCTTATCGACCTCATGGCAACGGAAAAGAAGTTCGTTCATTATATTGATGTACCTCTTCAGCACGCAAGCGGCAGAGTTCTGAAACTAATGAACCGTTCCATGGATGATAAGTCACTTGAAGAGCTTCTCAACGGTATTCGTGCCAAGGTTCCCGATGTTTCCCTGAGAACCACATTTATTGCGGGCTTCCCAAAAGAAACAGACGAAGACTACGAGATACTCTGCGATTTTGTGGAACGTGTGAAGTTCGATAATCTCGGCGTATTTACATACTCCCGTGAAGAGGGGACGAAGGCCGGCAGAATGCACGGTCAGATACCTCAGGAGATCAAAGAAAAACGTGCTGACGGAGTTATGGAACTCCAGATGCGCCTCATGGAAGAGATCAATACAAATCATCTCGGAAAAACTTACGAAGTCCTTTGTGAAGGCTTCGACGAAACCACTTGCCTTTACAGCGGCAGAGCTTATTTTCAGGCTCCCGACATCGACGGTAGAGTGTATTTCACTTCAGAGACGGAACACCAACCGGGTGATTTCGTAAATGTTACTATAGAATCGGTCGATCTTTACGACCTGATGGGAAAGGAAACAGAATTATGATCAAAAAACTACCTAATATTATTTGTTGGTTCAGAATTATACTTGTCCCCTTTATTTTGCTCTTTTTGCTTGATTCTCCTGTTACTGCGGCAATGAGCCTGCAGACGCGGTTCCTTGTTTCAGGCTTGATATTTGCGGTTGCCATTGCTTCCGACGCTGTTGACGGACGCATTGCGCGTAAATTCAATGCCGTTTCCAATTTCGGTAAATTCCTTGACCCCATTGCTGATAAGCTCCTTGTTCTCGGCGTACTGTGCGCATTTGTTGAGATCGGATTTGTCAGCTGTGTGCCTGTTCTGCTTATTCTTGCAAGAGAATTTATGATCACAGGTCTTCGTCTCGGTGCAATGAGCAAGGGCGAAGTTGTAGCGGCTAACTGGTGGGGTAAAGTGAAAACTATCTGCCAGGGTATCAGCATCGGTGTGTTCTTTGTATTCGGTGCGTTTATTTCTCAGGGAACTACTTTGGAAGCCATTGCGGCAGATATGTTCATTCCCAATATTCTTTTCTGGCTCGTTTCAATTTATACGGTCATTTCCGTTATTCCGTACTATATGGCGTGCAGAAAATATCTTAAAGACTAAACACTTTTTAATAAAGGACTTGAAAATATGCAGCTTTATAACTCACTTACAAGAAAAAAAGATGAATTCGTGCCAAATGAGCCGGGAAAAGTGTCCATGTACACTTGCGGTCCCACGGTTTATCACTTTGCACATATAGGAAATCTTCGCAGTTACATCATGGAAGATATTCTTGAAAAATATCTCCGTTACAGCGAATACGATGTGACTCGTGTTATGAATATCACCGATGTTGGTCACCTTACAAGTGATGCCGATGAGGGCGAAGATAAAATGCTCAAAGGTGCAAAGCGTGAAAAGAAAACGGTTATGGATATTGCTAAATTCTATACCGATGCGTTCTTTGCAGACTGTGCAAAACTCAATATCAAAACTCCCGATGTTGTCGTTCCTGCCACAAGCTATATTGATGAATTTATAAAAGTTATCACTTCGCTTATCGAAAAGGGTTATGCTTACGAAGCGGGCGGAAATATTTATTTTGATACTTCAAAGCTTGAACAGTATTATGTTTTCAATGATTTCAAGGAAGAAGACCTTGCTGTCGGCGTTCGTGAAGGTGTTGAGGGAGACTCCAATAAGAAAAATAAGACAGACTTTGTGCTTTGGTTCACAAAATCCAAGTTCGACGATCAGGAACTTAAATGGGACAGCCCATGGGGTATCGGTTATCCCGGTTGGCATATTGAATGTTCCTGCATCAGTATGAAAAATCTCGGTGAATCTCTTGATATTCATTGCGGCGGCATTGATAACGCTTTCCCTCACCATACAAACGAGATCGCACAGAGTGAAGCTTATCTCGGTCATAAATGGTGTAATTATTGGTTCCATGTTCACCACCTCAATACAAACAGCGGTAAGATGAGTAAGTCAAGCGGCGAATTTCTTACAGTTTCACTCCTTGAAGAAAAAGGCTACGATCCTCTTGTTTACAGATTCTTCTGCCTCCAGTCTCATTACAGAAAATCCCTTGTTTTTTCATATGAAAACCTTGATAATGCGACGGTTGCATTCAATAAACTACTCGCAAGAGTTGCGGCTCTCCATAAGGAAGAAGGCGGCTCAGTTGATGAATCGGCATTTGCTGCGCTTAAAGCGAAATTCTGCGAAGCGCTCGATAACGATATGAACACTTCTTTGGCTGTTACAGCGCTTTACGATGTTCTTAAAGCGAACACATCACCTGCAACGAAGATCGCGCTTATCGAAGATTTCGACAGAGTTCTTTCTCTTGATCTCAACGCAAAAGCTAAGAAGTTGATCGAAGCTGAAAAGGCTGAAGCCGAAGAAAAGAGCAATGATCCTTTCGTTCAGGAGATCGAATCACTTATTGCCGAAAGACAGCAGGCTAAGAAAGACAAGAATTACGCTCGTGCAGACGAGATCAGAGACGGTCTTAAGGCGAGAGGTATTATTCTCGAAGATACACCCACAGGAGCAAAATGGAAACAGATCTGACGAAAAAAGTCGATACGTTAAAGGGCATCGGACCGAAAAGGGCTGATGCCCTCAAAAAGCTTGGTATAGAGACTCTCCGTGACCTGCTTTTTTATTTCCCTCGCACGTATACCGATCTTTCCGATGTGAAGACGCTTGAGGAAACTTTTGACGGTGAAACTGCGGCTGTTCGCGGAAGAATTATTTCCGAGGTCAAAACAAAACGTGCAGGTGCGGGCGGTCGGTTGACAATTACCAAATTTGTTGTGGCTTCAGGCTCCGTGGAAATGTCCGTAACTCTTTTTAATCAAAAATTCCTTGCGGAAAGGCTTGAAAAAGAGGGCGAATATCTTTTCTACGGCAAAATAATTAAAACAGGTATATTCTATGAAATGAAAAGCCCTCGTATTGAACCCGTTGAAGAGGGTGTGATTCAGCCTGTTTACGGTCTTTCAGAGGGGATTCCTCAGAAAATGATCAGAAATTCAGTGCGTACAGTGCTTGAATCATATCTTTCATCGGTCGAAGATACACTTCCGAAGATATTGCGTGAAAAATTTGGTCTGTTATCACTCCAAGATGCGTTGAAAAAGATTCATTTGCCTGAAAATCAATCAGATATTGAGAATTCCAGGCGCAGATTTATATACGAAGAACTGTTTTTGTTCAGATTGGGGCTTTCACGTTCAAAAACTCAACGAATAAAAAAACGCTCCTTTGCGATAAATTCGCCAAAGAGCGTAATAGAGGATTTTTACAAGCTTTTACCATATGCTCCAACCAACGCACAGCGCAGGGTAATAGACGACTGTGTTCGGGACATGAGCAAAAATTTCGCAATGGCACGACTCGTTCAGGGCGACGTGGGAAGCGGTAAGACCACCGTTGCGGCGGCGCTTTTCTGTCATGCGGCGGCAAGCGGATTTCAATCCTGCATGATGGCGCCCACGGAAGTTCTGGCAATTCAGCATTTCAAATCACTTCAACCTCTTCTGGAAAAAGCAGGCTTGAAAACGGCACTCCTTACGGGAAGCACCTCACAGTCTCAGCGAAAAATTTTACTTGCACAACTCAAAAATGGGGAAATTGATCTGCTTATCGGAACTCATGCGGTGATTCAGAAAGGCGTTGAATTTGCCAAATTAGGACTGGCTGTCACCGACGAACAGCATCGCTTCGGTGTAAACCAACGTGAAATGCTTTCCGAAAAGGGGCAGAATCCTCATGTTCTCGTCATGTCCGCAACTCCTATCCCACGCAGTATGGCACTCATAATGTACGGTGACCTTGATGTTTCCGTTATAGATGAACTTCCTGCAGGAAGACAAAAGATCTCCACATTTTTAGTCGGCACGGATTACCGCGACAGAATGTATAATTACCTGCGCAATGAGGTCATGAACGGTTGTCAGGCTTATATCGTTTGTCCTTTGGTCGAGGATTCCGACGGGCTTGATGATGTGGTTTCCGTCACGTCATTCTTGGAGGAACTCACTTCCAAATGGCTCAGGTATCTGAATGTTGCACATCTCCACGGCAAGATGAAGTCTGCGGAAAAAGAGCAGATATTGAAGGATTTCAGCGAAGGTAAGACCAGAGTGTTAGTCAGCACCACGGTCATAGAAGTGGGCATAAACGTGCCGAATTCTACCATAATGATAATCGAAAATGCTGATAGGTTCGGGCTTTCTCAGCTTCATCAGTTGCGAGGCAGGGTTGGCAGAGGCTCTAAAAAAAGCTACTGCTTCCTTGTTTCTGACAGTAGTTCCGCAAAAGAACGGTTGGAAAAATTCTGTTCTACAAACGACGGTTTTCTTATCAGTCGTATGGACCTTGAACAGCGCGGCCCTGGCGACTTTTTCGGTTCACGTCAGCACGGTCTCCCGGATTTTGCAATGGCGTCTCTGACCGACATGAAAGGGCTTGACGAAGCAGGCAAGATGGTTGAATTTTATCTCGCCGTCCGTGAAGCAATTCCCGAAAAGGAATCTTTCGCCGTAGACTCAGCTGTCCAGCGCCTTTTCGGAACAGTATCCATGAGTTGAGATTTTTAATAAGTGAAATATTATGGGGAAGGGTGCCTTTTCGCGAAAAAAGAACCCTTCCCCAAACCCTAACCCGGAAAACCGAATTGGGAATGTAAATAAATTCCTTTAGTTTTTTTTGCATCTGCCCAACAAAACTATTGACAAGAATCATATATTATGGTATAATAATTATAAGCAATTAAAGATACACTCACAAGTCTCAATGAGATGGCGATGTGTAGATTGCTGATTTTATGAGAATTTTTGAAAATAATAAAGAATCAGGAGGAAATACTTATGTTTTGTAAAAATTGCGGCAAAGCCCTTGAAGACAATGTGAAATTCTGTCCCGATTGCGGCACAGCGACTTCCGATCAGGCACAGTCAACCGTGACTCACACAAACGGTACTGTTCAGGGTCAGCCCGAACAGAAATCCAAACTTGTTGCAGGTCTTCTCGGTATTTTTATCGGTGGCCTCGGCATACATAATTTCTATCTCGGTTATACAAGCAAGGCTGTTATCGACATCGTTCTGTCCCTTTTCTGCGGAATTGGTGCGATCTGGGGTCTTATTGAGGGTATCATGATCCTCACAGGCAATATTGCAGTTGACGCTAACGGCGTGCCTCTTAAAGAGTAAAAACTGAATAATGAGATAATTAAGGGGAAACTTTTTCTTTTCGCGGAAAAAGTTTCTCCTTTTTTCTTAAGTAACACCCGATATCCTGATATGTGATATATGTATATTATATGGCTCTTCCTGAGAAAGTCAATATTAGTTTATTGAAAATGTTTTGTTTCCCCAATTCGGTTTTCTTGGGAAAGGATTGGAAAACCCTTCTTTTTTCGCGAAAAGAAGGGTTTTCCATAAAAAATATTCTACTTTATTTAATTTCAGGATCAGGGTTGACTTTTGAGATCATCCAGTCGAAAACATCTCTTTCGAGGAATGCTCTGACCCATGAGCCGTGACCCTCGTGTTCATACATCGTGGCGTGGAAATCGGGCGCATTTTCCCGTTCCATGACCTCTTTTGCGAGCAGCAGACATTGGTGAGGAACTAAATCGTCGTCAAGACTGTGGAACGCCCAAATGGGGACATTTTTCGCTTTGTGCAACTCTTTCGGATCTCCGCCGCCGCAAACGGGAACTGCCGCCGCCAAAAGATTCGGTTTGTGAATGACCGTGTACCAGGTCGCAAACGCTCCCATTGACAGCCCAGCCATGTAGATTCGTGAGCCGTCGATGTTATAATCCTTTGCAAGTTTGTTTTCAAGAAGATCGTAGACTAGCGCAAGGGCAGGGGACAGCGATGTTCCCGGGAACTCTTTTGTTTCAAGATAATTCACCATGGCTTCGATCGTCACCCATGTACAGCTTTCTTCGCACTGCGGCGCAATAAGAATGAATTCCTCACGCAACTTCGGGTCTTCAAGAACATAGCAAAGATAACGGCAATAGCCCTCGTCTCCCAAATGCTTGTGGTCGGAACCTCTCTCACCCATACCGTGCATGAAGAAAAGAACTTTGTACTTCTTCGCAGGGTCGTAGGATTCGGGCACATACATCAGGTAAGGCAGCTTTACAGTTTCACTTATAGCCTCATTTGCATAAACGTAGGGTTTCATCATATCGTAAGCTATCATAAAAAAATCTCCTTTTTATTTTATTATACACCATAATCGGTAAAATGTCAAGCCGTCACACAAAAAAACAGGACAGGAGCGAAAACTTCTGTCCATTATTCAAATTCTTGCGGCGGATAATCAGTTTTTACAAATCGCTCTTCGCAGACACCGAATTTTTTATAGTTTTCACGTGCCTGATTCAATGTCATTCCCCCATTTTCGTCGCTGGGCTCGTCGTCCGATTTGATGAAAACATCGTTCTCCCAATAGCACACAGGGCAAATGTAGGCAATGGCATCTTCTTTCGGGACAGGAAGTGTCTTGTATCCACAGCAAGGACAGGGATATTTCCCTATTACAGAATCTACGCAGTAGGACTTGATATTGAGTTTTTCATTAGAAATGTCAGCTGAATTTACAACAGTCGGCAAATATAAAAACTTTTTATTCTTTGGTTTTTCCATATTGACCTCAATTCGTGCGTAAGTACGGACGGTTTTTTGAAAAGGGGTATGGGGGAAAACTTTTTTTCCGCGAAAAAAGTTTTCCCCCACATAAATCCCTAATATTTACTTACAAATTAGTACATGCCGCCCATGTCGGGTGCGGGTGCTGCGGGAGCGACGGGTTCTTTCTTGTCAGCAACGAGGCTTTCAGTTGTGAGAACCATGCTTGCAACGGAAGATGCGTTCTGGAGTGCGGAACGTGTAACCTTTGTGGGGTCTACGATGCCTGCTTCGAACATATCAACGTATTTTTCGTTGTATGCGTCGTAACCGACGTTCTTAGCGGAGTTCTTGATCTTGTCAATGATAACTGCGCCTTCGATACCTGCGTTTGCAGCGATCTGCTTAACAGGAGCTTCGAGAGCTGCAAGAACGATCTTACCGCCTGTTTTTTCGTCGCCTTCGAGAGTTTCAACAAGCTCTTCAACGCTTGCGATAGAGTTGAGGAATGCTGTGCCGCCGCCTGCAACCATACCTTCTTCAACAGCCGCTTTTGTAGCTGCGAGAGCGTCTTCGATTCTGAGTTTCTTTTCTTTCATTTCAGTTTCTGTTGCAGCACCAACTTTGATAACTGCTACGCCGCCTGCGAGTTTCGCAAGTCTTTCCTGAAGTTTTTCTCTGTCGAAGTCGGAAGTTGTTGTTTCGATGGAAGCTCTGATCTGAGCAACTCTTGCTGCGATCTCTTCGGAAGAGCCTGCACCGTCAACGATGATAGTATTTTCCTTCTGAACTTTAACCTGACGAGCACGACCGAGGTCTGTGATCTGAGTTGTTTTGAGTTCAAGGCCGAGTTCTTCGCTGATAACCTGACCGCCTGTGAGAATAGCGATGTCTCTGAGCATTTCCTTTCTTCTGTCGCCGAATCCGGGAGCTTTAACAGCAACGCAAGTGAATGTGCCTCTGAGTTTGTTTACGATAAGTGTGGAGAGAGCTTCGCCTTCAACGTCTTCAGCGATGATAACGAGTTTTTTACCTGCCTGAACGATCTGTTCAAGAAGGGGAAGGATCTCCTGAATATTGCTGATTTTCTTATCTGTGATAAGAAGGAATGCGTCGTCGATAACAGCTTCCATTTTGTCTGTATCTGTTACCATGTAAGGAGTGATGTAACCTCTGTCGAACATCATACCTTCAACAACTTCGCTATATGTTTCAGCAGTTTTGCTTTCTTCAACTGTGATAACGCCGTCAGCGGAAACTTTTTCCATAGCGTCTGCTATGAGCTGACCGATGAATTCGTCGCCTGCGGAGATAGTAGCAACACGTGCGATATCTGCGGGACCTTCAACAACTTTAGCGTTGGATTTGATAACTTCAACAGTCTTGTCAACTGCTTTTTTCATACCTTTTCTGAGAACCATGGGGTTTGCGCCTGCTGCAACATTCTTCATACCTTCTCGGATGAGAGCCTGAGCAAGGAGAGTAGCGGTTGTTGTACCGTCGCCTGCAACATCGTTTGTCTTTGTTGCAACTTCTTTAACGAGCTGTGCGCCCATGTTTTCAAAAGCGTTGTCAAGTTCGATTTCTTTAGCGATGGTAACACCGTCATTTGTGATGAGGGGTGCACCGAATTTTTTGTCAAGGACTACGTTTCTGCCCTTGGGACCAAGTGTAACTTTAACTGTATCAGCAAGAACGTCTACGCCTCTCTGGAGGGCTTTTCTCGCGTCTTCGCCGTAAAGGATCTCTTTTGCCATTGTGTAATTACCGTACCTTTCTGAATGTGGAAATTTTCTGATTATTCAACGATTGCAAGGATGTCGCTCTGTTTTACGATCGTGAGTTCTGCGCCGTCGATCTTAACTTCAGTTCCGGAATATTTGCTTGTGATAACTCTGTCGCCGACTTTAACGTACATTTTAACTTCGTTGCCGTCTACTATTCCGCCGGGACCAACTGCCACGATCTCAGCTACCTGAGGTTTTTCTTTTGCAGAGCCTGCAAGGATGATTCCGCTTTTTGTTGTTTCTTCAGCTTCTACCATTTTGATAACAACTCTGTCAGCCAAAGGTTTAATGTTCATAGTTTTTTGCCTCCTATATAATACTGTAGAATTAACTTATTTGGATTTATTTTGGCACTCTAACTCTATGAGTGCTAATGATAATATTATACCATATTTTCCGTTTTTTGCAATAGTCATATTATACAAACTTCAAGTGTCAATATTGCGACTTTTGGGTGGTTTTGTACAATTTGGCATGTAGTTTATTTGCGGGGAAACCATTTTTTGTAAAAATAGGTTTCCCCGACCCCTATCCAAAAAAACTTTTACCGAGCAAAGCTCAATAATTATAGATGAGATATCCATAGCTACCGCCATTTTTTATCAGGTTGGATCCTATATTTTTATATCTTAGTACCAAGTTCGGTTTTGTTGGAAAGGGTACGGGAAAACCTTATTTTTCCGCGAAAATAAGGTTTTCCCGTTTATAATAAAAATTATTAATTTTTAAATTATACGCAACCCTGAGCCTTCATAGCTTCTGCAACCTTGAGGAAGCCTGCGATGTTAGCGCCTGCAACGAGGTCATCACCGAAGCCGTATTCGTTAGCTGCTTTGATGGAGCTGGAGAAGATATTCTTCATGATAGCCTTGAGTTTTTCGTCAACTTCTTCAGCTGTCCAGCTGTATCTCATGGAGTTCTGAGACATTTCAAGACCGGAAGTAGCAACACCACCTGCGTTAACTGCTTTGGAAGGAGCAACGATAACGCCGTTAGCTTTGAGGTAAGCAATAGCTTCATTTGTTGTGGGCATGTTAGCAACTTCAACATAGTATTTGAGGCCGTTAGCAACCATTTTTTCAGCTTCAGCCATGCCAACTTCGTTCTGTGTAGCACAAGGCATAAGAATGTCAGCTTTTACGCCCCAAGGTTTTTCACCGGGGAAGAACTGTACGCCGAATTTGTCTGCATAGTCCTGAACTCTGTTACGGCAGGAAGCACGCATTTCGAGCATATAGTCAACTTTTTCTTCTGTGCTTATGCCATCGGGATCGTAAACATAGCCGTCGGGACCGGAAATAGTAACAACTTTACCGCCAAGCTCGTTAACCTTTTTAACTGTACCCCAAGCAACGTTACCGAAGCCGGAAATAGCAAAAGTCTTGCCTTTGATGTCATCGTTGAAATATTTGAGCATTTCAACTGTGTAGTAAACAGCGCCGTAGCCTGTAGCTTCGGGACGGATAAGAGAGCCGCCGTAGGAGAGACCTTTACCTGTGAGAACGCCTGTGAATTCGTTGCGGAGTCTCTTGTACTGACCGTAGAGGTAGCCAACTTCTCTTGCACCAACGCCGATGTCACCTGCGGGAACGTCTGTATCTGCACCGATATGTCTCTGAAGTTCTGTCATGAAGCTCTGGCAGAAACGCATAACTTCCGCATCAGATTTACCCTGAGGATCGAAGTCGGAACCGCCTTTACCGCCGCCCATGGGGAGGGATGTAAGGGAGTTCTTGAATGTCTGTTCGAAACCGAGGAACTTCATAATGCTGAGGTTAACGGAGGGATGGAAGCGGAGACCGCCCTTGTAAGGACCGATAGCAGAGTTGAACTGAACTCTGAAACCTCTGTTTACCTGTACTTTGCCGTTGTCATCAACCCAAGGAACTTTGAACATGATAGTTCTTTCGGGTTCTACCATTCTTTCAAATACGCCTGCTTCTACCAGGTCGGGACGTTTGTCAGCGACGGGTTCGATACTCTCGAAAACTTCTTTTACAGTCTGGAGAAATTCGGGCTCGTTAGCATCTCTTTTGCAAACTCTTTCGTAAAGGTCTGCAAGATAAGGATTTTTGAATGCCATATGTATCACCTTTCGATAATTAGAATATACTAAATTAAAAATGTACGGACAATATTTCAATCTTTAAACAATTAAACTTGACCGATACTTTATTATACATTATGATTTGTGACATTACAATACATCACCGCAAAAAATCATTTTTTTTTTACATTCGGAGATACTTTTATGCAAAAATAAAGGAAAAACTTTTGTTCTTGCGAAAAAAGTTTTCCTTTAAAATGGTTATTTTGTAATATCTACATTGTAGCAGGAGAGAAGTGGCATACCGTTTCTGTCTTTTGCCATCCAGTTGGAGCTTTCATTTCTCCAATATGCGTGGAATTTGGCGGGAAGAGTGATCGCTCTTGGCAATTCGAGCCTCATGCCGCCTTCGATATGTGTGAGTCTTTTTCCTTCTACAAGACCTTCGGCATCTTCAACGTGCATTCCTTCTGCGCAGCAGTCCATGTCGATCATGCAGAAAGACGGATCAACTTTGAGAATGAGAACATTGTCTTCAACTTGTTTTACTTCAAGTATATCTGGTGCGGAAAGTCCCGGAAGACCGTAAACTTCTTTAAGTGTGACCATTGCCATACGTGAACCGATGATAACATTTGATTCTGAGTTGTTGTGGATTCCGTCAGACATGGACAGACCCATTGCGGGTATAATATGGATGTAATCGAAATCCTGCGCCAGGCGTCTCTGAGCGTCTCTTACAATACCCCAACATCTGTCCATTTCGGGATTTCTGCCTGAGTTCCAGTGATTCAGCTGAACTGTTATGATGTCTATATCACCAAGGTCTTTACGTGCTGTTTCTGCGAAACGGACGAATCTGTCGTAATAAGTACCTGCCTCATCGGGATTTGCGTCACTGCAACCCTGATACCAGATGATGCCCTTGACACTTGTGCCGATATCGTTTATACGTCTCATCATTGCTTTGTAAAGGTAGCCGTCTTCTTCAATATTCCATGCTCTGAGTGGTGAGCCACCGAGAGCCGCTGCCACAAGACCAATGGGGACATTGAGTCTTTCTTTCAGAACTCTTGCAAAGCTCAGACCTGGACAAGTACCGTTAGCGCCCTCATAGTTTTCGGGGTAAATGGTATTCAGACCGTCGTTGAGTGGGTGAGTTGCAATATCCCAAACGCCGCTGTTTGCATAAAGATGAACGCCGAGTGTTGGCGGGTCGATGGCGAAATCTCTGCCGTAACCTGACATATTGCTTTGACCTGCCATGATGTAGACGTCACCGACACCGAAGTGCTTGACAATGTTTATCTTTTCCGCGTCGATGCTGTTCCAGACGGGCATGTCGGAGTTTGCCGCAACTGCTTCAAAACGGTAAAGACCGCCTGCGGGAACTTCGATTTCAAGAGTCCAATCTTCCCCTGAGATATGAGCTTCCGTCCACTGAACTATTACGAGATAATCGTTTTCACCGACAACTCTTCCGTAAACTTTCTGTTCAGGAGTAATGTTTGCGGGAACTTTTCCTGTAAACACAGCTTTCGCAAAGTTTTTCTCATTACGCTGAAGTATCTGATAATTTTTAACTGCCATGATAAATCGCCTCTTAAAAGTTTTTTTATTATTATAGCACAGCAAATCGCAAAAGTCAATAGCTTTAACGAAAAAAACTCCCGATGATATCACCGGGAGTTTCTATTTGCTTGTTCAGGTTAAACTTATTTAAGTTCAACTTTAGCGCCAGCTGCTTCGAGAGCTGCTTTAGCTGCTTCAGCGTCTTCCTTGGAAACGTTTTCTTTGATTGCTTTGGGAGCGCCATCAACGAGTTCTTTGGATTCTTTAAGGCCGAGACCTGTGATTTCTCTAACTGCTTTGATAACGTTCATTTTGCTTGCGCCAGCGTCAGCAAGAATTACTGTGAATTCTGTCTGTTCAGCTTCAGCGGGAGCAGCTGCTGCTGCGGGAGCTGCTGCTGCAACGGGAGCAGCGGATACGCCGAATTCTTCTTCTACTGCCTTTACGAGGTCAGCGAGTTCAAGGATTGTAAGTTCTTTAACAAGATCAAGGATCTGTGTGATTTTTTCAGATGCCATTTTAAATTTCCTCCAATAATAATTATAAAAATATGATGTAGTTTGCGGTCTTTGCCGCTTGCGGAGCTATGCCGCGATTATTGTTGTTTTACGCTTCTGCTGATTCTTCAGCTGCACCTTCGCCATTCTTGTCGATGATCGCCTGAATTGCGTATGCGAAGGAGTAAAGGGGAGACTGGATGCTGCCGAGGAACTTCGCGTAGAGAACGGGTTTGGAAGGGATCTTTGCAAGAGCCTTAACACCGTCTGCGTCGAGAACTTCGCCACCTACGAAACCTGCTTTAATGATGAACTTGTCGTTCTTTTCAGCGTATTCGCAGAGGATTTTAGCTGCAGCTGTGTAGTCTTCTGTTGTCGCCATTGCTGTAGCACCGTTGAAGATCTCATCAAGACCTTCGTAGCCGGCTTCTTTAACAGCACGTCTTGTAAGAGTGTTTTTAACAACGGAATATTCAACTTCGTTTTTACGGAGCTCAGAACGAAGAGCTGTGTCTTCGGAAACTGTGATACCTGTATACTGTACGAATACGCCGGATGTAGCACCCTTAATTCTTTCTGTGAGATCAGCAACTATCTGCTTTTTCTCGTTGAGAATTTTTTCGTTTGCCATGAAATTTCACCTCCTGAAAATTTTCATGACTTTCGATTAAAACAAAAAGCCCTTTCGAGCCATCGGTCGAAAGAGCGTAAGAATTCCAAATAATTTGAAGCTCTTCCTCGATAGGCATAATTAAGCGAATCGCACCTATTGTCTTAGGAAAATCATGAAGTGTCTCATGAACTCATATATTATACCATTTTATATGTGAAATGTCAATGGTAAAAATGTGAACAGTTTTTAAAATCAGCCTTTTACAACGAGGTTTACCATTCTGCCTTTTACGTAGATCTCTTTAACGATCTGTTTACCGTCGATCTGAGTCTTGACTTTTTCGTCAGCTTTTGCAGCGGCAACGATGTCAGCCTGTTCCGCATCAGCGGCAACTGTAATTGTAGCTCTCAGCTTTCCGTTTACCTGAACGGGGATCTGAATGGACTTGTCAACAGTTTTGCTTTCGTCGTATTCAGCCCATTTGCCGTTTGCAAGCATACCTTCAAATCCGTGCTGCTGCCAAAGTTCTTCGCAAAGGTGAGGTGCGAAGGGGCTGAGGATCGTAAGGAATGTTTTGAGTTCTGCTTTGTTTACGGAACCTTTGTCTCCGATCTCGTTGAGGAGAGCCATCATAGCGGCAATGGCTGTGTTGAACTTGAGGGCTTCAATGTCTTCAGTAACCTTTTTGATAGTCTTGTGGAAAGAAGCTTCCAGTTCTGCGGAATATTCGTCGCTGTCAACAACATTCTGTGCCATGGAGTAAACTCTGTCAAGGAATCTGCGGCAACCTTTTACGCCGTTTTCGGACCATGGAGCAGCCTTTTCAAAGTCACCGATGAACATTTCGTAAAGACGGAGAGTATCCGCACCGTAAGTATTTACAATGTCGTCGGGGTTAACAACGTTACCTCTTGATTTGGACATCTTTTCGCTGTTTTCGCCGAGGATCATACCGTGAGAAGTTCTCTTTGCGTAAGGTTCGGATGTGGGAACAACGCCTTCATCGTAGAGGAATTTATGCCAGAATCTGGAGTAGAGCAGGTGGAGAGTTGTGTGTTCCATACCGCCGTTGTACCAGTCAACAGGAAGCCAATATTTGAGTGCTTCTTCGGAAGCAAGTGCGTCGTTGTTTGTGGGATCGATGTATCTGAGGAAGTACCAGGAAGAACCTGCCCACTGAGGCATTGTGTCTGTTTCTCTCTTAGCGGGACCTCCACAGCAAGGACAAGTTGTATTTACCCAATCGTCAAGCTTGGAAAGGGGAGATTCGCCTGTGTCTGTCTGTTCAAAGTTTTCAAGGTCGGGCAGACGGAGGGGAAGTTCGCTTTCGGGAAGAGCTACGCAACCGCATTTTTCGCAGAATACAACGGGAATGGGTTCGCCCCAATAACGCTGACGTGCGAAGATCCAGTCACGGAGTTTGAAGTTTACTTTTTCTTTGCCGATGCCTTTTTCGGAAAGGAATTCAACGATCTTTTTCTTAGCCTCTTCAACGGAAAGACCGTTAAGGAATTCGGAGTTGACCATTGTACCTGTTTCAATATCTGTGAACGCTGCTTCATCAATGTTTCCGCCTGCAACAACTTCAACCATGGGAATACCGAATTTCTTTGCGAAATCCCAGTCTCTTGTGTCGTGTGCAGGAACAGCCATGATAGCGCCTGTGCCGTAGCCCATGAGAACGTAGTCGGAAACGAAAATGGGAATTTCCTTGCCGTTTACGGGGTTGATTGCTTTAACGCCGTCGAGGCAAACACCTGTTTTATCTTTTGCAAGCTCTGTTCTTTCAAAGTCGCTCTTTTTGGAAGCTTCAACTCTGTAAGCAATAAGGTCTTCATAATTTGCAAGCTTGTCTTTCCACTGCTCAATAGCGGGATGTTCGGGGGAAATTACCATATATGTAGCGCCGAAAAGTGTATCGGGTCTTGTTGTATATACGGTAAGCTTGTCGCCTGTGGTTGTTGTGAAGTCAACTTCAGCACCTGTGGAACGACCGATCCAGTTTCTCTGCTGAGTTTTAACTCTGGGAATGTAATCAACCAGGTCAAGGTCATCAGCGAGTCTGTCTGCGTATTCGGTGATCTTGAGTATCCACTGAGATTTGTTCTTTCTTACAACTTCGGAACCGCAACGTTCACAAACGCCGTTTACAACTTCTTCGTTTGCAAGAACTACTTTACAGGAAGTGCACCAGTTAACTGCCATTTCTTTCTTGTAAGCAAGACCTTTTTTGAACATCTGGAGGAATATCCACTGTGTCCATTTGTAGTAGTCGGGATCTGTGGTGTTTACTTCTCTTGCCCAGTCGAAGGAAAGACCGAGAGATTTGATCTGATCCTTGAAGTGTGCGATATTGTTCTCAGTAACGATACGGGGATGTATCTTATTTTTGATAGCGTAGTTTTCGGTGGGGAGACCGAAAGCGTCCCAACCCATGGGGAAAAGTACGTTGTAGCCCTGCATTCTTCTCTTTCTGGAAACGATGTCCATTGCTGTGTAGGGGCGGGGGTGACCTACGTGAAGACCCTGACCTGAGGGGTAGGGGAATTCAACAAGCGCATAGAACTTCGGTTTTGTGAAGTCATTGCTTGCTTCGAAAACATGGTTATCGTCCCAAATTTTTTGCCATTTTTTTTCTATATCCTTATGTTCGTAGCCCATTTTTAAATGACCTTACCTTTCTTTTTTTTCAGTTTATTCTTCGTCTATAATTTCTTTAATATCAATATCAACGCCGTCTTTCCAGAATCTTTCGAGGTCGTAGAAAGAGCGTGCTTCTCTGTTGTATACGCTGACTATCATGTCGCCGTAGTCAAGTAGTATCCAACCGCTTTCTGCAGTTCCTTCACGGTGGTGAATGGGAAATCCTGCTTCGTTTAGTTTGTATTCGCAGGCATCAGCCAGAGTTCTGACCTGAGTGGAGCTTGAACCGTTGCATATAATTAGGTACGAAGCCATAGATGTCAGCTTTTCAACGTGGATTGTTCTGATGTCAACTGCTTTCTTTTCGTTTAGCGCTTTGACGGCGGTTTTGACCATTTCGTTCATGATTTTTGTCCTTTCTTTTCTTAAATTCTATTTTAACAATGAGTTAAACATTTTAATTGAATTGGGGTGTAAAAACTTATTATTATCTATTTTGTCTCGGATTATCCACTTCATACCTAAAAAAAGCGCTTCATCAAGGTTTTTTTCAGCTTTTTCGCGGTAAAAATTCACATCTGAGTAGTTTCTTGTGGGCTCGGTGAAGTCTGCAACATAGATTATCCTGTCCAAAAGCGTCATTTCCGCACGTCCCGTGGTGTGGTAACGGAGTGAGTCAAGGATCTCTTTGTCTTCTATACCGAAATCGTATTCTGCGGAGATCGGTGCTGTTAAGGAATGGATTATTGGTTCTTTTTTATCTTCTGGACTTGCTTCAACGTCGTGATCTTTAAGAAAATTAAGCTGAGTTTCGTAGCTGTAATCCTTTGTGCAATCATGCAGCAGCCCTGCAATTTCGGCTTTTTCAATATCAGCTCCGTAAAGTTTTGCATATTTTACGGCAGTTTCCGCAACGCCCAGAACATGGGCAAATCTTTTGGGGTTAAGTCTGCTTTTCAGAACTTCAAGCAAGGCTTCTTTGTCGAAATTCTTTTCAGCTCCGTAAAGCCCTTTTGATTTGATGTAAACTTCCGTTTCGGGAAGGATCAGATCCAAAGCTGAACCGTTTTTTACTGCATTTCTGATCTCTGTGGAGCTTATTTCCGTGGGTTCGTCTGTAAAAAGTTCAGCTTTCAGACCGATACTTTTTTTCAGTTCGTTTATTTTTACTGTCAATGCTTCGAGGTCGTCGCCGTGACGGGAAAATACAGCCAGCGAAGTCATTTTTGCAATATCTTCAACTCTGTACCAACGGTCGAAGCTCAAAAGCATGTCCGAACCGACAAACATCGTAAATTCAGCGTCGGGATATGTTTTGTGCAGATAAACAAGCGTATCGTAAGTATAGCATTTCCCCTCTTTTTCCGCCTCGTAAAGGCAAATTTCCGTATTGGGAAAATTTCTCACAGCGGCACGGAGCATATTAACTCTGTCTTCAACGGGGGTAGTCGATTCTTTTTTGTGAGGCGGAACACCTGCGGGAATCACTAAAGTTTTTTGGGGAGAGACCCTTTTTGTAAAATTCTCAAGGGCTTTCAGATGACCCCTGTGTATAGGGTCGAAAGTTCCGCCGAAAATTCCGATCTTCATGCTCATCTGGGGAGTTCTATCTTGGGGTTTTTGCTTGCTCTGCGGTAAATTACAGCCTTGCTTCCGATTGAAAATACCACTTCGGCACCAACTCTTTCGGCGATCTCTTCAGCCGCTTCACGGGGAGAGTAGTCGCTGTTTTCAAGACATTTGAGCTTTATCAGCTCACGTGCTTCAAGTGCGTCGTCAGCCTGTTTGATGAGCGCGTCACCGATGCCGCCCTTTCCTACATGGAGGATTGGGTCGAGGCTGTTGGAAAGGCTTTTGAGATAGGCTCTCTGTTTGCTTGTCATTTATTTATTCACGTCTTTCTGAAATTTTCTTTGTCAGTCCCTGCATCCGGAACAAGGCTCAAGCCCAAGCTCGATTGCAAATTCTATGGTGGATCTTATAATCTTTGTACTGTTTTTCAAATATCGGCAATCTTCTTTTAAGTGATACTTTTTGCCGCTTTTTGTGTAGAAACAAGCCATTTCGGTGCTTATTTCGTCGTTGTTTGATTCTATTATTGGGGTGTTTTGCTCGGTTTTATCCTCGGATGACGGTTTTGTATCTTCATTTTTCGGGATATCCAGTACTTCATCGGTTTTATCTGCGGAAATCACGGGAAGAAGTTCTGTCAGATCTTTGGAAAATATGGGTTCCGCCATATGAGTTTTGCTGTTTATGGAAAATATTGCAATGAAAAACAGCGCAAGAAGGAGGTAAGGAAAAGATGAGAGGATTTTTTCTTTCATTTTTTACCATACCTTCCTTGTTTAATTTTTCAGCTTAGTTCTTGTCGAAAAGTGTTGTGCTGAGGTATTTTTCGCCTCTGTCGGGGAATATGACAACGATTCTTCCGCTGTCGATCCTTTCTGCGATCTTTAGAGCTGCAAGCATTGCCGCGCCGCTGGACATTCCGACAAAAATACCTTCTTCGCTTACGATCCTGCGGCAAACTGCAAAGGCTTCTTCCGTGTCGATCATAATGTGTTCGTCAATAAAGCTGGGGTCATAAATTGAGGGAACAATAGCTTCTTCCATGTTTTTGAGACCCTGTATGTAGTGTCCCTTAACAGGCTGTGCTTCCACAACTTTTATCCTGGGGTCATTTTCTTTCAGACCCATGCCTATACCCATTATTGTGCCTGATGTACCGAGGGCGGAAACAAAATGAGTAATATTTCCGTCTGCCTGTCTCCAAATTTCTTCCGCAGTGGTTTTATAGTGGGCGAGTTTATTATATACGTTGGAGAACTGGTCTGGATTAAAATATTTATCGGGATTTTCCGCAACTCTGCGTTTACATTCGATGATAGCGCCGTCTGTACCTTTTGTTGCGTCTGTGAGAACTACATTTCCGCCGAAAGCTTTGATCATTTTTTGACGTTCAATTGAAACTGCGCTGCTCATAACGATTTCAACATCGTAGCCTTTAACTCTGCCGATCATTGCAAGGGCGATACCTGTATTGCCTGAAGTAGCTTCTATGATAGTTTTGCCTTTCTGGAGCTTTCCTTCTGCTTCAGCCTGCTCTATCATTTTCAGTGCGATTCTGTCTTTAATACTTCCTGTGGGATTGAAACCCTCAAGTTTTGCGAAAATTTCTACTCCGGGCTTTTGGATGAGATTGTTGATTTTGACCATCGGGGTATTTCCGATAGTTGAAAGAATATTGCTGTGCATTTATAACACGCTCCTGATTATGTATATAAAATAAGTAGTAGGTATATAAAATATATCACTATATATTATACACCCAAGGAGCAAAATTTGCAAGGGATTTATTTAGACGAAAGTGAATTTTTCTTAAATTTTAATCGTTTTCGCTCTAAATTTCGGCAATTTCGGTTAGAATGTTGACATTGAAAGGATTTTGTGGTATACTTTTCTTATATAGAATTTAAAATTGGGTGATGAAATTGCCTTGGCTTCCGATATATGATGTCATTGTTGCGTTACTTATTATCGTCCCTCTGGGGTTGATATTTTTTTCGTCGGCATTCCTTTACAATAAATTGTGTGACGGTGAACTGCTGACTTCCGATGAGAGTAAGGTTTGTTTGCCGATAAAAAGCAAAAGAGCTTTTCTGTTGCTTTTTGTTTTGGGAATGGTCGTTGCGGGTATATTCTATCTGCTTATTACTCACGATAATTTTGATGTTTCCCTGATATTGATCGTTCCGCCGCTTGTGGTTGCGATCCTTTGCGAGCTGAAAAACGGCTTTGTTCCTATTCTTTCCGTTGTCCTATGTGGATTGTGTGTTCTTGGCAGGATCGTTTATTATTGTGTTTTTCACGGCATTGGGTACGGTCTTTCGATCTTTCTGAGCTTTCTTGTCGCTTTTGCGGTGATATTCATACCAAAGATCATTTTTGACCGAAATAATGTTGATATCCCATTGGTATTGCTTCTTTCGTTGCTGGCTTCCTGTTTTTCACCCATATTTGCGTTGATCTTTGTTGCAGCTGTCTATTTTATCAGGGTCGTTGGCTATGAGATTCCGAATTTTGTCTCTCAAAAACGAAGAGGTCTCCCTATTTTCACTTTTAAATTACCTGTTTTGACGCTTTCTGCTGTGATTTTTGCCGCAATGTTGCTTATATAATTAAAAAAACGGCTCAGAAGAGATTCCGAGCCGGTTTTTTATTTTTATTCAAACCCTATCATTGTAAAGTTGTAGATTTCGTTCATCAGTTCTTCTGCTTCTTCGGGAGTCTCTGCGGGACCGTAGTAGGCTATGTGATCGGGGTAAATTTCCGGTTCATAAAGCCAAAGAGCGATTTTATCGTATGTACTGTCTTTTGAATGTATTTCCAGACTTCCATTATTTTCCATTTTTGCAATGTTTTCAATGTCTTCGGTGACCTTGAATGTTGCATCGAGGTTGTTGTAGCCCATAAAATACTTTTCTTTCAGTTTGAAAATTTCGTTGATATGTGTACTTCCGACATATTCCCAATCACCGTCGCTGTTTTTGTAGCCGTAAACGCTGCAAAACTCTTTGCCGTCAACGTATACATTTCCTTTCAATTCCGTGGGACGCAGTAAGTATTTTTGGACTGTCAGCTCCATTTTCACGGTTTTTGTCATGCCGCTGAGGGAACAGACTGTCATTTCTTTGCTGATATTTTGCGGTATACGGTAAATTATTGCCGCCGCTATAAGTATTGCTATTACTGCGATTATTCCTATTTTAAATGCTTTTTTCATGGTGCGAAACCTTCCGCTTTTTTATTTTTACTTCTATAATAATAACACGGATACGGATTTTTGTCAAGGCTTTAATGCGTATTCTTATAAAAAATTCATGCATAGATATGCTTTTTTGTAGTTGTGTTATGCTCCTTGTGCCATCGGCACGGTTGCTTTTCTTGAAAGGAGTGCGGGGAAAACCTGTTTTTACAAAAAATGGTTTTCCCCGCATATATCATATAATATTATTTACTTAGTCAACATTGCCCACGAAAGCTTTTTCGATATCGGCTTCGGGAACGGGAGTGAGTTTCTGAGTGAAAAGGCTCACTACGGGAACGATCACGAGAGAAACTGCCATTGCTACGATTCCGTAAAGTGCCGCGTTTGAGCTGGAGGCTGTGAATGCCGCCATGATACCGTTGTCAAAACCGACTTTGATCATGTCAACAATAAGCATTGTGCCTACGACGACAACGCCACTGAGCATACCTGCCCATGCGCCTGCTTTTGTGATCTTCTTGGAATAGAGACCCCAAACGTACGGACCAATGAAGCAACCTGATACAACGCCCCAGGAGAATGACATAATGGAAACGATGATCGCTACATTGAATGTTGCGGCGATAAAGGAAATTGCAATGAATGCGAAGCAAAGAATACGAGTCCAGATCATCTGTTTTTTCTTGTTGATCTCTTTGCCTTTGTTAAGCGCTTCAGCAAGGTCAACTGTAATAGAAGAACTTGATGTAAGAACTACTGAAGAAAGTGTGGACATTGAAGCTGAGAGAACGCAGAGAAGAACTACGCTGAGGAGTATGCTTCCCCAGAATGTTGAACCCAAAGCGTTATTGAGCATTGTGGGAACTACGTAGTCATAACCTACAACAGGTGTGCCGTCGGGATTAGCTTCAACGAAGAATCTGCCAAGGCTTCCTGCAAAGTATGCGCCGCAACCAATGATGATTGCAAATACTGTTGCGATAACTGCGCCGATCTTTATGTCTTTTTCGCTCTTGATAGCATAATATTTATGTACCATCTGAGGAAGACCCCAAGTACCGAAACTTGTAAGAAGAATGTTCATGAGAAGGAACTGGAAGTTGTTTCCACCGAAAATATCTGTGAGTGCAGGATCTACAGCGTTAAGTTTTTCGATAGCTGCGCCAAAACCTCCCACTTCGGGACTGTATACGAGAGCAAGGATCATCAGCACAACACCGCCGATCATTACAACGCCCTGAACCAGGTTACTTACTGCGGAAGCCATGTATCCGCCAAGAACGAGGTAGACAGAAGCTAGAATAGCGACAATAAACATGCAGATGATTTCAGGGGAGATGCCAAAGAGAGAGTTGGGGAAGATTGAACCGAAGAGGGAACCGAGACCCTTATAAACGCTTGATGCGTAAGGTACGAGGAACACAAACACTATTATCGCGGAAAATATTTTCATTGCTTTTGAAGAATATCTTGAAGCAAAGAATTCGGGCATCGTTCTTGAATTCAAGCGACGTGTCATGTTTCTTGTGCGTTTTGCAAGGAGGATCCACGCGATGGCGCTACCGATGATGGCATTGCCAATGCCGATCCACATACTACCCAAGCCGACTTTCCAGCCGTTTGTGCCTGCATAGCCGATAAAAATAACGGCAGAGAAATACGTCGTTCCGTATGAGAACGCAGAGAGCCATGCTCCCACATTTCTTCCGCCGAGAAGGAACCCGTCAAGGGTCAATGATTTTTTAGTTGAGTATACACCGATGAGGACTAAAATTGCCGCAAAAATAATAAGGGCAACAAGAGCTATTATCTGTGTCATTTGATTTTTCCTGCCTTTCCTGCAAGTGCTGCGTAATAATTTTAAATTGCATTTTTATCCGAAAAAGACAAACTGCCGTCCGCTTCCTTGAAGTAACCGTCGCAATTCATGCCGTGATTCGTATTTCTAAAATGCTTATTTTCATTATATCATAATATTTTAGTATTGTAAATAGGTAAATCTTACAAAAAAATGAAGTTTTTCGTTTTTTCAGCTTTTTTAAAGCTCGATCATTGCAATTTCTTTGGTGTAAAGGTGAAAACCTTGTCGTTTAAGCATCATTTTTGCACGAACATTGCCGTCAAATCTTACAAAAATTCCCTCGTGACCTCTTTCTTTTGCGAAAGAAATTGCCTTTTTCAGCATGTTTGAGCCGATTTTTTTGCCCATGTAAAGTTCTTCTACTTTACAGTAGAATACGGGAACGGGCTTTTCTGTTCCTTTAAGCTCCGCAAAACCTACTGTTTTATTTGTTTCTGTGTCAATGGCTTCCAGACGGAAAATGTTTTTACCGCTGTTCACTTGAATTATTTCTATCATGATTTACTCCTGAATTTTGTTTTATATAATATTATAATATAATTTTTTGACGTAACTATGAAAAGAAGAGAAACGAACGATTTTTGTCCGTTTCTCTTTAGTTTTATTCGGGAAAAACCCGATTATATGCAACTATTGCCTCTTCTGTTGATTCTGCCGGACCGTAGAATGTCTCCATAAGCGAATTTTCATGGTCGGATAGCTTCAAAACAACTGAAAAATATTCAAATGTTTCATCACAACGAAGCATTAAATGATCATTGATGAGGTCTTTTTTATCTTGTTCCACTTTTTCGGCAGGGTAAAAGAAGTTCGGAAGCATCCACACTGTTTTGTGATTTGATTCATTCGACTGTGGCGTTGCGATTTTATCTTTTTTCCCGTCTTTTCTCGTGTATCCGGTGCCGCTGTAATACTCTTTGCCGTTTATAAAAATTGAGCCGTGAATCTCTTCGTTTTTGAACAAATATCTTCGATATTCAAGGTCGAGGATACATTCGATGGTTTCATTTTCAAGCTCAGCGGTTGAACCGTAATAATGTGCTGTAAATTCTTTTTTTATTTTTATCGGAGATTGGTATATGATAACGCTTGCAATTCCGATAATTATAAATAATAATAGAATCGAAGTAATACAAATGAGAATTTTTTTCATCATGAACCCTCCTTTATTAAATTTCAACTTAGCTTTCGAATAATAACCTACATATAAATTATATAAAAAATGCAACTAAATGTCAATACATAATTGTGGCTAAATATTAAAAAATATAAACTTTTAGTTTACCGCTTCGGGTACATATCCCGGTAAATCTGTTAGGTCTTCGTTTATATTTTCGCCGTTTTCGGGCTCTTCCGTTGGGATTTCAGGTTCTTCGGTCGGTGCAGTCGGTTCTTCTTCGGGAACTTCGGGGTCAGGGTCTGTCGGGACGGAAATGCTTTGGAAGTAGTTTTTGTCAAACCTTATTCCGTTGAATATCACCGCCGCATAATAGGCTCCCGAAGTGTAGACTTCGCCGTTCAGATAGAATCTGACATTATCTTTCGCTTGTTCCGAAGGATACGCCGCAACACAAATTCCCGCGTTGCTTTTTGTGGAAAATGTCAGCAAATATTTGCCTGCGCCTACTGTTTTGAAGGAAAGAAACAGCGTATCACGGCTTTCGTAGCCCCTGAATGTGGCGCTTTCGACCTTTTTGCCTTTTTTCACCGTGGTTTCGTAGTCTGTGTTGAATTCGTAAAGTGTTACCGTCAGGGTGTCGTCTTCCGCAACTTTTGCGGCAAGGACTTCAATTCCCGAAAATGCATCTGCGGCACTGAATTCCACGGCGGCAACTTCACCTCTTTCAAGGTATGTCGTTGCGGGAATTACTTCCGTTTCATAGAAATTCAATGAGAAAAATTTATCTGCATCAATGCCTCCCGAACATGAGGTAAGCATGAGCAATGTCAGTATCAGGGTAAGGATCTTTAATTTCATTTTAGTTTCCTTTCGTATAAATTAGTTGTTTTTGCGGTAAAATATAAGAAAAAAGGAGGTTTTTATGAATATTTATTCTTCCGACAAACGTACGGTATTTTCGGCTCTTACGGAAAATTCCGATTGTGATGTTCTTGTTATCGGTGGCGGTGCATCGGGTCTTTTGTGCGCCTATAAGTTGCGCGAAAAGGGCTTGCGTGTAGCTCTTGCCGAAAAGGATCTGGTGGCTTCGCAGAAAACTGCATATAATTGCGGTATGCTTTTCGGGAACGGTTCTCCGTCTTACGGAAATATATCCGAATCGGGGGAGACCGACTTGAAGATCGAGGAGAATTTCCGATCTGTTGACCGTCTGCGTGAGATCTCCAAAAAAGTTTCTGATGACTCTTTCCGTGATGTAAAAGCGCTTTATTATACGGAAGATAACTCACGTTCAGCTTTTGCGAGAATGCAGAACGAGTACAGATTGCGGTTCTTTTCAGGTGAGAAATGCACTTTTCTTACGTGGAAAGATGCCATGAAGCTTTATTCTTTCAATATTGCTTCGGGGATCCTGACAAATTCTGCCGCACAGCAAAATCCCGTTAGATTCTGCGAGAGGATAGCGGATTATTTATCTTTGAATGGGGCTGAAATTTACGAAAATACTGAGATCTCAAGTGTTTGTCGTGATCCCGAAAGCGGGAATTTTATTTCAACGGCTATAAATGGGGTAACGGTTAGTTCCCGTTCCGTAGTAGATTGCCGTGGTGCGTCCGAACTTTGCGGTGAAGAACGGCAAAAACTTGAACAACGGACGGTTTACTATCTGACCACCGAGCCTGTGAAAGAGTTAGTCGGTTGGCATTGCGGAAGCATTATCACCGACGACTGTAAAACTCCGCTTTTGCTCAGAACTGACGAAAATAAACGCATTATTATGACGCTTTGGTCTCGGAGTTTTATGCGGAAACTCGGCTCAACTTACGATGAGTATATGTACCGTTATGAAGAACATCTTCTCAGGTCAATGTTTTTCGGGATAAAGGATCTGAAAATTTCAGATTACGGTAAATTTGACTGCCGCTTGCCGAAAAATTGCTCATGTGGCGCACGTGCGGACGATTCTTTGCGTGGATTCTACTATATTTGTTCCAATAATATGCTTGGCTTGCAGGATTCCGAGATCATGGCAGAACAGACCGCCTCTGCCGTTGAGCAACTGCTGAAAAAGAGCGATTGACAGCCGCATATTTATTTTACCATAGAATAAGCGATTTGTCAACTGCATGAGATTCATTTTTCATTTAAAGCGATATATTTGAGGGAAACATTTTTGTAAAATGTTTCCCTCAGCTTGTCGAAAAACCTATTTATTGTTTAAAAGGACAATCCCTCAGTCGGCATATGCCGCCAGCTCTAACACATATATGTGTTGTACACAAGGGAGCCTGTAATAAATCCAACTCCTCATCTAAATACTGTAATTTTTAATATATTTATATGGGGAACCTTGTTGAAGTTGCGACTTGCAACAGGGCTCCCTTGTGTACACGTGCAAGCAAGTGTGGAGCTGGATTTCCGTAGGAAAGACTGAGGGATTGTCCCATTATCTCTAAATGAGCCAACCCCATTATAAGTTAGTTAATATTTTTATGTTTTTTGTTGGAAATTATTCCGATACCACTCGTTGCAAAAACCAATAAAAGAATATACCCGATCTGATAATCGCAAGTGTTGGGATTTTCAGGAGCATCGGTTGAAACTTTTTCTGTGAGATTTTTACCTATTTCTGCGGTTATGGTTCTTGTTGCTACTATGTTTTGGTTTCTGTCGTATTCGTTTATCAAGATGTATGCGGAGCCGGTGCAGTCGGATTCGTTGAATTCCGTAATTACAACATCTGTCACATCACCCACCACAAGTTTACCCGATCCGGAATCCGATGGTTCACCTAAATATTTCCCGTAGCCGCATTTTTGATTTTCGCTGACAATATAACTTCTGATGACTCTTCCTGCATAACGTGCAAATTCGGCTTTTATGTCTTCATAAGTGCGGTTTGACGAGATTTGACCAACTATACCGTCAATGGCATTCAGTTTCCATTCGTCGTTGATTTTTACATATTCACCGATTCCTGAAAGTAGAATTTCACCGTCAACGATGTAATTGTAGTTGAAAGAAGTGGAGTCTTCGTTTGAAGATATTATTTCAATATTGTTGTAATAAGGCATTCCGCCTTCGGTAAAAGGAGCTAAAAACTCATCGTAAGTGTATATTTTATCATTTACGTTGATGTGTTGAAATTGCCCTAATGCGACCATTGCCAGATACGGAGAGCAAAAATCAAAAAGTTCAGCTTTTGTTTTGCTGTATGAAGTGAATTTTGCGTTTGGTGAGAAAATATCGTATTGTCCGATTGTTACGTGATCTTCGGGGTTGTGAATAGGACCGCTGCAGCCTATGAAACGGTTAAGATAGTCGATTTCGTCGTAAAAATTTTCTTTAATTTTTTCCGAGTTCAGTTCCCCTCTTGTTTCGATTTTTGC
This sequence comes from Oscillospiraceae bacterium, assembly GCA_015067305.1. GTDB lineage: Bacteria > Bacillota > Clostridia > Oscillospirales > UBA644 > HGM12619. Next base: position 130 of record SVMT01000024.1, on the reverse strand, counting down.
AAAGGTAGGAACTGACAATAGAATAAGGGTGAGAAGGGTGCAAATGATTTTTTTCATTACAGTAAACCTCCATTTGTCATTTTTATTTATATTATAACATATTTTATTTGCTTTGTCTACCCCCCCCCGA
>SVMT01000023.1 GCA_015067305.1 Oscillospiraceae bacterium | reverse complement strand
CCGTTGGTCAAGCGGTTAAGACACGGCCCTTTCACGGCTGAAACACGAGTTCGATTCTCGTACGGGTCACCAAAAATCTCCGAACTTTCGTTCGGAGACTTTTTTTATCTAAGTCTTGGGCTTTGATAAAAACTAAGTACATATTGAGGTACTGAAATGAAAAAATAACTGTGGAGGTAAAATGTATTATGCTTGCGCCTGAAATAATAACCAATTATACTGCGATCCTTATGGATGAATTGCGCCCTGCTATGGGGTGTACCGAGCCGATCGCTATTGCGTATGCAGCTTCGATACTTACAGATGTCCTCGGCGGCAGAGCTTCTGAGATATCGGTCGGCTTGAGTGGAAATATCATCAAGAACGTAAAGAGCGTTGTTGTTCCCGCTACGGGTGGTATGCACGGTATCGAGAGTGCTGTTGCTGCAGGTGTAATAGCCAACGCCCACGGTAAAAAACTTGAAGTCCTCAGTGCTTTGCAGGAAAGTGATGTTTCGGAGATACGAGCTTTTAAGGAATCGTGTAAGATCAGTATCTGTGAGCTTAATACACGGTGTAGCTTTGACCTTCATCTTACGGGAAAACTTGGAGATAATATCGCAAATGTACGTATAACTGAAACCCATACAAATGTCGTTGAGGTAACACTGAATAATGAATCTTTGATTGAAAGATACTGTGCTATCATGTCTTCGGATTCAGGAGTGGAGAATTCCAAGGAAACCCGTGAAAATCTCCTGAATGTCCGTGATATTGTCGCTTTTGCAGAAGAGGTTCAACTTGATGAACTTCGTCCGTATCTGGAACGGCAGATAGAACTGAATATGGCAATTTCGGAAGAAGGATTAAAAAATACATATGGTGCGTCGATCGGACAACTTTTGCTCAAAGGTGAGGATTCTGATACTTCAAGAATTGCAAGAGCTTACGCTGCGGCAGGTTCGGACGCCCGTATGAGTGGCTGTGAGCTTGCGGTATGTATTCTTTCCGGTAGCGGAAATCAAGGCATTACAGCATCTGTACCCGTTATCATATATGCAAGAGAGAAGAATATTGATCATGAAACTTTGCTCAGATCACTGATAGTTTCTGACCTTGTTACAGTACATCAGAAATCGGGAATCGGTTGTTTGTCCGCTTATTGCGGGGCGATAAGTGCTGGATGTGGCTGTGGTGCAGGTATTGCATATTTGCTCGGCGGCAGATATTACGAGATAGCCCATACAATAGTTAATGCTGTGGCTATTTTGTCAGGTACAATATGTGACGGTGCAAAACCTTCATGTGCCGCAAAGATCGCTATGGCTGTGGAGGCCGGAATTCTTGGTTATAATATGGCTATAACAGGCAGACAGTTCTATGGCGGTGACGGTATCGTTACTAAAGGTGTAGAAAACACCATCCGAAATATTGGCAGACTTGCAAGGGACGGCATGGAAGGTACCGATAAAGAAATCATCAGGATCATGCTTGAACAATGATCTGATATTTCAGATATTCAATAAATCCGGTTTCTGCATAAAGCATAAATGAGACAATAACTTTAATATTTGTGAAATTTTTTATCAGAGGGGGATTTGTTGAAATTTCAACAGATTTTTCCTCTGTTTTGTGTTATAATATATTTGTAAAAAGAAAAGGAGCAAAGATTTTATGAAAATAGCTTTTTTTGATGCGAAACCATATGATAAGCCGTCTTTCGATAAATATGGCAACGAGGCAGGTTTTAAATTTAAATATTACGAAACGAAACTTAATGAAGATACAGTAGATCTTGCACACGGTTATGACGGTGTTTGCGTTTTTGTAAATGATACTGTAAATGCGGCGGTAATTGACCGTCTTTGCGAGCTGGGTGTAAAATTTGTAGCGCTCAGATGTGCGGGTTTCAACAATGTGGATATGAAACACGCTTTCGGAAAGATCCATGTGTTGAGAGTTCCTGCATATTCTCCATATGCTGTAGCTGAGCACGCAATGGCGCTTCTGCTGACTTCCATCAGACGTATCCATAAGGCGTATATACGCACAAAAGATTTCAATTTCAGTCTTTCGGGTTTCACAGGCTTTGACCTACACGGTAAAACTGTAGGTATCGTAGGTACAGGTAAGATAGGAAGAGTTTTCCTTGATATCTGCCGAGGTTTCGGAATGAAAGTTCTTGCATACGATAAGTTTCCGGCATCTGATCTTGATAACGGTGACACTGTCCGTTATGTTGAGCTTGATGAGCTTTTCGCAAACAGCGATATAATTTCTCTGCATTGTCCTTTGACGGAAGAAACGCATCACCTCATAGACGAAAAAGCTCTTGAAAAATGCAAAAAGGGTGTAGTTATTCTTAATACTTCTAGAGGAGCTCTTGTTGATGCTGAAGCGCTTCTTGCCGGAATTAAATCCCGTAAGGTGGGAGCTGCTTGCCTTGATGTTTACGAAGAAGAATCCGACTTTTTCTTTGAGGACTTCTCGGGTCATATAGTTGAAGACGATACCCTTGCAAGACTTATTTCAATGCCAAACGTGATCGTAACTTCTCATCAGGCATTTCTTACGGAAGAAGCTCTTTCCAATATTGCGGAAACAACGGTTCAGAATATCCTTGATCTTACGGGAAAAGGTGAATGTCCCAATGAGCTTTGCTACCGTTGCAACGGTACGGAGGATTGCAAAACTGGAAAATGTTTCTAAGTTGTGATTGACAAACCGTTTTTTTTATGATATAATTATGGAAGATTATATAGAGAAAGGCTTGATCTTATGATTACAAATGATATAAAATATATTGGTGTAAATGACCATAAAGTTGACTTGTTTGAAGGTCAGTATGTTGTTCCCAACGGAATGTCCTATAACTCATATGCGATAATTGATGAAAAGATCGCAATAATGGATACTGTTGATGTGAATTTTACTCATGAATGGTTGGATAATATAAGAGATACTCTTGAAGGCAGAAAACCTGATTATCTTATCGTTCAGCATATGGAACCCGATCACTCAGCAAATATTGTAAATTTTGTTAAGGCATATCCTGACGCTAAAGTTGTTTCTTCCGCTAAAGCTTTTGCCATGATGAAGAATTTCTTCGGTACTGATTTTGAAGATAAGCAGATCGTTGTTGGTGAGGGTAGCACTCTTTCTCTCGGTAAGCATAATCTGACTTTTGTAACTGCACCTATGGTTCATTGGCCTGAAGTAATTGTTACTTATGACAGTACTGACAAGGTTCTTTTCTCAGCTGACGGTTTCGGAAAATTCGGGGCTCTTGACGTGGATGAACCATGGGACGATGAGTCAAGACGTTACTTTATCGGTATCGTAGGTAAATACGGTGCTCAGGTTCAGGCTCTCCTGAAGAAAGCTTCCGGTCTTGATATTGCCGTTATTTGTCCTCTTCACGGACCTGTTCTTAAGGAAAATCTGGGCCACTATTTGAACCTTTACAATACATGGTCAAGTTATCAGCCTGAAACTGAAGGTATTGTTATTGCGTATACTTCCGTTTACGGAAATACGAAAAAAGCTGTTATTCAGCTTGCTGAAAAACTCAGAGCAAACGGCTGTCCCAAGGTTGTGATCCACGATCTTGCAAGATGTGATATGGCGCTTGCCGTTGCGGATGCGTTCAGATACAGCAAACTTGTGCTTGCGACAACTACGTACAATGCGGAAATATTCCCGTTTATGCGTGAGTTCATTGAACATCTTACAGAAAGAAACTTCAGCAACAGAACGGTTGCATTTATCGAAAATGGCTCATGGGCTCCTCTTGCTGCGAAAGTTATGAAGGGTATGCTTGAAAAGTGTAAGCATCTTACTTTTGCTGAAAATACAGTGAAAATTCTCTCTGCACTCAATTCCGAAAGCAATGACCAGCTTAATGCTCTTGCGGATGAGATCTGTATGGAATATCTTGCACAGCAGGACGAAACGGCGAATAAGAACGATCTGACGGCTCTTTTCAATATCGGTTACGGACTTTATGTTGTTACGTCAAATGACGGCAAAAAGGATAACGGACTTATTGTCAATACTGTAACTCAGGTAACAAATACTCCCAACAGAGTTGCTGTTACTATAAATAAAGAAAACTATTCTCATCATATCATTAAACAAACAGGAATTATGAATGTCAACTGTCTCACGGAAGATGCGACATTTGCGGTGTTTGAAAAGTTCGGATTCACAAGCGGACGAAATACAGATAAATTTGCGGATTGTGAGCCTCTCCGTTCCGATAACGGTCTGATCTTCCTCCCCAGATATATAAATTCGTTCCTCTCTCTTAAAGTTGATCAGTATATCGACCTTGATACACACGGAATGTTCATTTGTTCTGTTACGGAAGCAAGAGTCCTTTCCGATAAGGAAGCAATGACATACTCGTATTACCAGAAAAATGTTAAACCGAAGCCCGAAACCGAAGGAAAAACAGGATATGTGTGCAATGTCTGCGGTTATATCTATGAAGGAGATGTCCTTCCCGACGATATTGTCTGCCCCCTTTGTAAGCACGGCGCTGCGGATTTTGAAAAAATAAAATAAAAAGGAGAATAACACTATGGATGCAAAAGTACACGAACTTTTAAACCAACAAATCAATAAGGAATTTTATTCCGCATATCTCTACTTGGATTTCTCCAATTATTTCAAGGCTGTAGGACTTGACGGCTTTGCGAATTGGTATATGATCCAGGCTCAGGAAGAAAGAGACCATGCTATGCTTTTCTACACATATCTCCAGAATGAAGATATGAAAGTAGCACTTGACGCTATCGCTAAACCCGATAAGGAATTCAAGTGCCACATGGATGTTCTTGAAGCAGGTCTTGAGCACGAGGAATATGTAACTTCTCTCATCAATGATATCTACGGTGCGGCTTATGATGTCCGCGATTTCCGTACAATGCAGTTCCTTGACTGGTTCGTAAAAGAACAGGGCGAGGAAGAAACAAATGCAAAAGATCTTATCACAAAAATGGAACTTTTCGGTTCTGACCCCAAGAGCTTGTATATGCTTAATCAGGAACTTTCTACAAGAGTTTACACAGCGCCTTCCTTGGTGCTCTAATAATAAAATTAAATGGAGGAAAATTAAAATGAAATATGTATGTGACGTTTGCGGTTGGGAATATGATGAAACTGTAGGTGATCCCGATAACGGTATTGCAGCAGGTACAAAATTTGAAGACCTTCCCGATGATTTTGAATGCCCCCTTTGCGGCGTAGGCAAAGACAGCTTCAGCAAAGCTGAATAACAGAAAATTAAAATCCGTGAGACAATAGTTGGCTCACGGATTTTTTATGCAAATCTGTTGGTTGAAATCGTGCATTAATGTGGATTCATAGAAAATTTACATTTATGCCAAAGACAAGTGTTGACAAGTCGCATAAAATAATATATAATATAAATATAAAATAAATAATTTTATAATATTTATATCAATTTAAGGAGGCTAGTTTCATGAAAGATCCTAAATCTTTACCTTTTTTGTTGTTGGATAACAGCAGTATGATGTCAGTTTTAAACGAGGGTGAATTTAAATGCTATAATATCACCTTTGAAGAGGCAAAACACATCCTTGAAGTTCACGAAGCGGATGAGTTTCTGAAGTGTTTCAGTAATCCCGATATTGAATCGGTTATATTCAACCATCTCGGAGTTACCAAAAGGGAATTTGAATATAAAAAGATCAGAAATATGCGTCCCGGACAGAATGCTTTGGTCTTTAAACTCTATATAACTCCGTCTGAAACTCAGCCGATAATTCAAGCTGACGATGGTGTCGAGGCTAAAAAAATTCAAAATGTGTATGTTTACTGTCAATATCTTGTTAGGGTATCCTGATGAAATAAGAGTAAGTGAATAAGTTTTAACAGCTAACGCTTATAAAAATAATATGCGTTAGCTGTTTAATTTTTTGTTTTTTGTATTTGAGCTTTGCTCTGTAAAAGTTTTTTGGAAAAGGGTATGGGGAAAACCAATTTTACAAAAATGGTTTTCCCCATAAAAACTAATCTTTAATTATTACATATCAAATTCTGTGAGAAGAACTTCTTTCCATTCGCTTGCACCGTCTGCAAGATAGTAGGTCTGTACGGACCAAGGAGTGATCTTGCTTGTGAGAGGAGCAGGAATAACAGCACCTGAAACTGTGAAGTCCACGGCTTTGCCTGTAACTTCGTAAACACGGACGATAAGACCTGTGTTGTCTTCGCTTCTCTTGATAGCGGAGAGCATAACATTGTCTTTGTCAATGTTGATACCTGCGAAAGGTTTGTCGGAAAGTTTGCCTTCGTGCCATGTTTCGATGATGTTTGTAAGCGGCTTGTTGAGCTTCTTTCCTTCCTGTGTAACAGGAGTCCATTCATCTCTAACGGGCATAATGATGTATTTGAAATCAAATCTGCCCTGATCTGTGAATTCACTTTCTTCAGTTCTGGGACCGCCGTGGTCACCGTAGATGGGGCTTCTGAGAACTGTCTGGTAGATCGTGCCGTCTTTTACGCTGGAACTGTAAGTGTTGTTGTTTATAAGAGCATAACCGCCGTTGTCACCTTTAACAGCTGTCCAGTTGATACCTGGTTCTTCTTCTCCGTCGGCAGGTCTTTCGATTACACCGAAAGGAATTTCGTAATAAGCCTTGGGATTAACAACATCCATGGGCCAAGCCATTTTGAGCATCTTGTATTTTTCGTGCCAATCTGCGTGAGCTTTAACTTCGAGCTTGTCGCTTCCTGCTGTGAGGGAGAAGTACTGTGTGAGAGTTGAATCGTTGTAACGGCTTTCAACCTTGATAGTAGCTCTTACAGGACCGTTTTCAAATACTGTAACCTTAGCATCGGAGAATCTTGCCATTTCGTCGATGAAGAAGTTCTTAGCGTGGCTCCATGCGTCGTGGTAGTATTCGTCAATAACTGTGGGAACAGCTGCTCTCTTTGTAATGATCTCTTTGCCTGTGCGTTTGTCAACCCATGATGTGATATAACCGCTGTAAAGTTCGAACTGAATCCTATAAATATCGTTTTCAAGAACGGGACCGCCGTGTTCGTTGGATGTCATGTATCCGTCCCAAGCAGTTGCTTTAACATCGGATTCGCCGGGGTTGGTGTTGAATGTCTTACGTTCAGGCTGACCGTACTGGGGAATATCTCCGTCAATGTAGTAAACTGCATAGCCGAGAGCCGGAACTTTTGCCTTAAAGAGGATATCATCTCTCCAATAACATTCCTGAGTTGTGGAGTGAACTCTCTGAGAAGGAACTTCGTTGCCGTCGCAGTCGTATACATGAAGTTTTTCTTTGTTAACGAGAACGAGCTGTTCAACCTCAAAGCCGTGGGGGTTGAATACAACAACGGGGAGACCTTTTTCTCTGTCGGGAGTTCCGATAGCCCATGAAAGGGTCTGGAGTGCATTGTTTTCTTCAACAGCGGCTGTATTCTTAGCCTGTCCGAGCATATAATCTGTGTCGTCGTAAACTTCCATGATGGAGCAACCGTCCATGGAGTCGTGGAAGTGACAGAAACATACATTTCTCCAAGCGTCTGCAAATTCTTTATTCTTGAATTTCTTACCGCAGAGTTCGCTTGCAAGAACGCCGTAAGCTTCAGCCGCAGCAAGACCTGTTTCAGCGCGGCGAATGCCTTCTTTAACTTTTGAAACAGTTGCGTAGCAACCTGCAGCGTGGTGCTGGAGATCATCGTGAAGTTCGGGAATTTCAATTCCGGAATTTCTTACGTATTCAAAGAAGTCGTGAACATCGGAATAAATGAGTTCAGCTTCGGGGTGTTTTTCTTTGAAAGCTCTGAGAGTTTCAAGGTTCTTGATTGTGGGGCCGCCGCCGTGGTTGCCGACACCGTAGAAGAGGGGGAGAGCATCACTATCTGTTTTTTCGTTTTCTTCGAGGAAGATAAATCTGTTTTCAAGCTTTTCGAGTTCGTCGAAATTAAAGCAATAGGGGTCGAGGATTCTGCAAGTTGTTACAGAAGAGCCGTCGGGAGAAACCCATTCAAAGATGTCGTGATCCATAGCTTTTTCGCGGGGATCGGGTCTCATCATGATGTAGCTGTCCATACCACTCTTTTTGAGGATCTGGGGGAGCATATAGTTGTGACCGAAACTGTCAACATCGTAACCTACTTTAGCTGTAACGCCCAGTTTGTCGTGGAAATATCTCTGAGCGTAGAGGGACTGACGAGCGAAAGCTTCGCCTGAGGGCATATTGCAGTCGGGCTGAACGTGCCAACCGCCCACAACGATAAATCTGCCTTCCTTAACTCTTTCCTGGATTTCTTCAAACATTTCGGGTGCGAATTCTTCAACCCACTGGTAAACGGAAGCGGAAGAGCAAACGAATCTGAATTCGGGGAATTCTTTCATTCTGTCGAGGGCTGAACGGATAGTAGCCTTTGCTTCCGCAGAGCCTTCCTGCCACTGCCACTGCCAAACGGGGTCGAGGTGTGCATTGCCTACGAGGTAAAACTTTTTCATATTATTTTAGTCCTTTCAATAGGATATTTTATTTCCATTATAAATATACCACATTTCACAAGTTATGTCAAGTAGAAAAAGAATACTTCTGTAAAAAATCATATTTTTCGTTTGATTTTTTTCATTTAAAGACTTAAACTTGTGGGGTTCGCAGAATTGAACCAATCGTATGATCTCGAAGCTTTTGATTGATTATTTTTTCTTTAGCGTATTGACAAATTGTGTATTATGTGGTATAATGTACATGCGACGCAAAACGAATATATTTCTCCCAGTATAGGAAAATACCTTGGTAAAAGGTGTTTCCTCTATCAAACATACCTATATTGGGATTTGACGTTTGTGTCGCAGCTAACGAAGGAAAGCACTTTTTCGTGCGTCCTTCGGGGCGCATTTTTAATATCTAAATTTAAAACGGAGGTATCCAAAAATGGCAAAAAAATTATTAAGTATGTTGCTTGCACTGTCCATGATGTTGACTATGCTTGCGGCATGTAACAACGACCCTGTTGATCCTGTGGAAAATCCCGACGATCAACAGCAGGAAGACATTCAGGGGGACGAATCTAAAATTCCTGAGGAAGAAACTCCCAAGTTCGAGGAAATTATTATTCCGCCTGCTTCGGAACCTTATGTTCCTGAGACTAAGGAAAAAGTTCTGAAATTCAATATACAAAGAATCGGTAATTCTGCTGTGAAATCAATTCTTATAAAGTTGGCTGAAACTGTTGAATTTCCTGTAGGTTCTACTTTTGAATATGATGTATATATGGAATTCGATGTTCCCGGTAATGGTATCATTGATGCAATGATTGGCAACGTTGGTTTTTTAGGTGGGTTGGGTATTCAGGATAAAGCATGTTCTGATATTTCTGTTAATGCAGATATTACAGATTATGCATATAATAATTGGTATCACAGAGTATTTGAGCTTCCTTCTTCAGGAGAAGGTCTTTCCGAACTTCAAAAACTTTCTATAAGATCTTTTAATTTAACAAAGGATTGTGATTATACTTGCTATTTTGATAATGTTTGTATAAAAGGGCCCGATGGCAGTATCGTTAAGATGTTTTCCGATGAAGAGCTTGCTGTTCCTATAACTGAGCATCCTTCTTTTATCTGTACTTTGGAAGTCGTTGATGACCCTGCGGCAAGTATTCAGAGAAAAGGAATTGAAGAGTTTACATATTTCCATGACTCTTTGGGAACTTTGACAGATTCAGATGTTATTGATATAACTGTTTCTCTTAATGAGGCAGATTCCTGCCCCGGTATTTATTTCGGAAAGAAAGATGAAAATTCTCTTTACGGAATTGACGGTTATGCTTTTTGCTTAGATAAATCAGGAATCTTTTTATACAGACTTTCCGATAGGGCATATCTTTATACTTCAAATTATGCTCTCGGTGTTGATGTTGGAAAAGATGTTTCTATCCGTTTGGAATATGACGGAACATTTTTAAGAGGATACTATCTTGACGATGTTGACGGTGTTGAACCTTGGCCTGAATTTGAGATAAAAGCTGAAGGTCTTACAGGTATGGAATACGGTGTTATGAATTTCAGAGGCGGAAGCTTTACTCTTAAAAATACCGTAAGATATGATTATACTGCTGAAACCGTTGAGAATCCTTTTATAAATCCCATAATCAACGGAAATGCAGCAGACCCTGATGTTTTATATTATGACGGTATGTATTATCTCTATCATACTTATCACAGAAGCGGTGTTTACAGGTCTCCCGACCTTATAAACTGGGAACATATGGGTGCTTGTGTTACGGAACTTACATGGGATGTTAAAGACGAAAACTGGTGGGCTCCCGATGTTGAATACTATAACGGAAAATTCTATATGCTTGTATCTCCCGAACACTGTTTGGGTTTGGCTGTTTCAGATTCTCCCACAGGGCCTTTTGTTACAGTTGGAGAACCGTTCTTCAGAGAATTCAGTATCGACGGTCATTTGTTTATAGATGATGACGGATCTGCATATGTGTATTTCGACGGTGAATTTGACGAAGCAGAGTTTCCTGCAGGTATTTTCGGTATGAAAGTTGATCTTGAAACATATACCGCTGATTACAGTTCTTTGGTTATGATAATGCATCCGGAGGGTTGGGAAAAAAGAACTGATGATAACCCCGGTACTACAGAAGGACCTTATATTTTGAAAAATAAAGGTCTTTACTACCTTATCTATTCAGGAAATGACTATGCTACAGATAAATATGCTTTAGGTTATGCTGTTGCTGAATCTCCTCTCGGTCCGTATACGAAGTATGAGGGAAACCCTGTTTTCAGATCAAGCTCCGATATGCACGGCCCCGGACATAACTCATTTATTAAAACTGAAAACGGTGATATTTATAATGTTTACCATTATTGGCCTGAGACTGCAGGCGTTGGGGATCGAATCACAGGTATGAATTTAGTTCGTTTTGCACCTACCGAATCAGGTGTTGATCGTTTGGAATTCTATCCCGCATCGTTAGCTCCTCAGAAGAGACCTGTAGAATAATTCATTTAATATTTATAAATTGTGGGTTGGCTAATTAAGCCAACCCACAATCATTACCTTATATAAAAAATCATTCAATTTCTATCTTGCACATCTGACCGCGTTCTGTTGCGCTTTTGAAATACAATGTGTTCGCCGCCACGTTTATCAGGGAAACATTGTCCGTGCTGAGACATTTCAGATCAGAACCGTCTGTGTTACAGCTGTAAAGCCTGTTTTTATCGCTCTTGTTTGAGAAATATATCTTGTTTTTATAAACATTTATGTGGGCGGTGCTGTAGGGCAATATCTCTTTTTTATCTGTGCCGTCAAGGCTGATACTGTAAAGAGCTCCGTCTTCCGTTTCATTTTTATAGTACAGGGTATTTTCAAAAACATTGATGAATGCGGCTTCGTCTTTGGTTATACACTTTTTCTCTCTGCCGTCGATCTTTATGGAGTAGATCGCATCACGTTTTGCACAGTTTACAAAATACAATGTGTCTCCGTCAAGCGTCATTTCCCTCGCTCCGTCGTTGTCAAGGCGCTGCCTTTCTGTACCGTCTACGGATATCTTGTATATGGCGCGTCTGTCTGTACCTGAAATGTAATAAATATAACCGTCGAGAATGTTTATGGATTCTGTCATATCATTGTTTATCTTTTTGCGTTTTTTTCCTTCGGGCGTGATCCTGTAAAGACAGCTGGAATCAGATGCGTTGCTGTAGTAAATATATCCGTCATAATATGCTATGGCGGAACACTCATCGTATGTTACTCCACCGACTTCTGTTCCGTCGGACTTCATTCTGTAAAGGAAATTCTTGTCTTTATCGTTGCTGAAAAATACCTGTCCGTTGGCTTCAAAATACAGACCTTTATTTACATCGTTCCCGTTTTTTAATACTCCCTGTTCTTCGAGCTCCGAGGCGATCCTTTCAAGACATTTTGCAATGGCTGATGTGAATTTTTTGTCCTTCTCTTCTGCAACAAAAAACTCGATATCCTTGATCTTTTCTTTTGAGAGTTTTTTTACCATTGCGTAGCCGTCTGCTGGCGATATCCCCGAATAAAGCTCTGTTATTTTTTCAGGTTTGAGTGCTTCCAGCTCTGAGACTGATAAGCTTTTGACGAGAATGAAAATTGGGTTATCGTTACAGCGTTTTTTTATTCTGCTTCTTTTGATAAGAATATCATCTGCGTATCTTTCCGCAAAACCTCTGGGAGAGTAGTTTATATATTCTGCTTTATTTGTGCTGTTGATGGGGTCGTTTTCCACTTCATTGCCGCAAACAGAGCATAATTTTGTTTTTTCGCAGTTATTTCCGCATACGGTACAGATCATATTATCAACCTTTCTTAGGTGGATTTTCTCATATATTGTAGCATAGATTTGTGACTGTTTTATGATGAAAATCCTGTCTTAATGTAATTGTTCCATAAATGCCATTTTCGGAAGAGAATAGAGTATTGACAAATCGTGATATTTATGCTATAATGTTATTACATTAAGAAATACTTTACGGTTAGTCAAAAAAGGAAATATTAACATATGGATAACAGACGACCCATGTCCGTTCAGCAACAGCAAGCGTATGCTTACGAGCGTCAGAGGCGAATGCAACTGATACAACAGGAAAAAATCAAAAAACGCAAGAGGAAAAGATTTATAAGAAAATGTATTCTTCTTGTGTGTATGCTTATTATTTTAGCCTTTGCGATAGCCATTGTTGCTGGAATAGTGGGCGTTATTGTCAAAGCTGTTTCAGGTGCGGCAAAAGATCCCTACGAAGGTCTTCCATACGACCGTCCTCAGCTTGTGTATCTGCCTGAACCTCCCGAACCTGAATATGTTATAAAAACAGCACCTGATGAACCTTATCCCGGTTATCCGTACATAGATTATTATTATGCTGCGGATCAGGTTCTTCCCGAACCTTATTCAAGTGCAAATTATGAGTTCTATAAGAATTGGGAAAAAGATAATCCCTTGATGACTCTTGAAAACGGAAAGACCATTGTCATTGATGCAGGTCATCAGGTCGGTTCAAGAATGAGCGCTGTGTGGCTTTCTCCTTATGTCGATCCCGCAAGAACAGACAGTAAAGACCATTGGATAATGCAGTCACTTCTTGAGATTGGAACAAAAGGAACGACTACAGGGATAATGGAGTATGTCGTTACTCATCAAGTTGCAGAAAAACTGAAGACTGCCCTTGAAAAGGAAGGCTATGAAGTTATTCTTTCTCATCCTGATGTCAATGCACAGATAAGTGGTGCGGAACGTGCCGCCGTTGCCAATAAAAATGACGCAGACCTTATGATATCTCTTCACATTGACGCATATAAAGATGCAACCGCAAGAGGTTGTACCGCATATTATGCCGAGCTTTGGGACGGATATGTTTCCGAGAGACTTTCATATTTGTCTGAGGAATTTGCCAAGATACTTGTTGAGGAGTATTCTCTTGCCACGGAATTTCCGAGCCGAGGTGCAAAACCCATGACAAGAGCTTCAATGTTTGCTTTTTGTAAGGTTCCCATTGTCCTTTTTGAAATGGGCTATATGTCTTATCCGAAAGAAGATAAACTCATGTGTGACTCTTCATTTCAGGATACTATGGTTCAGGGATTTGTGAACGGTATAAACAAGTATTTTGAACTCCTTTGGGATTAAAGCTATGGATATCAAAGAAAAATTCAGAATTCTGACTGAGGGTGCGAAATACGATGTGTCCTGTTCTTCCTCAGGTTCCGACAGACAGGGAAAGAAAGGAAAGCTCGGTTTTGCCAATGTGGGCGGTATATGTCATTCATTCACTGCAGACGGCAGATGTATTTCACTTCTGAAAGTGCTTATGTCAAATAATTGCATTTATAACTGCAAATATTGCGTGAACCGTTCATCTGTGGATGTTGAGAGAGCTACTTTTGCACCACGTGAATTATGTGAATTGGTAATGGGCTTTTACCGACGGAACTATATCGAAGGCTTGTTTTTGTCCTCTGCGGTTTTCCGTTCTCCTGATTTTACCATGGAGCTTCTGATAAAAACTGTATGGCTTTTGCGTACGGAATACGGTTTTTACGGATATATACACCTGAAAGGTATACCCGCTTGCGACCCGAAATTGGTGGATATTGCATCGAAACTCGTTGACAGAATGAGCATGAATGTGGAATTGCCTTCTCAGAAAAGTCTCGCATTGCTTGCTCCCGATAAAAAACAGGAAGATATAATTCAGCCCATAACTCAGCTTGCCAATATTTATGATGCTCAAAAAGCGGGTGAATTCGGCAAAAATAAGGTTCTTCCGGCAGGTCAGACGACTCAAATGATAATCGGAGCTACAGCTGATACCGACGGCATGATAGTCCGTCTTGCGGAGAGTCTCTACAGAGGTTATTCCATGAAAAGGGTATATTATTCTGCGTATATTCCCATGGGTGACCCAGGTATTCTGCCTGTGAAACCTCCCGATCTTGTTCGTGAAAACCGTCTTTATCAGGCTGATTGGCTCATGCGATTTTACGGTTTTACCGCCGAAGAGCTTTTGCCCGTAAATTTGAATCTGCCTTATGATGTTGACCCGAAAAGCGCCTGGGCGTTGCGTAATGTGGATAAGTTTCCGATTGAGATAAATTCTGCTCCGTATGAAATGATTCTGCGTGTTCCGGGTATCGGCGTAAAAGGTGCATGGCGTATAGTTGAAGCACGGAAGTACGGGAATCTGACTTTTGAGGACTTGAAACGAATGCGTATCGTCATGAAACGTGCGGCGAATTTCATCACTTGCGGAGGGAAATATATAGGGAGAGGCCTCGGAAACGAACTCCGTCTCAGAGAATCTTTGACCTTGCCGGGTTTTGCAAAAGTCGGAGGTTACGAACAACTTACACTTGAAGAATCATTTGTAGGGATTCCGAAAATAATCACATAAACGAAGATTTTTAAGTCTTGTTTATTTCACATTGTGATTATTTTGCGAACTCTTATTTTTTGCTCTTGACAAGTCACGATTTGTGATATATAATATTGTTGTAGAATAAAATAATTATAATTCTCAATATATGTATTAAAAAGAAAAAAGTCGGTATTTGCGGATTTTTTAAAGGGTTTTCTATAGAGAAAAGTATCTTTTTACGTGATAATCCGTTACCGGGAAAAGGGGATAGAATAACATGCCGTTTAACCAGAAATTGAAAGCTTTGAGAAAGGATGCCGGTCTTTCCCAGAAACAGCTTGCTATGATGCTGAAAGTGGCTCTCAGTACCGTTGCCATGTGGGAGACAGCCAACCGAGAACCGAACATTGCGACACTCAAGAAGATCGCTGAATTCTTCAATGTTTCCATTGAAGTCCTTCTTAATGACGATGTTAGTATCTACGACAGGACTGAAGTTTATAAGGTCGATGAAAAAGGTAAACCTGTGGCTCACGCCCTTTACGATGAAGAAATTCTCGATCTTCGTCATATGCTTCACACAAGACCTGAAATGAAAATGCTGTTTTCCGTGTCTAAAAGTGCAAGCAAAGAGGATATTCAGAGAGCTGTTGCCATCATAGAGGCTCTTAAAAATTCCGAATCCTAATGTATAATTTGCTCGTAAGGAGAAATTATGGACGAAAACTATATCCGAATAATTGATCTTCCGTCCACAGTTCACGGCGTCACCGTGCGTGATGAAGACGGGAACTATAACATTTACATAAACTCATCTCTTTCCGCGGACGCGCGCAAAAGAGCTATAGAACATGAGTTGAAGCATATCAATCGCGGTGATTTCGAAGATATCTGCTCCGATATCAGCGACCTTGAGACCAATATGCCTTAAATAATTGAATAAATACGCAATATGGGAAAAACCATTTTTTGTAAAAATAGGTTTTTCCCATACCCTTTTCCAAAAAAACTTTTAGTGTAAAGTCAATTTTTACAATTTTTTTTGAAAAGGTCTTGACGGGGATATGGTTATATGCTATAATGAAATAAAAACGCTTGAGTGTGAACTCAGAAAGGATTTTTAAAATGAAAAATTTATTGAAAATCGCAGCGCTTATCCTTATCCTGGCTCTAACATCTTGCAGCACCGTCCCGCAGCTTTTATCATTTCTTCCGGAAACGGATTATAAAGGCTTCGGCGGCAAAGAATTTGTAATCAAAGGCAGTTGGGTTGAATCCTGGACTCCCGGTTCTAAGGAGGCTGATGTTGATTATGACAATGTGGCTTTGAGTTTGTTTGATGACTCACTATTGGCTCATAATGCTAAAATTATGGAAGAATATGATTGTACCATTACCGCAAAATGGGCATCGGACTCAATGGCAGAATCTCTTGTAACTGATGTCTTGGCAAATACCGTGGATTATGACCTCATGGATATAAATCTGAAATATATGGTCAATAATATAAAATTCGGTTTTGTCAATCCTTGGGACTATGCAGATATAGATATTTCCGATACCGAAAAGTACGGTGCTCCCGGATATCTTACAGCTGCTGAATACAAAGGCCTTCATTACGGTATCTGGTCTCATTATTGGCGAGAAGGTATCGAGTTCCGAGGACTCATGGGTGTAAATAATAATATTCTGAGTAAGTTTGCAGATGTCTCGGTTCATGAGCTTTATGAAGACGGCAAATGGACATTTGATGAATTTAAAAATCTTCTCCGTTTGTGTTCTGTTGACGAAAGCATTCACCCTTTAAGCTATTATGACGAAAGAATGCTTGTCATTTGCAGTATTATTGCAAACGGCTCAAATTTAGTGGTTTATGATGAATCTTTGGAACAGTATTCTTACGGTATGCTTGACCCCAAGGCTGTGACAGCCATTGAGTATGCAAAGTCTCTTGTTGATGAAGGGCTTACTGTTGCAGAGTATGATTTTTATGCTTGTTTTAGAAATGAACAGCAGACCGCTTTTACTGTTACCGAGACTTGGTGTCTCGGCGGTGATATAGAAGGTATGGATATGATCTGCTTTCCTTTCGGTCCCGATGCTGAATACGGAAAGGACTTCGGTGCATACAGATCGACAAATAACCGCTATCTGTTTATGCCCATAACAACAGACTCAGGTGAGGTCGGGAAGTTCGTCAATGTTTGGTTTGAGGAAATTGATGAGTATCCGAAATCTATGGTTTTAGAAAACTTTAGGAATAATGAGTTTTTTAATGATGAAAGCTATAATATGTGGATGACCCTCGCCGAAAATGCTACGTATGACTATGCGTTTGAGCTTTACGAAACTTACGACCTGTTCTGTGATGATCTGACGGAAACTGTTTTCGGAAATCGTTCTCTCAGCAGCTTTATAGATGCGCATGAAAGTAGGATCACATCTTACATAGACGAAATGTTGAATAATTAAAGTTTTCTTTTGGAATTATTTTCTAACCCCTTTCCGCCCCGCACATCGTGCGGGGCGGAAAGGGGTTAGGGGATAATTGGGGTGATTATAAGTAAAAAATTTTATTTTTAACTACGTATATCGGTTTTCTTTGAAAAGGTATGGGAAAACTTGCTTTTTCCGCGAAAAGAAAGTTTTCCCACTAAATTGAATTCTTTAATTATCGTCATCATACTTGAGGACAGCCATGAATGCTTCCTGTGGCAGGTCAACTGTACCAACGGAGCGCATCTTCTTTTTACCCTCTTTCTGTTTTTCAAGCAGCTTTTTCTTTCTTGTGATGTCGCCGCCGTAGCACTTTGCAAGAACGTCTTTTCTCATTGCTTTTACAGTCTCACGGGCAATGATCTTGCCGCCGATAGCCGCCTGAATGGGAATTTCAAAGAGCTGACGGGGAATATTTTCCTTAAGTCTCTCTGCGATCTTTCTTCCGCGGGCATAAGCTCTGTCTGTGAACACGATGAATGAAAGTGCGTCAACGATCTCGCCGTTAAGAAGAATATCCAACTTGACAAGATTGCTCTTTTCGTAGCCAGCAAGCTCGTAGTCAAAGGAGGCGTAACCTCTTGTTCTTGATTTCAGAGCGTCGAAGAAGTCGTAGATTATTTCATTCAAAGGCAGATCATAGTGCATATTCACACGGGTCTGGTCAATGTACTGCATGTTTTTGAATACGCCTCGGCGTTCCGTGCAGAGGTCCATTATCGTTCCCACAAATTCCGACGGGGTGATAATGTCTGCTTTAACGAAAGGTTCGTATGCTTCGGCAATTTCACCCGGTGAGGGATATGCGGAAGGATTTGCGATCATCAATTCTTCGCCATTGGTTTTTATGATTTTGTAAATAACGCTGGGCGCAGTTGTGATAAGGTCAAGATTGTATTCTCTTTCCAATCTTTCCTGAATGATCTCCATGTGTAGAAGTCCCAAAAATCCGCATCTGAAACCGAATCCCAGGGCTGCGGAAGTTTCCTTTTCAAATGAAAGAGAAGCATCGTTGAGTTGTAATTTTTCAAGGGCTTCTTGCAGGTCTTCGTATTTTGCACCGTCAGCAGGGTAGATACCGCTGTATACCATGGGATTTACTTTTTTATAACCGGGGAGAGGCTTTTCCGTGGGGTTGTCAGCCAAAGTTACTGTGTCTCCGACCTGTGTATCCTGAACAGTCTTTATGGACGCCATGATGTAGCCAACATCTCCTGCGAAAATTGCCTCTTGCTTATCGAAACCAAAAGGTCTGAGATGACCGACTTCAACGACATCGAACTCTGCGCCTGTTGCCATAAGTTTTATCTTCTGTCCTGCTTTCAGGGAGCCTTCCATGACTCGGACATAAACTATGACCCCTCTGTAGCTGTCGTAGATCGAGTCGAAAATAAGAGCCTGTAATGGCTTTTCAGAGTCGCCTTTAGGTGCAGGTATCCCGTTTACGATATATTCAAGAATGCTTTCTACGTTGAGACCCGTTTTTGCGGAAACTTTCGGGGAGTCTTCCGCAGGTATACCGATAACATCTTCGATCTCTTTGATGACTCTGTCGGGGTCTGCGGAGGGAAGGTCTATTTTATTTATAACGGGCAAGATTTCAAGATTTCCGTCAACCGCAAGATATGTGTTTGCCAGGGTCTGAGCTTCGATACCCTGAGATGCGTCAACTACCAGCAATGCGCCTTCGCAAGCTGCAAGAGAACGTGAAACTTCGTATGTGAAGTCGACGTGTCCCGGTGTGTCGATAAGGTTGAATGTATATGTTTCTCCGTCCAGAGCTTTGTAATCCATTTTTACGGCTCTGGCTTTGATAGTGATTCCTCTTTCTCTTTCAAGGTCCATGTTGTCCAGCAGCTGAGATTCCATGTCTCTTGTTGCGACTGTCTGGGTAAGTTCCAGCAGTCTGTCAGCAAGTGTTGATTTGCCGTGGTCAATGTGGGCGATGATGCAGAAATTTCTGATGTGACTTGTATCTCTTGACATTATTTGAGTCCTTTCGGATAAACTATCATAATATGACATTATACATGATACACTAAAAATGTGTATTTGTCAAGCCCCTATTGTAAAATATCAACTAAAAATTTCTTCCCTAAGCCCGAAATTTGTGAGATATTTATGTTGACAAATCGCAAGTTTTGTTGTATAATAATTCTATGGTCATTTTATTAATAAAATCATACACAAATAATATACAAGAATGGGAGTGTGCGGTATGACAACAAAAACTATCGTAGTAACAAATACGGTTGGTCTTCATGCAAGACCTGCAACGCTTTTTATTCAAAAAGCAAATGAATACAGAAGTTCTCTTTGGATAGAACGAGGAGACAGACGTGTAAATGCCAAAAGCTTATTGGGAGTTCTTTCTTTGGGTATAACCAAGGATACAGAGATCGGAATAATTGCCGACGGTCCCGATGAAGAGTTTGCGCTTGAAGGTCTTGTTGAGATTATTCAGGGCGGATTTACGGAAGTAAAGTAATTTTGAAATTTAGAGAGGGTAGTGGCGTAGGGCGCTTCCGAAACGGAAATCTGATTTTTTCTTTTTTGGGAAGAGCCTTGGGTCACTGCCCTTTTCGCCGATGAAGGAGTTCTATGCCCGATTTACTGAAAAAAGCCAATGAATTGCCCGAAAGTCCGGGCGTGTACATCATGTACGATAATACGAAAAAAGTAATTTATGTGGGAAAGGCAAAAAATCTGAAAAACCGTGTTACAAGCTATTTCCGTAATGGTGAACACACAAGAAAAACGGAACAGCTTGTTGCTCATGCGGAAAATTTCGAGGTCATCGTTTGTCCCACAGAGCTTGATGCGCTTTTGACTGAATGCAGTCTTATCAAGCGGCATAATCCGTTCTATAATATTCTGCTGAAAAATTCTTATGAGGGTTATCCTTTTATTTGCGTCTACCGTGAAAAGATCGGTTCTAAAAGTGAAGCTCTTGTTCCTCGTCTGAAACTTGAGCTCGTCAAAAATTCCAAGGCGAAGTGTTTCGGTCCTTTTATGTCAAGAATAAAGGCAAAAGCAATAGTAGAAGCGTTGAATACTGCTTTTTTGCTCCCGAAATGCAATTATAAAGGCACGGGAAAGCGTGTTTGCCTTAATAAGGATATAGGGCAATGCTGCGGTTTTTGCGCAAAGGATTTCCCCCCCGAAAAAGCTGATGAAATATACAATGAGCTGATCTCCATATTGAACGGTAATATTGAAGATATCAGTTCCGAAATACGCGAAAAAATGGAGGCTTGTGCCGAAAATCTTGATTTTGAAAGCGCTGCTTCTTACAGGGATAGGCTCAGAGCTCTTGAAGAGATTGAAAAACATCAGCGCCCCACCGTTTTCCAGAAGCGCAATGCAGACTATATTGCATGCAAGGATATGGGTGATATCTGTGCGATATTTATGCTGAGGATCAGAAACGGTTATATTTTCGGCGAAAACTGCAATATTTTCAAAGAACCGTTTACAGACGATCTTTTAAGGGCGTATATTGAAAGATTTTATACCGATGACCCTGTACTGCCGTCGAAAATATATATCGAAAATGATTACGAGTGGCTTCCGCTTATCAATGAATGGCTTGGAGGTGTCGTAACTCAGCCCACATTTTCTTCAGATAAAGAGCTCATTGTTTCCGCAGAAAAAAATGCCGCGGAAAGACTCCTCCAATTTGAGGGTAAAACTATGAAAGCCCAGAGGATTCTGGCGAAATTCAACGATTTTATCGGGATGCAGAACATTTCACGCATCGAAGTCTACGATATCAGCCATATTGCAGGTTCGGATATCGTTTGCGGTATGATAACTTCTGTTGACGGATCTTTTTCCAAAAAAGACTATAAGAAATTTAAAATAGCTCCGAGACCTGGCGGGGACGATACTGCGTATATGCAAGAGGCTGTAAGTCGTCGTCTGGCACGTTTTCTTGATGGGGACAAGGGATTTGCCCCATTGCCTGATCTCATCGTCTGTGACGGCGGACGAGGTCAGATAAACGCTGTTTGTGCCGCTGTCGAAAGTTCAGGTTTGAATATTCCTGTTATAGGTTTTAAAAAAGACAGCAAACACAAAACAAAAGCTATAACGTTCAGAGATCCTAATATCCCCGATAAACAGCTTGCTTCAGATATAGATGTTTTTGCTTTTTGCGGAAGGCTTCAGGAAGAGGTACACAGATTTGCTATCAGCTACCACAAAATGCTCAGAGACAGATTTACTCAGCAGACGAAGCTTACAGAAACTGAAGGTATCGGAAAAACAAAGGCACGCGCTCTGTTTATGCATTTCAAAAGTGTAGACAAAATAAGATCCGCTACAGTTGAGGAAATTTGTCAAGTTAAAGGAATGACTCCCAAACTTGCGGAAAAACTTTTGGCAGATCTTGCGCAGGAATAGCGCTTTTTGCAAATTAGTATGATAAATTTCGCATTTCTGCTCTTGCTATAATTCCCGATCAGTGATATAATTATCTATGATAGTCTTTTATCAAAGGAAGATATACGTGAAATTATTACTTAAACAAAGATTTTTTTCCTGGACGGACACATATGATGTCTTTGACGAAGATGATTGCGTGAAGTATTTTGTGAAAGCGGAGTTTTTCACTTTCGGTCACGTTCTTCATGTTTATGACACGGCAGGAAAAGAGGTCGGATGTATCCGAGAGAAGATTCTGACTTTTATGCCTAAATTTGAGGTCATTATCGGAGGACAGCTTTTGGGTACGATCTCCAAAAAATTCACACTGTTCAGTGAAGATTACGTTCTCGATTATAAAGGTTGGGACGTTGAGGGTGATTTCCTTGGTTGGGATTATTCCGTCAGGGATAAATACGGAGCCGATGTTGTGAGTGTTTCAAAAGAAATTTTTAATTTTACAGATGTATATTCCATCGCTTTTTACAGGTCTTCGGACGAGCTTCCCGCTTTGCTGACGGCCATAGCAATAGATGCCGCTAATTGCGGTAAAAACTGAAAATAAGGACGGTTTTTCAATATGAAAAAACTTTTATTGGGAAACGAAGCAGTCGCTCGCGGACTTTACGAAGCAGGCTGTAAGATCGTTTCTTCTTATCCCGGTACACCAAGTACCGAGATCACTGAATTCGTCGCAGAATATGACGAAGTTTATGCCGAATGGGCTCCCAACGAAAAAGTTGCTGTAGAAGTTGCCATCGGTGCCTCCATCGGCGGCGCAAGAGCTTTTGCCGCTATGAAACATGTAGGTCTTAATGTTGCTGCTGACCCCCTTTTTACTGCTTCTTATACAGGCGTAAACGGAGGTCTTGTAATTGCTGTCGCAGATGACCCCGGTATGCATTCTTCCCAGAACGAACAGGACTCCAGAAATCATGCTATTTCTTCAAAACTTCCCATGATAGAACCCTGCGATTCTTCCGAATGTAAGGAATATGTTAAGATCGCATACGAGCTTTCCGAAAAATTTGACACTCCCGTACTTCTTCGTCTTACGACACGTGTTGCTCATTCACAGAGTCTTACAGAGCTTTGCGACAGAGCAGACATTGCTGTTAAGCCCTATGAAAAGAATCCCAAGAAGTACGTTATGGTTCCTGCAAATGCGATCGGCAGACATACTGTTGTTGAGGCAAGAACAAAGAGCCTTATTGAATATGCGGAAACTTCATCTTTGAATACTGTTGAAGATAACGGTACAGATATCGGTATTATCGCTGCAGGTTGCTGCTATGAATACGCAAAAGAAGCTTTCGGTAATAAAGCTTCCTACCTTAAACTCGGTATGGTGAATCCTCTTCCCAAAAAGCTGATTGCTGATTTTTGTGCAAAACATGCTAAGGTTTATGTTATTGAAGAACTTGATCCGGTTATTGAAAACCATTGCCGTGTAATGGGTCTTAATGTTATCGGTAAGGAAGTTTTCCCCATGGAAGGCGAGATCAATGCCGCAATGATAAAGGAAAAACTTCTCGGTGTTAAAGCTGAAGTTAAATCTCTCGAAGAACCCATACCCGTAAGACCTCCCGTGCTTTGTCCCGGTTGTCCCCACAGAGGTATGTTCTATGTTCTCAAAAAATTGGGTGTTACAGTAAACGGCGATATCGGATGTTATACACTTGGTTCCGCAGCTCCTCTCAGCGCTATGGATGCTACTGTATGTATGGGTTATTCCGTTTCAGGTATTCACGGTTTCATGAAAGCTTCCGAAGCCAACGGAAAATCTGTAGCCGTTATCGGAGACTCTACATTTATTCATTCAGGTATCACAGGTCTTATCAATATCGCATACAATCAGAGCAACAGCGTTGTAATCGTTCTTGATAACTCCATTACAGGTATGACAGGTCATCAGCAGAACCCCACAACAGGTGTTACGCTTAAAGGAGATATGACCACATCCGTAAATCTTGAAGCTCTCTGTAAAGCAGTCGGCATCAACAGAGTTATTGAAGTTGATCCTCATGACATTGAAAAGACTGAATCCGTTGTTAAAGAAGCTCTTGCGGCTGACGAACCCACGGTTATTATCGCTCGTCGTCCCTGTATTATGATAAAGAAAGCCGTAATCAAGAAACCTCTTGTTATCGATCCTGATAAATGTAAGAGCTGTAAAGCTTGTATGAAGATCGGCTGTCCTGCTATCTCAATAAACAAAGAGACCAAAAAAGCAGGAATCGACGATACTCTTTGCGTAGGTTGCGAACTCTGCACAAAGATGTGTAAATTCGGCGCAATCGAGATCAAAGACTAAGAAAGGAAGTTGCTAACAATGAGTGGAAATATTATGATAGTCGGCGTAGGCGGACAGGGAACACTTCTTGCCAGCCGTCTTTTGGGCGCAGTTCTTCCCGGTATGGGCTATGATGTTAAGATCTCCGAGGTTCACGGTATGTCTCAGAGAGGCGGTTCCGTTGTTACATATGTAAGATACGGCGAAAAAGTTGCCTCTCCCATTATCGACAAAGGTGAAGCGGATTTTATCCTTGCTTTCGAACAGCTTGAAGCTGCAAGATATATCTCTTACCTCAAACCAAACGGTAAGATAATTATGAATACACAGAAGATAGACCCCATGCCCGTTATTATCGGTGCAATGGATTATCCTGAAAATATCCCCGAAAAGATCAAAGCTCTCGGTGTTGATATTATTCCTGTAGATGCTCTTTCCATGGCTGAAGAGGCGGGAAGCGCAAAAGCAGTAAACGTAGTTCTTCTCGGTGTAATTTCCAAATATTTGGGTATTGATCCCGAACATTTTGAAAAAGCAATCGAAACGACAGTTAAACCCAAGTTCATTGACATCAATAAGACCGCATACAAAAAAGGTCTCGAATATAACGTTCAGTAAAACACGCTAATCAAGAAAGGTTACAATAATGGGAAAACATAAGATCCTTACAGATGCTGAAAGGGCAAAGCTGCAAAATCAGAGGAAACATAAGAAAAGATTGCCGTTAAAAGTGCTTATTTCGATTATTGCTGTTTCTGTTGTTTTGGTTCTTGTTGCTTCCTGGGTCATTTCATGCGCTGTTTCCGCTTATACGGTGCTCAATCCTGAGCGAAAAGCCCTTGAGCTGGATGACGGTCCCCTTGAGCTTGATATGGTTTATGAAACTTTCGATATTCCTGGAAAGAATCCCGGTGATCAGCTTATTTGTTGGTGGATACCAAGTCAGGACTATTCCGGAGAGTTTGTTGAAAGCGACAAAACCGTGATCGTGTCTCATAACTATGGAAGTAATCGCGAAATGATAGAGATCTCTGCAATTTTTCTTGTGGAGGAGATCGTTCATAACGGATACAATGTTGTAATGTTCGACTACAGCGGTTCAGGCAATGCTGAGGGAAAGAATTATACTTTTGGCGACGAAGAAGCTGACGAATTGAGTCTGGTTGCCGATCACATCAAGGATAGTTACGATCAGAAACATATAGCTGTTCTCGGTTGGGGCTTCGGTGCTGCATCTGCAATAGTTGCAGGTTCTGAAAATGATAATATATCATGTGTTATTGCCGACGGTTCTTATCTTGATCTCAGGTCTTATCTTGAAGAAGATCTTTCTGTATGGACTTATATGCCTGACGGACTTTTCACTCCGTTGACTCTTAAATTTATGGAACTTATGTCCGGTTGTGATTTTGAACTGTCTCCTTATGAGGCCGCCAAGAATGCGGAAAATAAAAGTTTTCTTTTCCTTCACGGTATAAATGACTATATTTTCCCTTATGAAAACAGCAATAAGCTTCAGAGTATTGCATCTGAAAAGAATTTCGCAGATATAGCACTGTTCAACACTCTGCATATTTACGGATTCATGGATTTCGAGGAAAATTACGTAAACGAGATATTGTATTTCCTTGAAACAAGACTCGGCGCTGAAACTGCGGTTGAGTCCGCAAATTAACTATAAAAAACGATGCGGTGAAATTTTCCGAAAGGGAGCTTCACCGTGTTCTGCTGAAAATAAACATTTTTTTAAGCGAAACGCTTAGAAGGGAGTATTTGAAAATGGGCAAATTTATATGCAAAATAGTATCTGTCTCCCATTACGGAGATCTGACGGATATGGTTCTCGAAAATAAAGAAATGGCTTCCGAAAGCAAAAAAGGTCAGTTTCTACATATAGCTTGCGGTGGAGATACTTTTCTCCGCAGACCGATCAGTATTTGTGATGCAGATGCTGAAAACGGTACGACAAGAATAATTTTCCAGACAAGAGGTCACGGTACAGAGATTCTTGCTGCTAAAAAAACAGGTGAAGAACTTGATGTTCTCGGTCCTCTCGGTCACGGTTTTGAATCTCCCGCAGAGGGCAAAGTCCTTCTTGTCGGCGGCGGTATCGGTACATTTCCTCTCCTCATGGCTGCAAAAGAATTGGGAAGCCGTGCTGTGGTTGCTATCGGTTACAGAACAAAAGATCTGATGTATCCTCAGCTTATTTCCGATTTCGAAGCTGCAGGTGCAAAGGTCTGCATTGCAACAGATGACGGCTCTTACGGTACAAAAGGAAATGTTGTTACAGTCTTTGATAACCTTATTGCCGAAGGCGAAAATTTTTCTGCAGTTATGACCTGCGGCCCCATGGTTATGATGAAATTCGTTGCAAAAGCCAGCGAAAAATACAATATTCCCTGTCAGGTATCCCTTGAAGAGCGTATGGGTTGCGGTATCGGAACTTGTCTCTGTTGCGTTGCCGATATCAAAGAACATGAACACTCAGACCCTCATCATCTTTGCGTTTGCAAAGACGGTCCCGTGTTTGACGCTAAAAAAGTCGTTTTTGAATAAAAAAGGAGTGCTTTATATGAAACCCGATCTTTCTCTTGATTTTTGCGGTATTAAACTTAAAAACCCCATTATGACAGCTTCCGGTACTTGCGGACACGGTCTTGAACTTTCAGAATTTTTCCCTGTTGAAGAACTCGGCGCAATTTCTGTTAAAGGTATGACACTTGCTCCTCGTGAAGGTAATGCTACTCCGAGAATCGCAGAAACTTCCGCAGGAATGCTCAACTCTGTAGGTCTTCAGAATCCGGGTGCGGATCATTTTATAGAACATGAACTTCCGGGACTGAAAGAAAAAGGTGTTACTGTCATTGCAAATATTTCTGGTGATACTATTGACGATTACGCGAAACTCGCGGCAAAACTTGACGCTGCAGGCGTAGATATGATCGAACTCAATATTTCCTGCCCCAATGTTTCCCACGGTGGACTTGCCTTCGGTACTGATGCCGATGTTGTATACGAACTTACCAAAACAGTAAAGAGCGTAACAAAAGTCCCCATTATCGTTAAGCTTTCTCCCAATGTTACAGATGTTGTAAGTATTGCAAAAGCAGCTGAAAAGGGCGGTGCTGATGCTCTTTCCCTTATCAATACACTTCTCGGCATGAAGATCGACATTAAAACCCGTAAACCCGTTCTTGCCCGTAAAGTCGGCGGATTCTCAGGTCCTGCGATCAAACCCGTAGCTGTTCGTATGGTATGGCAGGTAACAGGTGCTGTAAATATCCCCGTTATCGGTATGGGCGGTATCATGACAGCTGAAGACGTTGTTGAATTCCTTCTTGCAGGCGCAAAAGCCGTTATGGTCGGAACTGCAACGCTCATTGAGCCCGATGCCGCATACACTATTCTCCATGACCTTGAAAAATACATGGAAGAAAACGGCATTGCAGATCTCAGCGAATTCAAACGTGTAGATTAAAAGGAATCATAATTAAAAATGAATAAATTTATAAGAAGATATGTGGGAGATAAGAATTTTTACAGAATGCTTATTGCCCTGATTATTCCCCTTGTCATTCAGCAGGGAATAACAAACTTTGTCAGCCTTCTTGACAACGTGATGGTCGGCGGTCTCGGAACAGAACCCATGAGTGCCGTTGCCATTATGAACCAGCTTATGTTTGTGTTCAATCTTCTCCTCTTCGGCGGTCTTTCAGGTGCATCGATCTTCGGTGCACAGTTCTATGGCAAAGGCGATTTTGAAGGTATGAAGCAGGCTTTCCGTGTCAAGATGATATTCGGTGTCATTGCAACTGCTGTCGGTATCGGAATTTTCATATTCTGGGGTGAAGATCTTGCTCTTTTGTTCCTTGATAACGAAGCGAATAAAGATATTGACATCACGGTAACATTAAATTACGCAAAAGATTATCTGAAAGTTATGCTTTTCGGGCTTTTCCCGTTCATGGTAGTTCAGGCGTATTCCAGTACGCTCCGTGAAGCAGGTGATACTGTTGCGCCTATGGTTGCTTCGGTTATTTCCATCTTTGTAAACCTTTGCCTCAACTATGTTCTTATTTTCGGGCATTTCGGCTTTCCCAAAATGGGAGTTGTCGGTGCTGCGGTAGCTACTGTCATTGCCAGATTTATCGAGTTTTTCATTGTTGTGATATATGCTCATAGCAACACGAAAAAATTCCCCTTTATGAAAGGGCTTTACCGTAGTCTTTATATTTCAGGTTCCCTTGTTAAAAGTATAATGATCACAGGTATGCCGCTTATGCTTAACGAGCTTTTCTGGTCCCTCGGCTCCACAGTCATAAACCAGAACTACTCCACAAGAGGTCTCGATGTTGTTGCGGCGATGAATATCAACACCACTGCATGGAATCTTTTCTGCGTCATCATGTTCGCCATGGGTAATGCAGTTTCGATCCTTGTCGGGCAGAGGCTTGGCGCAGGTGATATCGAAGGCGCGAAAGATGTTGACAGAAAGCTGATATTCTTCAACTTTGTCATGCATATTCTTATAGGCTTGCTCATTGTTTTTGTGGCACCTTTTGTTCCGCTTATTTATAATGTTGAGCCTGAAGTTCGTGAACTTGCAACACATTTTCTTATGGTTGCAGGCGCATCGTTGCCTATCCACGCATATGTTCATGCTGCGTATTTCACCATCCGTTCAGGAGGAAAAACCGTTGTTACGTTCCTCTTTGACTGCGTTTACATGTGGGTGATAACGGTAACTCTTTCAGCGATCCTTTGCCGTTTTACCTCATTGCCGATACTTGCATGTTATGCTATCGTTCAGTTCTCTGACATTATAAAGCTTTGCATCGCAATGCCAATGCTAAAGTCAGGTTTCTGGGCAAAGAATATTGTAAATAAATAATTCCCGATTTTTAAACGGAGGAGGCGGTTTTCCTGAGGAACGCCTTCTCCGTAATTTTTCAATGCTATAAAAGCAGATAAAAAATGCATTTTTGAATATTTTGTAAACTCTCAATTATTTTTGAGGGTTTTCTCATTTTGCGTTGTATTTGTTAAATGAGACGGTAAAAAATGAACTTTAAAATTAACGGAGGTAATATTATGTTCAGAATCAGCTTACTTGAAGGAATGAAGAATATCAATCGGCGTAAAGTCTTGACAGGTCTCACGGTTTTACTATTTGCCTTTTTGTTTATTCTTCAAGGATATACTTACTCATATTATGCGGTAAACGAAATAAAAGTTGGAAAAATAAATCATGAGTCTCTTAAAGAATACCATATGTATTCTATAGGATCCAAGTATCCGCCGGGCCTGCTTGTAAGAGAGTATTCTGAAAATATTGACATTGAAACAGCCGAATTTTATGAAGCTCTTGATACTTCGGAATATATAAAATACGTAGGTTTAGAATCTACAGGGCTAAGTGTTATAGATTTTAAAGGAGACCCTAAGATTTTTTATTCAATGAGTGGATCTCCTTATACTGGATTTAGTAACGAAGAATGGGAGACAAACCATAGTGTTGCAGTATTGACGGTTACTCCCAATTTCCACAAAGGTGAGAATTATCGTGTTATAGAAGGAAGAGATTTTACAGACGAAGATATGCCTTATGTTGAAGGAAAACCTCGCCCTGTTCTTTTGGGCTATAAATACAAAGATGTATATAAGATAGGTGACCTTATAGACATTAAAGCCTCAAACTCAAGTTATAAGAGCGAAGATATTACACAAATAGAGGTTATCGGTATCCTTGCCGAAGACACATCAGTTGTAACTTCCAATGGGGAGATTATTTGGGATCTTGATAAGTTCATTGTTTTTCCTCGATACAGTATCCCTGTTGATGAGTGGGATAATTACGGCGAAAATGTTATTAAATCAGCTGTCAATACAGATGCAAACTTTATCGGTTACAGAATTAAATTTTTATTAACTTCGGAAAATGAAACTTTAGGTCTTCAAGAGTTGAATGATGCCATTAATGATTACAGCCAATTTGGAAAGCATTATCGTATTGTAAACAGAAAGCTTTCAATGGAAAAAATGCAATCCAGAACAGAGGCGTTAACTTCGTTTTATGAGGAGATCACTGCAGTTTTGATGTTTTTTGCCGTTGTCACGGTTTTGATCTCCATAGCCAACAGAGTTTCCCGAAATATGAAAGATTACGCTATACATATAGCTATCGGAGCAACAAAAAAATCCGCCGTTTTATTTATTATTTCAGAAATGTCAATCATACTTCTTTGTTCAACCGTAATAGGTATGTTCGCAACAAAATGGATAATAAATTCCATAAACATGCCTTTTTATTTCTGGCAGTCCCTCGCAATATATGTGGAAACTTCCGTAGTTATCCTCGCACTTTCCGCAGTTATAACCCTTATTTCCATAAGAAAATACGATATTTGCACTTTGATAAAATAAAAAAAATGAGGTGTCGCAATGTTCAAAATTAGTCTTGATGAAAGCTTGAAAAACTTTGATAAAAATAGGTTTATTACTATTCTATCCGTTTTTCTGTTTGCGCTTCTTTTTGTCCTTGAGGGATATACAATGTCCTACCACACAATAAATGAATACCGTAAACAGAGTAGTAAACATGAATCTCTTCAAAATTGGGGTTTATACTGTCTGTCAAGTAATAAATCACCAATTAAACTTTTAAAACTTATAGACTCATCGTATGAACATATTGATATTGAAACCATAAAATTTTGGGAAAAAATTGATTCTATTGAGAACCTCGACTATTTAGTCATTGATGATGGTATTGTGCGTACTATAGTATACGATAAAATTTTAGATTATACAAATATATACGAAAGTGTTATAAATGAAGGTATTATAACTGAAGAATCGTTGGATATATATAGCATATACGTTTCTCCAAATTTTCATAAAGTTGAATACTACCGAGTTATAGAAGGTCGTGATTTTACAGATGATGATATGGTTTATGAGGAAGGACAACCACGTGCTGTATTACTGGGATATAAATTAAAAGATTTTTTTGATGTAGGAGATATAATAGAGCTCAACGCCAACGGGAATTCCTATTTAGGAGATATTGATAATGTTCCAAGTCTGAAAGTAATAGGTTTTCTTGAGGAAGATTCTACTGTTTTGGGGCGTGACGGTTATCCAGTGTTTGATTTAGATACTTACATAATAATTCCAATGATAAAAATCTCGGCTGAAAGCTACGAAAGTGCGTCTGTATCTCTCAAGAATATTGCAATCAATGCAGATATTCACGCCACAATGTATAAAACAAAATTTTTGATTCCAGAGGGGCACGAAGCGGAAGTACTGCCGCAGTTGCAGGAAGCGCTTAATGAATATAGTGATTTGGCAAAATTTTACAACATAGTAGATAAGAAAGCGTATGTTGAAAGATTGCAGGAACGAACTGAAACCGTAACGAATTTTTCCGCATCGATAACTGTGGTTTTGTCTGTTTTTGCGTTTATTACAATTATAACAACCATTGCAAACAGAATCTCCCGAAATATAAAAGACTATGCTATACATATAACTGTAGGGGCAACAAAGAACTCCGTTGTTTTATATATTGTAATGGAAATGCTATTTGTTTTGCTGTTCGGACTGATTTTCGGATTGATAATTTTAAAGCCGTTGATGAATTACTACGGAATGCCAGCTGTAACGACAGCTTCATGGATAACATTTGGAATTACTTTTTTATTCGTTTTGGTCATGTCTGCTGTTGTTTCTAAAATAATAATCCAAAAGCATGACATTTGTACTTTAATAAAATAATTTAAAATGCTGTAAGCATAAATAAAGAGAAACCTCCATATATTGAACTACACGAATATATGGAGGTAAAATTATATGAATATTTATCACGATATTGCGCTTCGCACTCAGGGCGATATTTACATCGGGGTCGTGGGACCCGTAAGAACGGGAAAATCTACTTTTATCAAGCGTTTCATGGAGAATCTCGTCGTTCCGAATATTTCCAACGAGTACAAGCGCACAAGAGCTATTGACGAGCTTCCTCAAAGTGCGGCAGGCAGAACTATCATGACGACTGAGCCGAAGTTCATTCCAAATGAGGCTGTGGATATCGAGCTTGACGGAAATGTCAAGTGCAGTGTACGTCTGATTGACTGTGTCGGTTATATCGTGCCGTCAGCCCTCGGTTATATTGAAAACGATATCCCACGAATGGTCATGACCCCTTGGTATGAGCAGGAGATTCCGTTTAATATGGCGGCGGAGACAGGTACTCAAAAGGTTATTCAGGAACATTCTACTATCGGGCTTGTTATTACGACTGACGGCTCAATCGGGGAAATTTCCAGAAGCGATTATGTTGAAGCTGAGGAACGTGTGGTTCGAGAACTCAAAGAAATGGATAAACCTTTTGTGGTTCTGCTCAATACCGTTGAGCCTCGCTCCAACCGTGCAAAGGCTTTGGCTTCAGAACTTGAAGAAAAATACGGCGTTCCTGTTATGCCGATCGACTGTCTGAGCCTTGATTCAGAAGACATAAACGAAATCATGGAGACGGTCCTTTTTGAATTCCCTGTAAAGGAAATAAACTTTACATTGCCGTCGTGGCTGTTGGGGCTGAACGAAGACCATTGGCTTAAAAGATCAGTGGTTGGAGATATTACTTCTTCCGCATCGAAAATTAAAAAGATCCGTCAGATAAATGAAATTTGCTCTGTTTTGGCTGAAAATGAGTACATTTCAAGGGCTGAGACCTGTGAAACTGATCTTGGAAACGGTTCTGTTTTGGTTTCTGCTGATGTGAAAAAGAATCTTTTTTATAAGATACTCAGCGAGACCACAGAAGTTGAAGTTGAAAATGACGGTGATCTTTTCCGGGTTATTCGGGAACTTTCCGCTTCCAGAAAAACTTATGAGAAGTTTTCCTATGCGATGGAAGAGGCTGACTGTAAAGGTTATGGCATTGTCACCCCAACTATCAATGATCTCCAGCTCGATGAACCTGAGATAATGCGTCAGGGAAATCGCTACGGTGTTCGGCTTAAGGCTTCAGCACCCAGTTATCACATAATCAAGGCGAATATTGAGACGGAAGTTGCTCCTATTGTGGGAAGTGAGAGACAGTCGGAAGAGCTTATTCGTTATCTTCTCACCGATTTTGAGTCTGACCCCACAAAGATTTGGGAAAGCAATATTTTCGGAAAATCTCTCCATGAGCTTGTTAATGAAGGCTTGAACACGAAGCTGGGTAAAATGCCTGAGGATGCCCGCGAAAAGATGCAGGAGACTCTCCAGCGCATTATCAACGAGGGCAGCGGCGGTCTGATCTGTATTATATTATAGGGTAAGGTGTATAAATATAGTTTATGGGAAAACCTTATTTTCGCGGAAAAATAAGGTTTTCCCAAACCCTTTCCAACAAAACCGAATCAGGGTTTATAATAATTTTTTACATGTAAAGCATGAAATGCTTTACACAAAAGTTTTTTGAAGGGGGCGGGGGAACAATTTTACAAAAATGTTCCCCCGCAATATGTTTAACTTTAATTATTTAAATCTCAAATCCGGCGTATTTGAGGATAAGCTCGGAGAAGATGGAGTTTGCCCAGGCGAACCATGTTCTGCTAAATTTTTCGGGCTCGTCCACATCAATGGATTCATGCATGAAGTAAGTTCCTGCGTGAGAATTTACGAGCATGTCAAGGATATCTTCAACCTCTTCTTTGTTGTCGGAAGTGAGTCCCTGCATAACCAGCGCAATGGGCCATACTCTGTTTTCAGGTGTGTGTGGGGATCCGATGCCTTTCAAAACTTTGCCCTCGAAATAGTAGGGATTTTTCTTTGAAAGAATGAATCTTCTTGTGTTCTGGTAGATCGGGTCGCTGTTGTCACAGTAACCGAGATAGGGGATTGACATCAAAGAGGGCACATTTGCGTCATCCATAAGATTGTAATTGCCCAGACCGTCAGTTTCGTAAGCATAAATTTTTCCGAAATCGGGGTCTTCAACGATGCCGAATTTTTTGATGCCTTCATCTATTTCAGCGGCAAGCTTCTTGCATCTTTCAGCAAGAGCTTCGTCCCGGTACATTTCAACGGCGATCTCAGCGGCATATCCGAGAGTTACGACTGCATACATTTCAGAAGGAATAAGATAATTGTACTGACAGGAGTCGTCGGAGGGACGGAATCCTGACCATGTCATGCCTGTATAACCTACGGGGTGACCTTTTCCGTCATTTCTTAATGTGTCGATTTCAGGTACATCGTGACGGCGGAAGAAATATTCGGATTTTTCAGCGTGATACTGTTCTGTTTCCCATACGTCGAGGATCAGTTCAATGCTTCTTTTGAATTCGGGCGTGAAAATGGAAGTTCTGCCAACTTTTTTCCAAAATTTGTATGCAATGAAAAGCACAGAGCAAAGGGAGTCAATTTCATATTTGCGCTCCCAAACGAATGGGCTTCTGAATGTTTCGTCTTTGTAATGACCTCTCAGCGGATCGTCACCGTTTTCGTTGAAAGCGTTTGCGTAGGGGTCCATGGGCAGATAAATGGAATAGCGGTTTATCATTTTTTCAATGATATCGGCAAGCTCCTCGTTTTCGCGCGCAACGGGCAGATAGTGATGTACCTGCGCAGCGCTGTCACGGAGCCACATTGCGTGGATGTCGCCTGTGATTACGAAAGCGGAACCGTCATCAAGGATCTTCGTTGTTGTCTCAAGGGTATTGGGATAGCAATTTTTGAAAAGGGGAATGAGGTCTTCACGACCCATTTCATGAAGCTTATTGCAGACCTTTTCGATCTGGTCTTTTAAAATATGTTCAAATTGACTCATGTTGAAATTTCCTTTCAAAGTTATTCCACTATATAATATCACATTTTCAGCTGAATTGCAATAGGTTTCTCTGAATCTTTAAAAAACTTTTGTATAAAAGATTTCATAGCCTGAAACAAAATTCTTATTCGATCTTTTTTCCTCCTGGAAGGACGGCGGGTTGGCGTGGGGTAAACAGCGGTGAGGTCTTTACAGAGGCGTAATTTATGCTTGCATTTCCGTATTTTGAACGAATGGATTCGATGCAGTCTTCCAGCTTTTTATTTTTTTCCGCTTCGGAAGTATCCGTCATCAGATCCAGCTGTTCGGGACAGTCTTCTGCCACAAGATTTATGACTCGAACCGTCACGGCGCGAATTTTTTTCGCCCAGTTATAGCGTTCTTTGAAAAGCTCAAATGATTCTTCTGCTATAGTTCTGTGGCTTTGCGTCTGCATGTTGAGCGTTTTTCTGAAATCGTGATTTGCCAGATCATTGTCCTTTATTGTGATCTGAATTCCTCTTGCCGCAAGTTTTTCTGATTTTAATCTTTTTGAGACTTCCTGGGAAAGCTCTGATATGAGAATCTTAACTTCTTCGTTTGTGCTGAGGTCAAACCTTGCTGTGGTTCCGTGTCCAATGCTTTTTGATTCAGGTTCGTAACCGTCTGCCGAAACTTGCAGACCGCCGTTTCCGTTGGCAAAATTGTAAAGGGTTATACCGTTTACGCCGAAATGGTCTTTCAGAAATACAGGGGGAGTCTGCGCAAGCTGACCGATGGTATGGATACCGTATCTTTCAAGTTTTTTTGCCGTGGATCTTCCCACGTAGATCATTTCCGAAGCGGCTAAGGGCCATATTTTTTCTTTGAAATTATCTCGTGAAATGCAGGTTACAGCATCGGGCTTTTTCAGGTCACTGCCCAGCTTTGCGAAAATTTTGCAGAAAGAGACACCTATTGAAACGGTAAGCCCCAATTCCGTCTTTATTTCGTTTCTGATCTGTTCCGCAACGAGCCTGCCTTCTTCAATGGTTTTGGCGCAACAGGTGATGTCCAGCCATGCCTCATCTATTCCGAAAGGTTCTATCCTGTCGGTATATCGGGCGTATATTGCCCTCACAAGTTTGGAATACTGAGAGTAGACACCGTGACGGGGATGGACGATTATGAGGTCCTTACACAGCTTCAAGGCTTCACGGTTCGTGTGACCTGTTTTTATGCCGCATTTTTTTGCTTCTTCACTTTTTGCGAGAACTATACCGTGGCGTTCCGCTTCGTCGCCGCAAACAGCCACAGGTTTTCCCTTTAATTCAGGGTTCAACATGCACTCAACCGAGGCATAAAAAGCATTCAGATCGCTGTGGAGAATAATTCTGTCGCCCATAAAATCCCTTTCTGTGATAATTTAACTAAAATTTAATATTTAAAATGTGATAAATATCTTGACAAAAAACATATTTTATGATATCATAAAATCACGGTAGGTGAAACTTGTAATTATATTATACACTAAATGTAACGATTTGTCAAGTGGTAAATTGTGGAAAATGTGAGAAAAAGGAGCAATCATGAATCCGAATAAAGTTTTTATAGAAGTTCTTGCTAAATTCAATACGGAAGGGAAGATATTGCCCGTGATGATAATGTGGGAAGACGGAACTCTTTACAAGGTGGAAAAAGTCGTTGACGTACGTCCTGCGCCTGCGTTGCGTGCAGGAGGGCAGGGGGACAGATACACGGTCCGTATAAATGGAATGGAACGATATATTTTCTTCGAGCGAAGCCCTGATATTTTCGGCAGAAATATAGGGAAATGGTTTGTGGAACGACCTCGGTGATTTTTGTGACAAAAGTCTGAAATTTCGGGAGGAAGGTAGACAGCCATGCTGTCTTATGCTATAATTATGAATATATAATAATTCCATTTTTATTGGAGGAAAAAATATGAATATTAAACGCATTTTATCAGCAGTTTTGGCGACAGTCATGGCAGGGACTACTTTGGTCTCATGCTCACAGCCGAACTTGGAAGATCTTTTACCGTTCAACGAGGTGAAAGTAAGCAAATACACGTCCGTGGTTGAGGGCTCTGCGCTGACGCTTTATGTTGACGCAAACGCTAAAGACGGCGGCAACGGCAGCGAATCCGCACCTTTCAAAACAATTCCCGAAGCTCAGGCAAAAATTCGCGAACTGAAAGCAGGAGAAGGACTTCCCGCAGGCGGTATTACTGTTTTCGTCAAGGACGGCGAATACAGAATTACAGAAGGACTTGTATTTACGGAAGCTGACTCCGGTACAGCTGAATGTCCCATTACTTACGTTTCCGAAAGTGAGTTCGGTGCAAAAATTACAGGTGCATTACTCCTTTCCGCAGAAGACTTTGAACCCATAAACGAGGAAGAAAAATCACGCCTTATGGACAAGTCTGCCGCAGGCAATATTGTAAAAGTTGACCTTGCGAAATACGGCTTGACTTCTGAAGATTGGGGCGATTACATAATTTCAGGCTCACACCATACGGGACAGTTCTACGAGGAATACATGGATGCGTATGTAGGGGTTGAACCTTATCAGAACGGCTCAATGATAGATGTTCCCGTTGATGCCGAAGCTGAAGTTTTCATCGGTGACACGGTTCTTCAATGCGCACGTTGGCCTAACGAAGGTTGGGTTCATGCAGAATCAATCGTATATGGCGGCGAAAATGCCGTGTACGGTGGTTATGGCATAAGAAACCCTAAAGGACCGATTTTGAGTGTTGATAGCAGTGTTCTTGACCGTGTTTCAAAATGGTCTACCCATGAAAATATTTGGTCTTTCGGTTATATTTCCACAACTTGGGCTGACTCAAGAAATAAAGTTGTAAAGTTCGATAATGAAAACAATACAGTACAGTTCAAATACAGTGAAACATACCTGTCTGAAACAGGTATCAAAGACCAAACCACAAGATGGTATTTCTTTAATATTTTTGATGAGCTTGATATGGCAGGCGAATTCTATATAGATAGAAATAACGGTATTCTCTACATTTACAAAACAGAGGATTTCTATTCCGAAAGAATTAAAATGTCTACAATTACCGACAGCTTGATTGAATTGGAAAATGCTGCAAACCTCACATTCAAAGGTTTTCTTATCAGCGAAACAAGAGGCACGGGCATTTACGGCACGGCAGAAAACGTAACAATAGATAACTGTAAAATCTGCAACATCAGAGTTGGCGGCGTACAGTTGTACGGTGACAAACTGACCGTTCAGAATTGCGAAATATGCAACCTCGGCTCTTTCGGTGTTTATCTTGAGGGCGGCGACATGGAAACCTTGACACGTTCCGAAAACCTTGTTTATAACAACTATATCCATGATTGGGCAAGAGTTGTTGCCACATCAAGATACGGTGTGCAGGTTGAGGGCGTAGGCAGTTTGGTTGCTCACAATGAAATCTGCAATGCTCCGCATCAAGCTGTTTTGTGGCACGGTCCTTACCATATCATAGAATATAACGAGGTTTATAATGTTTTGCTGGAAACCGCGGACTGCGGTGCTTTCTACAGCGGCAGAAACTTGTGGTCTTACGGTTGCGAGATCAGATATAACTATATCCACGATGTTGGTGCAGAGGGTGCCTTTGCAACGGGTATTTATTGGGACGACGGTCTTTCAGGTCAGAAGGCTTACGGAAATCTTCTTGTGAATGTGGCAAGCTATGCTATCCTTATCGGTGGCGGCAGAGACTGTTATGTATACAATAATGTTATCATAAATTCAGGTGATTCACCTATTCACCATGACGCAAGAATGAGACAGTACACCATGAACTACCATAATGCGTGGTTCAGCCATATTCCCGTAATGTGTAATGAATTGAAACCCTATATTGAAAATGAAACATGGATGAAGGCTTTCCCCGAATACGAAGGACTTATTATG
>SVMT01000022.1 GCA_015067305.1 Oscillospiraceae bacterium | reverse complement strand
TTGACAAATCATACTTTGAAGATATCGCAGAGACATTGAATATTTCCAAACGCCTCAGTCATTTTCCGTCTCAATTATCAGGAGGGGAACAGCAACGTGTAGCGATCGCAAGAGCACTTATAAATAAGCCTGATATTATTTTAGCAGATGAACCTACGGGGAATTTAGACAGAAAAAATGCGGAAAACATAATGGAACTGCTCACTTCTTCCGTAAAAAAATACGGAAAGACCCTGTTTCTCATAACACATGACGATCATGTTGCTTCGTTTGCAGACAGAATTCTGAAAATCGAAGACGGAAATGTTTATTAAACAAACTATAATATATTTTAATAAAAAAATATAAACAGATATCGCATTTACTTTATATGCGGTAGCTGTTAACATTTCATCTATTCATTTTGAGCTTTGCTCGGTAAAAGTTTTTTGAAAGGGGTGCGGGGAAAACAATTTTACAAAAATGTTTTCCCCGCAAAATCCCCAATCTATTAAGTAATAATCTCCTTATTCAACCATTTCTTTGACAGGAATCTGCTGTAGACTATAACCGCACGGCAGGTCTGGTCAAGAACGATGGTCAGCCATGCGCCTGCGATCCCCCATTGGAAAACAGAAACAAAAAGGTACGCAACGAAAACTCTGAACACCCAGACACTGAAAAAGTTTGCAACCAACGGCGTCAACGTATCCTTTGCCCCTCGTAGGGCTGCCGCTATGGGTATCTGAGTTGATATTCCGGGCAAACCAAGTGCTATCAGTTTCAGAGCAGTGCTTGCCGCCGCAACTGTCTCAGGTTCGGAATTGTAAATAAGCACGATATTTCTCGAAAAGAGAATAAACATAAGTCCAATAAAAGCAGAAGTCAAAAACGAGAAAATATGTATGATATTGGCGTGTTTTACGGCAATATCTTTTCTTTCCGCACCGAGAGCCTGTCCCACAAGAGTTGTCGCAGCAACACCGTACGCCTGAGACGGAACCCATGAAAGCCCATTGACGCTGAGACCGATCTGGTGGGCAGAGAAGATAGGTGTGGGCAAAACTGAAACGATTTTTGTAAAGAGGATAAAACCCGCCTGCATAAAGAGCTGTTCCAATGCGGCTGTAATTCCAACATCGGCAATTCTCTTAACTGTCTCTTTTCTAATCATAAAATTTTCGGTGATCTTTATTTTTATCTTTGAATCAAAAACGAATATCGCAAACAGAGCCATAAGAAAAGCTATTATTTTTGAACAGCTTGTAGCGATCGCCGCACCTTTTACTCCCAACTCGGGGAATATCCAGATACCGTAAATAAGCAGGAAATTCATCAAAACATTGCTTCCGTTGGCAATGAGATTATAAACCATCGGAAAGCGTGTCAACCCTGCGCCGCGCATTGAAGCGGTAATACACATAGTCATGACCTGAAACGGAATGCCCCAGGCGATCATCTGCAAATATGTTTTTGAATACTCAAATGTATCGGCTTTAGCCCCCATAAATGTAACAAGCTGTCCTGAAAAGAAATATAGTATCAAGCCTGCAACCGTACCAATGATAACGGAAAGAGTCATTGACTCACGAATCACAGCCTTGGCGTTGTCCTGTTTATTGGCACCAATACTCCAGGAAACCGCCGCAGTAGTACCGATAAAAAACGCCTGAGTTACACCGATAACGAGATTTATAGGATTATTTGTCAAGCCAACAGCTGCAATGGCTGTATAAGACAAGGAGCTTTGACCCAGCATGACAGTATCGACCATACTGAACAGCTGAGATAAAACAAGCTCTATAAAGGCGGGAATTACTATAATAAGCATTTTTTTAAGCTCTTCCCTGCTCATCCTCAGATTTCTGAGTCCCATTTTCAATTTTGTTATCATGATCTAAACCTTTCACTCCGTATAAAGAAAGCGCCAGATGAAGCATCACCAAAGCAACGCTTAAGGCAAACAAAATCAGCATATTTTTCACCACCGAAAACAGTATGCCCAATTAAGCTCTCTCTTTTCTTATTTGATGATAGTATTTTTACTTTTTATGTTTTATAAAAATATATATTTAATATGATTTATCATTGAAACCCAGTTACAGCCTAAAAATCTGCATAACCCAATAAGGGCTATGCAGATCTTTAATTATTTGATTAGTTACCCTGAACAGAATAGTTGGGAGCTTCCTTAGTGATGTAAATATCGTGAGGATGGCTTTCCTTAAGACCTGCATTTGTGATCCTTACGAATCTGCCGTTTTCCTGGAGTTCGGGAATTGTAGCAGAACCGCAATAACCCATACCTGCGCGGAGACCGCCGAGGAGCTGGAATACAGTTTCTGCAACGGGACCCTTATAAGGAACTCGTCCTTCTACGCCTTCGGGAACAAGCTTACGGGCACCTGACTGGAAGTATCTGTCAGAAGAGCCCTGTTTCATAGCTGCGATGGAGCCCATGCCTCTGTATACTTTGAACTGTCTGCCCTGATAGATCTCTGTTTCGCCGGGGCTTTCTTCGCAACCTGCAAAGAGTGAACCCATCATTACGCAGTCAGCGCCTGCAGCGATGGACTTTGTGATATCACCGCTGTATTTGATACCGCCGTCTGCAATAACGGGAATACCGTATTTGTTTGCAACACACGCAACATCATAAATTGCAGAGATCTGAGGAACACCGATACCTGCTACTACACGTGTAGTACAGATAGAACCGGGGCCGATACCGACCTTAAGACAGTCAGCACCTGCTTCGATAAGGAATTCAGCAGCTTCAGCTGTAGCAATATTACCTGCAATAACAGGAGCGTTGGGGAATTTAGCTTTGATATTCTTAACAGCATTGTAGATATTCATGGAATGTCCGTGAGCAGAGTCAAGGCTGAGAACGTCAACGCCTGCATCAAGAAGAGCAGAAGCTCTTTCAAGAATATCGCCTGTGATACCGATAGCAGCACCGCAAAGGAGTCTGCCTTCAGCATCTCTTGCACTATTGGGGTATTTGATAGCCTTTTCAATATCTTTGATAGTGATAAGACCTTTAAGATTGAAATCTTTATCTACGATGGGAAGCTTTTCGATCTTATATTTCATAAGAATTTCCTGAGCTTCGTCAAGAGTTGTACCTTCGGGAGCAGTAATAAGGTTTTCCTTAGTCATAACTTCCTTGATAACAGTATTGAAGTTTCTGATAAACTTCATATCTCTGTTGGTAATGATACCAACGAGTTTTTTGCCTTCACAGATGGGAACACCGCTTATCTTGTACTTACGCATGAGTTCATCAGCGTCAGAAACAAGGTGTTCGGGACTGAGATAAAACGGATTAACGATAACTCCGTTTTCACTTCTTTTAACTTTATCTACCTCATCTGCCTGCTGTTCAATAGACATATTCTTGTGAATAATGCCAATACCGCCTTCTCTTGCAACAGCAATAGCCATTTTAGATTCCGTAACTGTGTCCATAGCTGCGGACAACACCGGGATGTTGAGTTTGATGTTTTTCGTAAGACGCGTTTCGAGTTTTACCATGTTGGGAGTAACCTCAGAGCGTGCTGGCACAAGAAGAACGTCATCAAACGTAAGACCTTCGCTTTTAAATTTAAATGCAGGATCTGTATTAACCATCTTTCCCTTCCATTCCTTTCCTCATATCAAAATTTTATATTTTATTATAATTATTAACTAACTTATTTCTGATCATTGCTCATTGCGGCAAGCATCATCTCAAATTTATCTCGTTCCTGTCTGAGTTTTTTGTCGAAAGTATAATCAACAGTCAAACCGTCGGATTCGGCTATAAGTCCACCGAGAATAATACGAAGATCCTGTCTTACAGAGACATCGTCAACAAGATTTCTGACTGTTTCAACATCGGGCCGAGCTACATATATCTGAGTAAGTTCACCCAAGGTTTCTTTGGCTGATGCAATAGATTGTTTGAGATACTGCACATACGATTCGGTTTTCTTGTATGCGTTAAGTTTCTTTTTGACCTCACCGAAAATAGAATCAGTATAATGGTCTCTCTCAGAAGCAACAGTTTTACGGCTTTCAACGTTTTTAACCGAAATTTCTCTGCCAACTTCACTCTTGATCTCTGAAACTTTTCTCTGGATCATAGTATAGGTTTCAACGAGGATCTCGTCTTCCGCCTGATCCCAAAGCTCAGTCTTCTTCGCTATGTCAAGTCTTTCATTATCCATTGTCATCACCCCTTCATTTATTTATAGACAATCTGAACATCATACAGGAAAGGTCCAACCAATAAAGCTTCTTTCCTTACATTACCGAATAAAGCCTCTCAGAACGAATTCAGTTACCCGAAATAATACTGCTGAAGATGTCGTTTATCCACTTATCACTGTTTTCGTTGAACGCAGCTTTAAGACGAACTATCTGGTCTTCTGTTCTTTCGTCGATCTCCTTGAGCATACCGTCCAGATACTGCTGCTCATTGTCACGGTACATTTCAATACGTCTGTTAGCTCTGTCCATATACTGCTGACGCATATTATCAATGCCGGCAGCCACATTCATACCGCTTCGCATAGACTGCTCAATAACAGTATCGGAATGAGTAGCAATATTAAGCTTGCCTTCAAATTTTTCGCTCATACCGTAAACCTCCCTAAAAATAAGGATAATATAAAAAACAAAATAATTTGTATTTATATTATATAATACACCTTTCTGAGGGATTTTTCAAGGGGTAAAGTCATTTTTTCGTTTTTTGTTCATAACCCAAAGCGGAGTTTCAAGATGCTGTAAAAAAAAGACTTGGACATTGAGCTTTTTACTCAATGTCCGAGTCTTATATCAAGTCAAATATATTAACGAGATAATTATTCTTCAACAGCAGCTGCGGGAGCGCTGAACCAATCTTCACCTGCTTCGATGATGATCTTCTTGTCTGCATCAGACTGGAGATCCCATTTCTGTGTAGCGAGACCGGCCCAAGGTTTAACTGTAATAGCATTTACATCCTTGTACTTGTCATCTTCTTTTTCTACATAGATAGCAGCGAGTTCGTCTTCGGAGAGAAGTGTACGTACGGGTTCAATAGTAAGAGCGCCGTTGTTAGCTTTGTTTACGATGCCGTATACGCCGTTATCTTCGATAACTTTCCATGTCTGGTTTGCGTTGCCGGAAACAGCCTGTTCGGAAAGTGTTACGCCGTCGTATGTGAGAGCAAGACCTGTATTCTTATTTGTGATTCTGTATTCACCGTCTGCAACAGCTGTGAATGTCCAAGTCTGGCTTGCATCGGGAAGGAGATTCCAAAGAGTGATACCCTGTCTGAGTTCTGCCCAA
This sequence comes from Oscillospiraceae bacterium, assembly GCA_015067305.1. Taxonomy (GTDB): domain Bacteria; phylum Bacillota; class Clostridia; order Oscillospirales; family UBA644; genus HGM12619. The sequence continues at coordinate 33,886 of SVMT01000022.1, read as the reverse complement.
GAACCATTGGATTCTGTCTGACGAGGACTAGAAAGTGCTGAATACTTAGTCCAGTCAACGTCACCGAAGTAGTTAAGTTTTCTGTCAGCAAGTATATCAACAATAGCGTTTCTGTAGCTGATCTCATCGATAACTGTAAGGTAAGACTTTGTCTTCTTGTTCTGGATAGCATAGATACCGTTTTCTTCATCTACGGGAACATATTCCCACATAGCGGAAGTAGAACCTTCAACATCTTCAGGTCTTCTGAGAACTACGTGAGTACCGTTATTATCGGACAATGGTGCAAGAGGCCACTGAATAGACAAGTTCTTGAGCTGACCATCATCTGAAAGTTCCCATGTAGCCCAATGACGTGATACGTGGAAATCACCGATACCGAGTTCAACGGATGTTGTACTGGGTGCAAAGACAGCATATGCAGGAGAAAGGATACCTTCACAACCGAGGCTGTCAATTTTGCTTGTATTGAAGCCGGGAATTACATTGTCAGTGATCTTCCAAAGCTGAGTATCACTACCATGACCGCCTTCAACAAGAACGGAACCGTCTTTTACTGTAACATATTCAACACCGGAAGCTACGGATGTGATGGAGTAATCAGCACCACTTACGATAGCTTCTCTTTCAACAGTAGGAGCGTTAACGTTGATGTATGTCTTAGCAAGATCCATAGCCTTATCGGAATCGCTGATGGGTTTAATTCTGTAAGAGAATTCAACATACTGTCCGGGTTCTATGATAGAGTCGATAACAGATGTGTTTGCATCAACAAGGTTACCTGCAGAAACACCGCGCTGTTCAGCAATGAGTCTGAGGAATACGTTGCCGGATTTAATATCTCTTGCATAAGCGGAAGAAGAAAGACCGTTTGTATAGCTTACATTGAAAGCAAAGTTGCTTGTTGTGCTTGTGATAAGAAGTTTTGTCTTTTCATCACCGTCAACTGTGAGCCATCTAACATTTGTTCTGTCGCCTGTGCCTGAGTTGTAGATGTATCTTGTGGATACCATATCACCGATCTCAACATCTTCGTACACACTTACACGAGTATCAGCAAGTCTGTCAACATAGCTTTCGCCGGGACCTCTGCCGTACCAGGAGAATGTATCGTAACCTTCGTCAAGAACGATAATATTACCGATTTCGGAAGGAATACCTGTGAGAACTGTGGGATCATATGCGTAGCTGATAACCATTTCACCGTTACCGAAGAAATCGTATGTTACAGTGAGTTTTGTATCAGTTGTTTCGCTGGAGAAGAGTGCGTAATCATATGTTACGAGAACATAATCAAGAACGAGCTGATAGTGGTTAGCTGCGATCTGGTTAACTTTGATAGAATCAACAAGTTTATGATACTGAGAGTTGTTTCTGCTCAAAGATACAACGCCGGAGTTTTCTTTTGATGTAACATCAGAGAGACGGTCTCCACCTGTGGGGTTTCTGTAAAGTACAAACTCAGGGCTGGAGTTGGAGCTGGAGTTTGCAAATACATCTTCATCATCAATAGCGAACTTAATGATAGTACCGGAATCGTTGTCAACAAGGATCTTAACTCTGTCGTTTTCGATAAGAGTATAAGGATCGTATGCCTGCTGATCGGAAAGAGCTTCGTCGTTAATGTCAACTTCGGGAACTGTTTCAGGTTCGGGATCGCCGCCTTCCATTACAGGGTTACCCTTTTCATCAATCATAGGTGTTCCGTCGTCGTTCATAGCGGGAACAGGGCTTCTGGAAAGATCTACTTCAAAAGGAATGGGAGCGCCGAGAGTTTCAGCATTGAAGTTCCAAACAAGAACATAACCTGCAGGAACGTCGCCCATGTCTTTCTTGGCTGTGAATTTAACTTTTACAAGGTAATCGCCGCCTTCAACAGCTTTCTGTTCGTTATCATAGTTCATGTGGAGCTTAACGTTCTGAGCATAAGCACCAACAGCGCTAAGGTCAACAGTACCTGTGGAGATAACTACAGGACGGGGATTTTCCCAGAAATTGTTTGTTTCGATAAGTTCGAAAGTACAGTCATAAAGATCTGCAAGTCTTTCGGGTGCATTGTTGGATACGTAGAAATCACCTGTAACGATGTCAATAACTGTGGACATAACGTCGGGTTTTTCAACGATAGTTACATTAAGTGCGCTTCCGAAATCGGATTCTGCACCGCCTGTAAGGGGAAGAGCTTCAAGACCTGTGATGTCATACTGCCATGCAGCAACTACACCGTTTGTAAGGTCATCCCACTTTGTAGCTTCAAGGTTCTTAACTTTAATGTCAACGAAATAGTCAACATTAGCTGCGAGAGAACCGTAAGGAATTGTAATTTCGCCTGTTGCTCCGGGTTCGAGAGAGAGACCGGAAACAGTGCCGGAAGAAACGAGTTCAGCTTCTTTATAGATCTCGTATACGATTTCGTAAGCATCTTCGAAAGCTGTGAAGTCAAGTCTGTTAGTTACAGCAAATTTACCGTTCTTAACATCAACTGCAGTTACAGCAATGGGAGAGAATGCGTTCTTGTATTCGTATGCTTCAGGCTGCCAAATTCTGTTTGCGGAAAGGAGACCTGTAAGACCTTTGTAAGAGTCAGACATGGATTCGCCCCAGCTGCCGGAATATGTAAGCTGATATTCGCCTGAATTGGAAGAATAGGGTTTATCTTTAAGGATAGAAGCCGCATTAGCGGAATCTTTGGGCCAATAAAGAGCTTTATCGATGAAGTAACCGAAGAAGCCACCCTGAACTTTGTGGTTTGTATCAACAAGATCCACGAGAGATGCGATGTTACCGCCGCCGTTAAGAAGAGCCATATCGAAGGATTCGAGAAGAATGGGTTTCTTATTATCAGCGTTATTGAGTGCATCATTAAGTTTTGTGTAAGACCAATCGTTTGCCACGAGGAGGTCAGAGTATCTGCTGTCACCGTCATAAATGATAAGTCTGTCATCAAGACCCTGGAGAACACTTCTGAGGGCTTTGAAGCTGGAACCTTCACCGGATTCATTACCGAGACCCCACATGATAACAGCGGGAGAATTCTTATCTCTTTCAACAACACTGTAAAGTCTGTCTACGAGGATATTCTGCCAAATTGTCTGGTCGCCGGGAATCGTTGAATCGCCCTTGGAAGAATAAGGTTCAGATTCAAGGTTGATATCAGAAACGATGTAGAGACCGTATTCTGCGCAAAGATCAACAAATTCTGAGCTGAAAGGAACACCGGGAGAACGAACAGCGTTAACGTTCATAGCTTTGAGAGCCTTAACGTCTTCAACTTTCTGTTCATATGTTACATAACTACCTGTTGCAGCATTGAATTCATTATAAACAACACCGTAAAGTTTTACGGGCTGACCATTCATAAGGAAGGACTGGTTACCTTCATCGTCAACTGTGTAACTTGCATTACTGTAACCAAAACGTACGCTCTTGATATCTACAACAGCGCCGTCAGCATCTTTAAGTGTAACGATAGCTGTATAAAGATATGGGTTTTCAGCAGTCCATTTGATAGGAGCTTCAGCGCCTACACGACCGCCTGCTGTAGATGCGTAATAGTTGGAACCTGTATCTTTTGTAGCTTTGAATGTAACTTCAGAACCAAGTCTGCGGTTTGCAAGATATACGCCACCGTCCTGGTCAAGTACCTGGATCTCAAGTGTATATCCGGATTTGGGTTCAACGTAAGAAGCAACATCAACGTTTACAAGCATTGTAGCGTTTGTGAGTTCTTCGTCAAGACCGGGATCAATGGAAATATCTTTGATCGTAACCTTGGGAGTTGCGGAAAGATATACATCACGGAAAATACCACCGAATTTGATAACGTCCTGAGCTTCGATCCAAGAAGCATAGCTGTATTTGAATACTTTAACAGCAACAAGAGCTTCTTCGCCTGCAGTCACGAAATCTGTGATTCTGAAGGATTTGGATGTATATGTATCCTGACCGTAGCCGACCATTTCGCCGTTTACGTAAACGTAACAAGCAGAAGATACACCATCAAGTGTGATATAGATCTCGCTGCCGTCCCAATCTGCGGGAATAGCAATAGATCTTCTGTAAAGACCGATAGGGTTGTTTGTTTCGGGAACATTTGAGGGTCTTATGTCGGAACTCCAAGCATAAGCGGATTCCTGGTAAACAGGTGTACCGTAACCCTGCATTTCGAATGTGCCGGGAACATTGATGTCATCCCAATAAAGAATTTCTGTTTTACTTGAAACGGGACCCGTTGCGTTGGGATCGGGATAAACGAAATCAAGTTTCATGAAGTCCGTGGGAACGCTTGCAGCATTCTGTGTATAAGCAAAGTCCCATGTACCGTTCAAAGAAAGGTATTTGGAAGACTGTTTCTTATCAGCAGTTGCTGCTGTTTTCAAATCGCCGTATGAGATGAGCTGAGAGGAAGCTGCTTCTTTGTTTCTGGAGGAAACGTCAGTTTTCCACTCAACATATGTCTCTTCAAGGCCGGTCACTTTACTGCCGCAGGCTGCGATAGAAAGCAACATAACGACAAGAAGACCTGTGCAAAGCACTGTCTTAAGGCACTTATTCATCAGATAAAAACCTCCAATATAAATATTTTAAGTGTCACATATGTATTATAGCAGAAAATTTCAGCCAATGCAACAACTATTTCAGCCAAAACGACAACAAAAATCCAAACATTTTATTGTGAAGTCAGTTATATTGTAACAAATATGTATTATATTACCTCATTGACAATTTCACAATTATATATTATAATATATAAGGTAATACAAAATCAATAAAAAAACAAGGAATGATAAAATTTGGCAGACAAATCCACTAAAGCCGTTAAAGAGATCACTTCAATGGAAGAAGATTTCGGCAAATGGTACACAGACGTAGTTCTCAAGACTCAACTTGTAGACTACTCATCCGTTAAAGGCTGCGTAATTCTCCAGCCTTACAGCTATGCAATATGGGAAAACATTCAGAAGAATCTTGACGCAATGTTCAAGGCTACGGGACATACAAACGTATATATGCCCATGTTCATCCCCGAAAGCCTTCTCCAGAAAGAAAAGGATCATGTTGAAGGTTTCGCTCCCGAAGTTGCATGGGTAACTCACGGCGGAAGCGAACCTCTCGCAGAAAGACTTTGTGTTCGTCCCACATCCGAAACACTTTTCTGTGAATACTACTCCCATGTAGTACAGTCCTACAGAGACCTTCCCAAACTCTGCAACCAGTGGTGCAGCGTTGTCCGTTGGGAAAAAACAACAAGACCTTTCCTCCGTTCAAGAGAATTCCTCTGGCAGGAAGGTCACACAGCTCACGCAACAGCTCAGGAGGCTATTGAAGAGACAGAAAGAATGCTTAATGTCTATGCTGAATTCTGCGAGAAATATCTTGCGATCCCCGTAGTAAAAGGCAGAAAAACAGAAAGCGATAAATTCGCAGGCGCTGAAGCAACATACTGTATCGAAGCTCTCATGCACGACGGCGTTGCACTTCAGGCAGGAACATCCCACTACTTCGGCGACGGTTTCGCAAAAGCTTTCGGAATCCAGTTCGCAGATAAAGACAACACCCTCAAATATGTTTATCAGACATCCTGGGGTGTAACAACAAGACTTATCGGCGCTGTTATCATGACACACGGTGACGACAACGGCCTCGTTCTCCCCCCTGCTATTGCTCCCACAGAAATGGTAATTATTCCCGTTGCAATGCATAAAGAAGGCGTTCTCGAAAAAGCAAACGAGCTGAAAGCAGCTCTTGCCGCTGCAGGTATCAGAGTTGACCTCGACGACAGCGAACAGTCTCCCGGCTGGAAGTATTCTCAGTACGAAATGAAAGGTGTACCTCTCCGTCTTGAGATCGGTCCCAGAGATATCGAAAACGGTTGCTGTATGTTGGCAAGAAGAGACAATGGCGAAAAGAAATCCTATCCTCTCGAAAATATAGCAGAAACAGTCAAAGAAATTCTCGCTCAGATCCAGGTAGATATGCTTGAAAAAGCAAGAGAAAGACGTGACTCCATGACATATGCGGCACACAACACAGATGAGCTCAAAGAGATCACAGAATCCAAACAGGGCTTCGTAAAAATGATGTGGTGCGGTGACGAGGAATGTGAAAAGGCAGTTAAAGAGACTTACGGTGTAGGATCACGCTGCATTCCATTTGAACAGGAAAACCTCGGTGATGTTTGTCCCATCTGCGGCAAACCCGCTAAACACATGGTTTACTGGGGCAAAGCATATTAAGCCATGATGGAAAACGAAGAACTCATTGAAAAGAGAAACCGTAAAAAGAAAAAATACAAAAGCATGAAAGTCTGGCTCGGAATACTTATCACTCTATGCGTGATACTCCTTGCGGCATGTGCCTTTGCGGGATTCTCCCTTTTAAAGATGAATGACAGGATCGAAGATCTGACAGCAGAAGTTTCCGCAACAAAAGCAGATCTTCTTGAAGTTCAGCAGACATCAAGTGAGATATCAGCAAATTACGAGATCCTCATTTCGGAAAAATCTACGCTTGAGGCAGACAAGGCCTCCCTTGAAGCTGAAAACTCAAGGTTAAACCTGGAACTTATAACTCTTCAGGAAAGTCTTTCAGGAAGCAGTTCCGACATTGAAGAACTTGAAAAGCAGATCGACGAAAAAAATAAGAGCATTTCAAGTCTTGAATCTAAAATAAAGACCTTGAACAGCAATATTTCAAAACTTGAATCTCAGATAAAAGACCTGAAATCACAGCTTGCAAGCAGTGAACCCGAAGACGAACCCAAAACGGAAGAACCGAAAGAGGAAGTCAAAGAGCCTACGGTCACAGGAAAAGTTGCATATCTCACATTTGACGACGGAATTTCCGCTTACACAAACAGTATACTTGATACTCTCAAAAAATACGATGTAAAAGCTACATTCTTCGTCAACTGGAAGCCTTGGGTCAGCGGTGCGGAAGAAATATATAAACGCATCATAAACGAAGGTCACACATTGGCAAACCATACAGCGACCCACGATTTTGATAAAGTCTACTCAACCATTGAAGGTTTTGAAAATGAGGTTATGACTCTTCATAAAAACATTAAAGATCTGACAGGTTACGAAATGACTTTATTCAGATTCCCAGGCGGTTCAAATGCAAGCTACACAAAGAAGCTGGGAACACAGCTCCACAGCAAGATACACGAATTGGGTTACGAATATTACGACTGGAACATCGACAGCGGTGACACAAATCCGAAGATAGACCCTGACGGAAACGGTCACAACGTACCCGTTGACATTCTCGTAAAAAATGTACTTAACGGAGCTACATCCAACACTGCGGTAATTCTCATGCACGACCTTGGTTCTTACAAAAAGACCACTATAGAAGCGCTTCCGCAAATCATTGAAGGGCTCAGAAATAAGGGCTATACATTGAAAGCAATGGATGAAAGCGTAACTCCGAAACAGTTCACAAAAGACCCAAATCAATAAAGTATAAAAATCCAAGCATCCTCTCAAATAATGAGAGGATGCTTCTTTGTTTTATAATCGATTATTCTTCAACAACATCTTCTGTTGTCTCTTCTTTTTTACCTGTGAAAAGCTCTTCGAATTCTACAGATGAGATCTTTTCCTTTTCAATAAGAAGTGCCGCAAGCGCATCAAGTTTGTCGCGGTTCTGAGAAAGTATTTCTTCGGCACGCTTGTAAGCGGAATTAACGACCTTGATAATCTCGTCGTCAACAATACCTGAAATCTTTTCAGAATAATTATGCTGTGTTGCAAAATCTCTGCCGAGGAATACCTCTTCGCTTGAACCGAAAGACACGGGACCAAGGACATCGGACATACCGTATTTTGTAACCATTTTCTTGGCAATGGATGTGGCTCTTTCGATATCATTTGATGCACCTGTTGAGATATCATCAAGACAAAGAGCTTCAGCTACACGACCGCCGAGAAGAGAAACTATCTCATTGAACATTTCGTTCTTGGAACGGTAGCTCTTGTCATCCTTGGGTACATAATATGTGTAACCGCCTGCCATGCCTCTTGGGATAATGGATATCTCGTGTACAGGGTCGTGATCGGGAATGAATCTGGCAACGATTGCATGGCCGCCTTCATGATAAGCCGTAAGCTTCTTTTCCTTATCGGTAATTCTGCGAGTTTTCTTTTCGACACCAACCATAACTTTCATGATGGCATCTTCGATATCATTCATTGAGATCTTTTTATGATTTCTTCTTGCCGCAAGAAGTGCGCCTTCATTGAGAATATTCTGAAGATCTGCGGGAGAGAAACCTGAAGAAGTTCTTGCGATAAGTCCAAGATCAACATCTTCAGCCATGGGCTTGTTTTTCGCATGGATCTTGAGGATCTCCTCACGAGCGCCAACATCAGGAAGATGAATAACGATCTGTCTGTCAAAACGACCGGGACGAAGAAGTGCGCTGTCGAGGATATCGGGACGGTTTGTTGCTGCCATTACAATAACGCCTTCGTTTTCCTCAAAACCGTCCATTTCAACAAGGAGCTGGTTAAGAGTCTGTTCTCTTTCGTCGTGACCGCCACCGAGGCCTGCGCCTCTCTGACGACCTACCGCATCGATCTCGTCAATAAACACGATACAAGGCGCATTTTTCTTAGCCTGTTCAAATGTATCACGAACACGGGAAGCGCCGACACCGACATAAAGTTCTACGAAATCAGAACCTGAAATACTGAAGAACGGAACACCTGCTTCACCGGAAGCGGCTTTTGCAAGATAAGTTTTACCTGTTCCCGGAGGACCTACAAGAAGGATACCTCTGGGGATATGAGCACCCATTTCAGTATAACGTGAAGGATTCTTCAGGAATTCAACAACTTCCGTAAGTTCTTCCTTCTCTTCGTCAGCACCTGCGACATCGGCAAAAGTAACTTTCTTTTTGGAAGAATCCCCTGTTTTCAGCTTTGCTTTGCCGAAAGACATAGCCTTTCCTCCGCCGTTCATCTGGTTCATCATGAAGAACCAAAGAACGAGAAGTACTACACCAAAAAGTAAATAAGGAATAAATGACAGCCAGATAGGAGTTTCTTCAAGCGGTGGAATGTCGTATTCTTTAAGCACGCCGCTTTCACGACCCGCATCAATATACTCCTGAGCATTTTCGAGGAAAAGTCCCGTACTGTAAAGACCTACGGAGAACTTCTGACTGTCCTCATATTTAACGCCATCAATAAGATTCACTTCAAGAATGCCATTGTCGATAACAAAGCTTTCGACCTGATTGTTTTTGAAATAATCAAGAACATTTGAATATTTAATAGTTGCCTCACTTACGCTGCTGAAAAGAATAGACACAACGAGAAGCAAACAGAGCAGCAATGCTGCATAAAAACCTATACCCTTGAATTTTTTCAATTCTTGCCTCTTTTCTCCGACGATACCGTAATGAATTATTTAAATCAAGGACAGCCTGTCGTCGGTCAAACGATCCTTTTATTATTTATAATATCAGTTATCTTCCTCTTCAAAGTGGAGAATGCCAATATAAGGAAGATTTCTGTAACGTTCATCATAATCAAGACCATAGCCGACTACAAACTCATCGGGTATCTCAAAACCGCAGTAATCGAGGTCTACATGAGCAACACGTCTGTCGGGCTTATTAAGGAATGTGCAAAGCTTGAGAGATTTGGGTTTTCTTGTTTTAAGTATCTCCATAAGCTTAGAAAGTGTATAACCGCTGTCAAGTATATCTTCAACGATAAGAATATCGTAATCCGAAACATTGATATCAAGATCTTTTATAATTTTTACATTTCCTCTTGAAGTCGTTCCTGAACCGTAACTGGAAGCGATCATAAAATCAATGGAAAGCGGCAGATCAATGGCACGGATAAGGTCCGACATAAATACTACCGAACCTTTAAGTACAGACACGAGAAGAAGCTTTTTGTCTTCGCCTTTGTAATCTTCGGCGATCTTCTTACCCATTTCTTCAACTTTTTTCTTAATATCTTCCTGAGAGATATAAACAGATACTCTTTCTTTCATTTTTTTGACCCCATTCTTATTTTTATTTTACTGCAAAAGGTTATTTTTATGCTAAAAAGGTTCAAATTCCAAACAAATGGCTTTTGAGCCTGTTTCGGGACGGAATTTTTCAGCAGAACCGTAACCGCTGACCCAAACGACTTCATCTCCGCAAGTAACTACGGGAGTTGAATCCCGAAGCTCCAAGGGGATCTTGTCATCAATAAAAAGTTTTTTCAGCGTTTTTTCGGGACGGTTCGGAAGTTTTATCCTATCCCCTGTTTGTCTGCTGCGGACCACCAAAGGAAATACTGCCATAATACAGTTTTTTCTGTTCTCTGCAGAGACAGTAACTTCCGAAAGGATAATACGACCTATTTTCCCTAAAGGGTTCTCGCCCAACAAAAGCTCCGCAGGATAAATTCCCCCTGAAACTGTATCCGACGGAATTATTCTCAATGAATCGTAACCTCTTCGGATCTCAATATTTCCCAATACGATCCTTTTGGAGATATCGGAATTTTTTATAAGATAAATTATATCATCGGTTTGCTTTTTCGTCAATACGATTTTAGGCGAATTTACAAAAAAGTAACGTCTTATGACCCTGAAAAGCAGGCTTTCGTGCAATTCTCGGAAATAAGACAAAGGCAGTTCACTATTCTGCGTCAAAGATGAAAGCTTTTCCATTTCAACATCAATAAGTTTTTCCAGAAATTCATCATCTGTGCTTGCTGAAGCGGAAAGCCTTGCGGCAGAATCATTGAACGATGGATTTATCTTTTCAATGACAGGAATAATTTCATTTCTGATGATATTCCGAGTATAAACATTTTCAAAATTAGTCTTATCGGTAAAAAACACGATATCATTTTTCTTGCAATACTCATATATTTCCTTTTTGGAACAGCGTAAAAGAGGACGGATAATGCCGTCTTTACGCTTAACGGGAATACCGCAGAGCCCTCCTATGCCGCACCCCCGAATGATATTCAGGAGCATAGTTTCGGTATTATCGTCTGCATTATGAGCCGTTGCAATGTGAGTATATCCGTATTTATCACGTATATTATTAAAAAAATCGTATCGTACTTCGCGGGCATATTCTTCGGTGGACTTCCCTTTCGGCTTAGTTCCCGAAATATCCGCATGAAGTATTTCGATAGGAACTTTTCGAGTATCACAGAATTCTTTAAGATATTTTTCCTCATCTTCTGACTCTGCACGCAGACCGTGATTTACATGAGCCACAACAAAAGGAATACCGTAAAGCCCCTTATTTTCAAGAAAAAAATGTAAAAGGCTCATAGAATCGGAACCACCGGAAATGCAAAGGACTAACCCCCTGCAATTTTCAAGCAGACCGTTTTCCCTGATATTATCAATAATTTTCTCTTTCATAGTTATTGAGCCTGAGGCTCCGGACCGCCACCCATTGTACGGAATGCAGTATGAGCACCGTCCCAATAAATGCTGACCTTACCGGGAGCACCGTGACGGTTCTTTTCGACAATAACATCACAGACATTTTTCTGTTCAGTTTCTTTGTCGTAGTATTCGGGACGGCTGAGGAAGATAACGATATCTGCGTCCTGCTCGATAGAACCTGAGTCTCTCAAGTCGGAAAGTCTTGGAACCTTATTATCTTCTTTACGCTGTTCAATGCTACGTGAAAGCTGTGAACAGAGAATTATCGGAACATTCAATTCTTTCGCCATAATTTTAAGGGAACGAGTGATATCACCGATCTCCTGCACACGGTTGTCGATCTTCTTACCTGAGCTCATGAGCTGGAGGTAGTCGATCATGACCATACCAAGATTTTTCACACGGCGGAGCTTTGCTTTCATTTCCGCAACGGTAATCATTGAAGTATCGTCAAAAAGAAGATTTACATCATTAAGATCATCGTGCCAGAATTTAAAGATATCTTCCCATTCGTCTTCCGTTACAGCACCTGTAAGCATTTTTTTACTGTCAATAAGTACGGTACTTGAAATGATACGTCTTGCCAACTGTTCACGTGACATTTCCAAAGAGAAGAAAACAACGCTGAGCTTGGGATTATTCTGTGTTGAAGCGGCAATATTATAAGCAATATTCAACGCAAATGAAGTTTTACCCATACCGGGTCGACCTGCAAGAAGGACAAGGTCACTTCGGTTGAAACCGCCCATAAAATTATCAAGTGCGGAAATACCCATCTTGATCTGACTGAATTTACCTGAAGTGTCTTTTTGTAATTCACTTAGTCTGTCAAGCTCCGATCTTACAAGATCTGAAAGCCTGTGGAGAGTCATATTCTGACGGTTACCGGAAATATTATTCAAGCGGCGTTCCGCATATTCAAGAACTGCAGGGAGTTCCTGATTATCCATACACATACTGTTGAGCTCACGGCTGTAGTCTATAACTTCACGCAGCATTGCTTTTTCAGCCACGATCTTTGCGTAGTAAGTCATGTCGCCGATCATAGACGACGCTTCGGCGAGCTTTAACAGATATTCTTTTTCCTCGCTTGTCTCAAACGAACCGTTTTCTCTGAGCTTTTCAAGAAGCATGACACCTTCAATGGTGTAGCCTAAATTGGAAAGCTCCAACATTGCCTCAAATATCTCCTGATGCTTTTCCGAATAAAAATGTTCGGGTTTCAAAAGGAGAGACGCTTTGCCGATCAGTTCGGGATCAAGGAGGATAGAACCGAGGACAGCCTGTTCGGATTCAAGACTGTACGGGACTTTCTGATCCATATCCATTGTTAATGAACCTCTTTAATTATTCCATGGGAACGACTTTAAGCTGAACCTTTGCGGAAATTTCAGGATATAGCTTAACTTCTACTGTATATTCTCCGTAATTCTTTACGGAATCGGGCATTGAGATCTTTTTTTTGTCAACATCAAAACCCATTTGGGAAGAAAGAGCTTCAGCCACTTCTTTACCTGTAACTGCACCAAAGAGCTTCGCCTGACTGCCCTTTGCCTTGATCGTCACTGTAGTTTTTTCAAGAACTGCTTTCTGTTCGAGAGCCTGTTTCTTTTCTTCAGCCTTTCTGTGAGCTTCTGCAGCGTTATGCTGTTCAAGAACATTTTTATTTACGGAGTTGGCTTCAACGGCGAGTTTTTTGGGAAACAAAAAGTTTCTCGCATAACCGTCGCTTACCTTTACCAACTGATTTTTCTTACCGAGTGCTTTAACATCGCTGAGTAAAATTACTTCCATTTTTCATTATCCTTTCGTATATGAAGTGGGAACGAGGCTTTATCTTGCCTGCTCCTCGATATATGCATCTATAGCGTTTGTAAGTTTGATATAACCTTCCTTGATACTTACATCTCTTATCTGACAACCAGCCATAGTCTGATGTCCGCCGCCGCCCAGTTTTTCCATAATAAGCTGAACATTAACGCTTCCGTAAGAACGTGCAGAAATATTGACAGAATCTTTTATCATGTAAAGACAGAACGCCGCCTGAACACCTTCAATGTTGAGCATTTCGTCAGCTGCCTGAGATGAAGCGATCTTCAGATTGCCCGGACCTTCAAGTTCACAGAGAGATATAGCATAAATATTCTCATAAACTTCTGTTTTGCTGATAAGATCTGCTTTGAGTTTATAAGTCTCAACATCCGTCTGGAACATGAGTTTAACATTTACGGTGCTTGCTCCAACATTTCTTAAATAAGCAGAAGCTTCAAATGTACATGTTCCCGTTTTAAGAGAGAAATTCTTGGTATCAAGATATATACCTGCAAGAAGAGCATCGGCTTCAAGCGCCGAAAGTCTGCATTTTTCAAGATATTCAATGAGTTCCGTAACCATTTCGCACGCAGAAGAAGCATACGGTTCATGGAAGAAGAAATTTGTTTCCTTGATATAATCCGCAGATTTTCTATGGTGATCGATGACAGCAACTTTTCCCGCATATTGAATAAGCTCGGGCATTTCGGTATACGAAGCTCTGTGAGTATCCACGATGACAAGAAGTGTATCAAGGTCAACAGTCATCATTGCGTCCTGCTTTGAAATAAAGAGGTCACTGTGGAGCTTGGAATCCGCAAGTCTGTCATAAAGAGACTCCGCAAGATTTGTTTCCGTGTTAAGTAAAATATGAGTTTTTTTGCCGAAACTTCTGCCGATGCAGGCAATACCTACACATGCGCCGAGACTGTCCATATCAGCATATTGATGTCCCATAACGATAACTGTTTTTACGCTGTTGAGAAGCTCAGCAAAACTCGAAGCAAGGACTCTTGAAGTTATCTTTGCACGTCTGTCATTACCTTTTGCGTATCCGCCGAAGAAATCATAGCCTGTTTCTTTGCTTACAACAGCCTGGTCGCCGCCACGGCTGAGTGCCATATCAAGAGCATTTCTTGCAGCTTCATCGCTGTCAGCAAATCCGTCTTTTTCTGCACCGACACCGATAGAGAGAGTTGGGGGGATACTTCCCATAATGGGCAGTTCACGTACAGTATCAAGAATGCTGAAACGTTCTTTTACAAAATCACGGAGATGTCTGTTTTCAAAGATGAGGAAATATCTGTTTTTCTCAATTTTTCTGAGGATACAAGTGGTTCCCTGTGCCCAATTACTGATTGCATCATCAATAGTCGCCATAGCAACGGAACGGTCACTTTCTTTAACATTTTTAAATATCTCATCATAGTTATCCACAAGAATATGAGCAACGACTGGTTTTGCGTTATTATGCTCTTTCTGGAGCTTGACGAAGTCGGTTCTGTCAAAGAAATAAAGAACATACATCTCTTTGTCGTGTATCACACTGCAATCAGAGCAGACGTAATAGCTTCCGCCCGCAAAATCCACGGTAATAGTTCTGTTTTTGAGAATATCAGGGCTGATCTTAAACACAGAATTAAGACTTACAGTATAATCCTCTCCAAAAGTGTCACAAAAACATTCACTATACCAAAGGACTTCGCCGTCAGCACCGCTGATAAGGATGGGTATCGGAAAATCTTCCAGACGTTTAAGTGATGTAAGGTCAAGCATTGAGACCGTATTTTTCATTATTTTCTTCACATTGTGGCGCAAAATATGAACATAAACTTCAAAGAGCAGAATATAACAGCCTGCACACAGCAAAAAAGCATTACTGAGTATTCCCGGACTGAACAACTGAAAAAGCACCACGAAAACAGCAAGAATAATATAAGAACTTCTTGCAGCAAATGCAGTTAGTAAAGTTTTTCCTTTCATAAAAATCTCCATTCCGCCGCCATTGCGGCGGCACAAATACTTTATTAAATTCACGTGAAAAATGGAAACGGGACCCATTTTCAGCTATATTTTCAATCGAAATATCAGTCAAACTAAGATCAATATCCGCTGTTTTTGAGTCTTTCACGGAAATTCCAGCAGGAATCCAAAAATCCGAGAAGTGCAATGATATTCAGGAGTCCTCCGGGAATAATACAAACAGCGATGGACGCAATAATTATACCGACTTTAAAGAACTGAGAGAAATTCTTGAAATCAAGAAGATATGCAATAAATGAAATTCCTGCATAAGCCAATACGTAAGTCATTATGTTGGAAAAATTCAAAACAACTATACCGAAAACTGAATGTGAAGAAAACAAATAAAACAATGTCGCCAATGAATACAGTATCGCACCTGTGCGACCGATCCTGCAATCGTCAAATCTTCCCATAAAGTCTACCTGAACAGTAGTACGTTTGAAGAAAAATTTTATCAACCAATAACAAATGACCGAAACAAGCAAAATAAAGCAAACGAAAAATGTGGGCAGACTGTAAACAATACTGTAATACAGGCGGTCAACATACTGTTCGGCAGTATAGCCCATTGCTCCGTAAAATGCGTTTACTGAAGGATCATCTATTACAAAAGCGGAACGGAGAAGGTCTTTGAAGCTTAAAAATACAGGTTCCAAAACCGCTTTAACATCAAAAGAACCACCTGAAAACTCTCCGATAAAGACAATAATTGCAAGAACTCCGAGGACAGAAGCGTTCAGAACCGCATACGAAATGGATTCGTTAAAACTCCATTTATTTCTAAAGCCCAAACCCAAAGCAACACCAATTGGCAGGAAAAGTATCAGAAACAGCAACGCCGCAGAGGCACTTCCCGACAAAACCCAAGCAAGAATAAATGTGACCAATGAACCAATGCCGATGACCCAAAGATTTGAGGAAAATATTACGGAAAAAATACAGACCAGAGAAGATGAAAATACGGATACCAAGGACACCGAAGGGAATAATACCGCTGAAGCCGCAAGGATAGCAGCCACAACAAAAAGTCCTGCGGACAATACCTGTTTTTTCATCATAAAAGACCTCCGTTCATATAATTCAAAACGCACTCGACCTCGTGAATCCTCTTTCTTGAAAATTCACGAGCAAATACAATATTCCATTCTACTTTATATTATACCAAATTCCACGAAAAAATCAAGCTCTGACAGCGTTTTCTCCATATTTTGTCAGAAATAAATACCAATTTTTCAGAAATACTTTCTCGTATCTATGTTAATCGGGAAAATATCAGTCCTTGAATCAGAGAATTCGGAGCAAAGAGACGTCAAAACGCTTGTAAATTTAATGGGCAGGCCTGTTTTTTCAGAAACGATATCAGCTTCATCAAAGGTATCTGACACAGTTTTTGAATCCGTATCAACGCCAAGATTGGAATTATTAATGATCGCAGTGCATTTCAATTTGGAGCTGGATTCGATCTCAAACATAAGATCCGTCATCTCTTCTGCTGTCTCTGTTAGAGGTCTGTAGAAATTCAGAACATAATACATCTCATAGCCGTCTTTTTTAATGGAATCAGCATATCTGCCGAGAACTATCGCACCCGCATCGTCGCCGCCTATATCCCATATTGCAACGCAATCCATGGCAAAAACCTTCTGAATATCAGGCGGAAGAGCAGGAATATCAAGATTCGTGTTTGCATAAAGAGGGGCTATAAGACCTACCCCATTTGCTTCAAGAAGCTCCTTGCTGTCTGCGGAACGGAAATAAGGATTCACGATATCACAGTCTATGAGAAAAACTTTTTTATATTTTTTTGCATATTCAAGAGCTAAATTTATGGCGATATTACTTTTACCGCTGCCATAGTGTCCTGTTATAATAATATGTTTCATGGTTAAAATTCCTTTCTTTACAGTAAAAAATTTAAAGGTATATAGAAAAATATAAGGGTAAAATACAAGTTACGAGAAATAAATCAAAGGATATTACAATAATGAAAATTTCAAATAAACATACGGGCAAAGTCCGTTCAAAAACAGGTAAAATAATACTTTATGCAATACTTGCAGCAATGCTCGTTTGCGGTCTGGGAGTATATTTTGCATCGCAAATACCTGATAAATACTATATTTTCGAAAACAAAGCACAAGACCTTGAAAACGCACTGAATCAGGACGGATTCCGTCCTGTTACATCAACCGTATCAGTCTCTGACAGCGGAATCGAAGTGGACTTCAAATTTCTGGGAATAGTTCCGCTGAAAAGCTCGGAAGTTCAAGTGGTTTCAGAACAGTCCCTCATGGCAGGCGGTCAGCCTTTCGGAATAAAATTCTATACTGACGGTGTTCTTGTTGTGAGCATGACAGATGTTGAAACAGAATCGGGGAAAGTTAACCCCGCATACAACAGCGGAATAAGAGTCAAAGACGTCCTCACCACAGTAAACGGAACAAAGATAAAAAGCAATGAACACCTGACAGAGCTGATAAAAAACTGCGGCGGAAGTGAAGTTGCCATAGGTATAAAACGTGACAAGCTGATCTTTGAAGTAAAAGTAACGCCTCAAAAAGACAAATACGGAACGTACAAGCTTGGATGCTGGGTTCGAGACAGCACCGCAGGTATCGGCACGATAACGTATTACGATCCCGTAAACAAAACCTTTGCAGGACTCGGTCACGGAATTTGTGACAGCGATACAGGCGAGCTTATGACACTTTCTTACGGAAAAGCCTTCGGTGCAGACATTTTTTCGGTGATAAAAGGAGTTGCAGGCACGCCCGGAGAACTAAGAGGTACATTCGACGAAAACAACAGGATCGGAACCATATATAAAAACTGCGATATGGGAGTTTTCGGAGAAGCCGACGGACGATCTATTCCCGACGGAGAAATATACCCCATAGCCTTCAAGCAGGACATTCGCGAAGGTGAAGCCGAAATTCTTTGCACCACAGACGACAGCGGTGTTCACAGCTATGAGATCGAGATCCTTCACATCTATACAAATTCGGTAAAAACCACAAAAAACATGGTAATATCAATAACAGATGAGGCGCTTATCGAAAAAACAGGCGGAATCGTTCAGGGAATGAGTGGTTCACCCATAATCCAGAACGGGAAGATAATCGGTGCCGTTACTCATGTCATGATAAACGACCCCACCAAAGGATACGGCATATTCATTGAAAATATGCTGGATCAAACGAAATAAAGACCTATATTTAAATGACCGCTCAATAGCTTTATTGCTTATAATTATAGCACGTTTTTCCCTAAATGTCAACATCCCAAACCAAGGATAAATGTCTTGTTTTTTCAAAATGAATTTTTATAGTTATTCAATCTTTACCTATTGACATTTTCTATAAAATGTGATATAATAAAAATGTAAAAAGGAGTTACCGTGACGGTCGCTTCCTCATGTTAGTTAAAAGATAATCGCCAACATTTGCAAGCGTGGGCGGTTATCTTTTTTTATCATTAAGTATGATATACACAATACTGACCAAATTAATCAATATAGAGATGAACGCAAAGAGTTCTGTCCATGTTACTTGCATACTCATCACTCCTTCCCTATTTGAGGAAGGAGAAAAAAGATTTCGCACTTCCTCTTTCGGGGAAGCGACCGCCACCGTTTGGTAACTCTGGATATATTATAGCACAATTGTTAGTTTTTGTCAATAGATCTTATATCATAAACCAAATTCCCGACAAATCCTGATATTATGAACTATTTCAAGAGCCAAGCAAGAAAATTATAATCAAACTGTCAACAAAGAGCATTTTAAGTCAGGATTTTTATTCCGTTTTCTGCTAAAATATTATCAGTCAGGAGGAATCGATATGGATTGGATAATCGGAATTCAAAAAGCTATTGATTATATTGAAGCGAATATCACGGAAGACATCAATTATGAAGATGTGGCAAAAGCAAGTTTTTCATCAAGCTATCATTTTCAGCGGGTTTTCAGTATTCTTTGCGGCTACACTTTGGGCGAATACATCAGAAACAGACGACTGTCCCTTGCGGCGGCAGACCTTGCAGTTCGAAAAGAAAAAGTCATTGATGTTGCACTGAAATACGGTTATGAAAGCCCTGAAAGCTTCTCAAAAGCATTCCGAAAATTCCATGGAATTACCCCGTCACAAGCGCGCAGCGGCGGTTCGACACTCAGATCTTTTCCCAAGCTATCAATAAAAATCTCATTGGAAGGCGGAATAATCATGGATTACCAAATTGTAAACATGCCAGAAATAACAGTTACGGGATATAGCGAAAAATTCAACGGCAGCCCAAAAGATAAATATCAACAGATGCACGACCTCATGGTAGACGGAAATGTCCGTTTTATCAGATATTCCCTACAAGGCATGGCTACAGATGTTACAACTGAACATATAGTAGTCTCTGACATTTCAGATTCAGGATACCTTTTCACTATAGGTTCGATCATACCGAAGTATTTCACTGAACACCTTGAAGAAACTGCAGGAGAATATGCTGAAAAGCTCCATACTTTGAAAATTCCGGCACACACTTACGTAAAAGCCGAGACAGAGCGAGGCGTAACATTTATGGATAATTACCTGAAACTGTATCAACAGGTCATCGGAGAATGGCTACCAAATTCAGACTACACACTTTCAGCAGCACCTGAAATTGCTATAACACATCGATTCAAAGAGAATAAAGACGGTTGCTATGTAGAATTGTTTCTCCCCGTTGAAAAGAAATAAAAATTTTTATCCAATCAGCAACATTTGACAAGCAGAAGGTCGACTCGGAAGATTATTTCTGAGTTGACCTTCATATTTTATATCCTACGTTGAAAATTTTCCTCAAAACCCATGGAACTTTTTGGAATTTTCGTCGTCTAAAGAGGTGAAAAGAAAAATTTCATATAAAGAAAGGATGAACCATATGAAAAAGTACATTTTGACCCTATTTCTCATGGCGGCAATAATTTCTCTTACGGGCTGCCCGAAGTCCGAGACAAAGGACGACCCCAACAAAGAAAAATATGTAAACACCACGGACGAAGAATTGGATATTCAGGGTGGCGGTGATGAAAAAACTGAAAATGTTGACCCGACTGTCCGAGGAGATGAGCCAACTCCACCTGTTACTGACGATCCGAATCAAGGCCCCATAGATGTGGGCGAAATCACATCTCCTGACAATTCGGAAGAGCTGAACACCGGCTGTCAGATGCCTGCGGAAGATCCAAACATAATAACTCCCGAAGATGTACCTTACGAATGGGAAGAACTTGTTGAGGACCATATCTGCGAAGAACCTCAAATTGATCCAAACACTACTTACGATTATAAGCCCGTTATATATCTTTACCCAGAAAAAACCGCAGAAATCTCCGTGAAGTTAGACTATAACGGTACATTAACCACCACTTATCCCGCATACAATGACGGTTGGAAAGTTATTGCAGAACCAGACGGAACCATTAAATATAACGACAGAGAATACTACTGCTTATTCTGGGAAGGTATTTCAAATATTGATTACTCCTTTGGAAAAGGCTTCTGCGTAAAGGGCGAAGATACAGAGAAATTTCTTGAAGACGCACTGAAAAAGCTTGGACTTACCGACACAGAAGCAAATGAGTTTATTATTTATTGGCTGCCCAAAATGGAAGTAAACACCTATAACCTTATTTCATTCCAGGAAGAACTTTACACGGAAAACGCACAACTGGCAGTCTCCCCTGCACCCGATACAGTTATCAGAGTGTTCATGGCGTGGAAAGACGTTGATGAGTTTATAGAAATTGAACCCCAAATCCTCACAGTCCCCGAAAGAAACGGATTCACAGTCGTCGAATGGGGAGGCACGGAGATTAAATAAGGAGAAATAGCCATGAAAAAACTGATGTGTATAATTTTTAGTGCAATATTTTTAGCGTTGCTTACAGGTTGTCCGATTGAAAATCCTTTTGAGGACGAAACTGTAGTTTATAAACCTGTAATATACCTCTACCCCGAAACGGAGTCGGAAATTTCCGTAAAGCTGGATTACAACGGCACATTTACGACAACTTATCCCGCATACAATGATGGTTGGACGGTCACAGCGCAGCCCGACGGCACCATTAAATATAACGACAGAGAATACTACTGCTTATTCTGGGAAGGTATTTCAAATATTGATTATTCTTTTGAAAAAGGCTTCTGCGTAAAGGGCGAAGATACAGAGAAATTTCTTGAAGATTCTCTGAAAAAGCTTGGACTTACCGACACAGAAGCAAATGAATTTATCATTTATTGGCTGCCAAAAATGGAAAATAACGAATATAACCTTATTTCTTTCCAGGAAAAGCTTTACACGGAAAACGCAAAACTGACAGTCGCCCCTTCTCCCGATACTGTTATCCGAGTGTTTATGGCATGGAAAGGTGTGGACGGCCTCATAGAAATTGAACCCCAAGCCCTCACAGCACCCGAAAGAAACGGATTCACAGTCGTCGAATGGGGCGGCACGGAGTTAAAGTAAATAATTTTTTTGTGGGAAAAACCATTTTTTAAATAGGTTTTTCCCACAAAAAATAGAAGTCTTTACTTAACCTCAAAATCAAAGAGTCGGAACTTATCACAGCCGTTTGTTCTGAGGGGTATGAAGCGCAATGCCGTTACTTTCCAATCCACTTTGTGTTTCACGAATCGCTGGTGATTATTGGAAATATTCAGCTCGAATTTTTCGCCGTTTGCATTTTCGCCCTCAATTCGGTAATCCGTTATAAGTGTCTGCGGAAGCTTGTATTTATCCTGAATCAGTGGGTAATTGCATGGCATATTGTAGTATTTTCTGTTCAGATCACTGTCAAAAACAAGGCGTATCTCGCTGATATCCGTGTCTGCGTCAAATGTGTATTCGATAAAGTCGCCTTCGCTGCCTTTCCAGCAGTTCTCATCACCACGTTCTACTCCGTTTCTGATGACCGCCTCGGTGCATTTTGCGTTTTTTGTCAGCTCGGAAATCGCTCTTTGATGCCACGGAATGTAGCAGTCATCTTCCATGAGCTGTTGTTGGAGAGTTGGAACATCCACTTTTTCGACGGTCGTACCACTGTTTATTGCCAGTGCTGTTGCAGTTCCGAGAGCCTGACCGAGGATTGAACATGTCGCCATGACACGTGAGGACGAAAGCGCCGCATGTGTAATACTTATGTTTCTGCCCGCAAATGTGAGATTTTCAATATTTTCGGAGATCATACATCTCAGAGGCAGACCCCATGGGCTTGGTGCGGGGTGGTATATTGTCGGGTGTCCCTCTTGATAGTAGAATCCCGCAGGAAAATGATCATCCATTGGCCAACCTGCATAAGCCACTATGTCTTCAAATCTTCCTTCCGATTCAACATCGTTCTGATCAACAATATATTTGCCCACGTAACGGCGACTTTCACGCTTGCCCGGAAGGAATCCTATCCACTCAAGTTCCCAATTATCCACATCGTGGTCTCCCTTATTTTTCATGTGGTCCCAGACACCGTAGGCTATTTTCAGCAGTTCATCTCGGCAACGGTCCGTATCATGGATGCAGTCCCATTCGCCGCCGACTTCTATCCACCAGAAATTATCGCCTTTTGTATGGTCTTTATACGGTAAGTCGGCATCTGTTTCGTAAACATAAGCCCATTCGGGAGGAATAAACTCAACTTTGTGGTCTGTCTCTCGAATCTGAATGAGACAGCTCATACCCATAGTCTTTTTGTCGGCGACATCGGGCGGAATTCTTTCGTCGAATTCTTTTTTTGCCTCTCTGCCGTACATAAATTTCGCACCTGTGAGGGTGGAAAGGATCGAATCTCCTGAACAGTCCGCAAAATATTTCGCCTCAACGATATGAAAGGTTTCGGCATTAGATTGCCAAGCCTTTATTTTTTCAATTCTGTTGCCGTCCATTTCCGCATCAAGACAGCTGGAATTCAGCAGCAGCGTGAGATTTTCCTCAGCCATTGCTTTTTCATAAAGTATGGAATCCCAAAGTGTGTATTTCAAACCGGGATTTCTATAGAAATTTTCAAGAATTATTTCCTCAATAATGCCCGTTTCTCTGTTGTTTTCTCCTTTTGCGCCGCAGATGTGCATACGGATCTCGCTTGAAGCGTTGCCGCCCAAGACGGAACGGTCGTGCACCAGAACTACTTTTATCCCGTGGCGCGCCGCCGCAATGGCGCAACAAAGACCCGAAAGTCCACCGCCAATTACACATAAATCTGTTTTATAATTGAGTGTTCGCATTTTTATTCACTCCTGATTTTGTTTTGAATAAATACTTGTAATCATTGTAGCACAATTTATAGTTTTTGTCAAGTATTCCCAACTCGCTTTTCTTGGGAGATGTTTGGAGAACCCTTCTTTTCGCGTGAAAAGCAGGGTTCTCCATAAATTATTCACTTATGTTTTTTAGTCAAAGATCTCGTTGAGTTCTTCTTTGCTGATAACTGTGCCATATTCACAAATTTCAAAGAATTCGGCGTGTTTGATTGCATTACCTTTTTCTTCGCCATATTTTTCGACAAGGAAATCTCTGTATTTGTTAGCGTTGTTGAAGTCTCTGATACCCCAATGCTTGTAGATCATTTCGATCTGACCTGCATGGTCTGCGGGAACTTCATCAGCATAGCCGTCGATCCAGGGAAGCCATTCGATGAACTGGGATTCCTGCATGGAAAGCATTTCCATTTTTTCATCTTCGTAAGCAGAAGTATCAACAGCAACTGTGGGTTCAAAGGGATAGGGTTTTACGAAATTATCCTGCATATAGAGAATAACAGGAGATTTCTTCATTGCAGGTGCTTCGGGACAGAAAAGAGGAACTGCGAGAAGATATGCAGAGTCCAGAACCAACTGAGATGTGTTTCTGTGGTCTACGTGGTAGTCACAGGGACGGTGTGTGAAAATGATATCGGGACTGTAGTTTCTGATAGCCGCTGTAACTTTAACTCTGTTTTCAACAGTAGCTTCAACATGACAGTCGGGAATATCGAGAACTCTGTAGTCAATGCCGTATTTTTTGCCAACAGCCTGAGTTTCGTTGAATCTTCTTGCTGCAAGTTCTTCGCAAGTGTGTGTCTGATGACCGTGGTTACCGTTGGAAACGGAAAGGAAGCATACTTCGCCGCCGTTTTCGATTACTTTCATTGCAGTAGCGCCTGCGCAGATATCGCAGTCATCGGGATGTGCGCCAATGATCATAAGTTTGATTTTTTTCATTTGATTTTGTTCCCTTCTTGAATCTTAATTTTTGTATGTAATTTTTAATTATCAGCCATTATTTTGTCTGTCAGTTTTTCCTGGATTGCGAACATTTCTTCACGCTCATAATCTTCCGCATGGTCATAGCCGAGCAAATGAAGAACGGAATGAACTGTAAGCAGTGTGATCTCTCTCAAAAGAGAGGCTTCTTCACCGTCGCGCTCCTCACACTGCCGTTTTGCAAATTCGGGGGAAAGTGCGATATCTCCGAGGAAACAAGGTATTCCCATTTCTTCGTCATAATCGTCAAGCTCTCCCGACGGGAAAGAAAGCACGTCTGTAGGGGCATCAACCTCACGGAAATCCCTGTTAAGCTCCCTGATACCCTTGTCGGAAACAAGTTTAACGTCTATTTCGCAGGGAAAATCTATCTCTTCATGCTCAAGAACCGCTTCTGCAGATCTTTTGAACGAAGCCTTTATCGCATCATCAATTTTAACTTTACGCTGAGCGTTTATAAGATTTACGGTAACTTGCATTTTAAACGTCCTTTCTTATTGGGGTTTGAAGTATTTTTTATAAGTTTTTTCACCGTTCAGCTTCTTTTCTTCAGCCTTTTTTGTGTCATATTTCTCATAAGCCTGAATGATCTTCTGAACAAGCTGATGTCTTACAACATCTCTGAAAGTAAGCTGACAAATAGCAATATCATCTATATCTTTAAGTATCTTCATTGCTTCTTTCAAACCGCTTTTCTTGTCATTCGGTAAGTCTATCTGAGTAATATCACCCGTTATTATCGCCTTGGAATTGAATCCGAGACGAGTAAGGAACATTTTCATCTGTTCACTTGTTGTATTCTGCGCTTCATCAAGAATTATAAAACTATCATCAAGAGTTCGACCTCTCATATATGCAAGTGGCGCGATCTCGATAACATTTTTCTCCACGTATCTGTGGTAAGTTTCCGTACCGAGCATATCAAAAAGTGCATCGTTAAGGGGACGGAGATAAGGGTCAACTTTATTTTGCAAGTCACCGGGAAGGAATCCCAGCTTTTCACCTGCTTCGACAGCGGGACGTGTCAGAATAATTCTGCTGATCTGTTTGTTTCTCAAAGCCGTAACAGCCATTGCCACAGCAAGATATGTCTTACCTGTACCTGCAGGACCAATACCGAGAGTTATAGTATTTGAACCGATAGCTTTCACGTATTCTTTCTGACCGAGAGTCTTGGGTTTTATTGGTCTGCCCTTTGCGGTAATGCAGATATTGTCAGCACCTAACTCTGCAAGCAGTTGTTCGTTGCCCTCTTCAACCATGGAAATAACATAGCTGACATTTTGAGCTGTAACATTATCCCCTCTGCGAGCCATATCAAGAAGCGCACGCATGACACGTTTTGCTTTTTCGACAGACTCCATACTGCCGCTTATTTTTATACCTGAATCCCGTGTAGTAATATCAACACTACATTCCTTTTCAATTATTTTCACGTTTTCATCGAAACTGCCGAAAACATTACCTGCAATTTCAATATTGTCAAGCTGAAGAAATTCTTCCATTATATTCTCCGTTCTGCCGCTTCACAGCGGTATTTTTTTATTCTTTTATTTCAACTTCGATCTCACGGACTTCACAGATATCGTCAATGACCGTCAGATCATAAACTCCGTAAACGCCGTTCTCATCGACACTAAATCGTTTTTCAATACTTTCGACTTCAATTCCGTGGAGAGCTATACGCATCTTCTCATTCAAAACAGACTCAATATAAGCCGTTGCAGAGTCTTCATCATGAACAACCGGTTTTTCATTTTGTTCATAAACGACCGTCTTGACCAGAGATATCGGCAAAACAAGATCTTCACCTATACGAAGCTCTGTTTCTTCCGAAATAGATTCATATTTTCCGTAATTATTTTTCTTGAAAAAAGACAGATCTATATTTAATCCGAAAATTTTCAGTTCATAAAAAACATCCGTTCTCCCCGTTTCTTCAATTTGCAAAGAAACAAAAGGACAAAATTCCGTATAAGTTTGGCGCATCCGAGCCATTATTTTCGCTTCGGAATGAACAAGTCTGTATCCGATAACATTACTGTTATAGATCCCTCCCACAAGGAGCTGACCTTTCCGAACCGCTTCATATTTTTTCACCTGCGGAATACCCTTATACGCTTCAATAAGAAGTATCTGACCGTCATTTTTCGCAACGATATTGCAAGGAAAAGTCTTGTCTATTTCAGGTGGAATAACACTTTCGTCAACTTCGACCTCGACTTTACAGCCTTTCATGTTAACGGTTATATATGCAATGTTTTTAAAATCATGTATTATATCGTATTTTATCTGTTGAAAATCATGTCCTGTGGTCAAGGCACCTATTGCAATACCGTTCTCAGCCAGAGCTTCAAGTAACTTTTCTTCGGGGATAGAATTCAGCCCAGTGATCTCGATCTTCCAGATAAATGAAGTCATAACAAAAAACAATACTACGGCAAAAATGAAGCCCACAAACAGACCCGAACGCAATTTGTACCGAAGAATATCTTCAATCAATCCGCCCGTTTCGCAGACCTTGACTTCCATTTCACGAAGACTTTGTCTGCTTTCGGCAACTTCAAAAAGTTTCTCCTCGGAAAAGGAATGTACTTTAAAAGAAATACTGCATTGATCTTTTTTACGTAATTCCCATATTTCTATATTTTCATTTTTGACCGCATTAAGAAATTCTTCAACGTAAAATCCGCAGACCTCGATCTTTCGCCAACCGACGATATGATCTCCCCATTCGGCAACAGTTTTCCGCACAGAAGTTCACCCCTCAAATTCAAAAGACGAGACTTTACCGCTTATCATCACAGAACAAGGTGTGAGATTTTTCAAATTAAGTCCGTTTCCGTAGAATCTGATCTTTTGACTTCCAGCCATAAGTTTTATGGTTTCGGTGTCATATTCTGCAATAACTACGCCTTTACAGTCCTCAACAGAGACCTGTTCCCTGCCGTAAAATTCTATCTGAGGCACAGAATGAAGCTGTACCGAAGTTTCTTCAGTTCTTTTCCGTTTCAATTTTCTCAACTCTCCCATAATATCTTTTCATTAAAGATTATTCGGAAGAGGCTTCTTTTATGAAAAATACTTTATACCCGTAAAGCTGTCGTCCACGGTCCATTCACCGAGGGCTTCTGTGTATTTTTCGGAGAAAAACACGGGAAGATATTCCGCAAAATTGGGAGACAAGGGACGCTTATAAAGTTCTGACTTCGGAAGCCAGAAAATATTTCCCTCATCGGTTCCCTCCGAAAGCGTACCGCTGAAAACAGAAGTTTTGTAAAGGAACTCCACGTATCTGCCGCTGCCGTCAGACTTGCACCAGTTTATCATGCCGCAGGGTTCAAGCTCGGAAACATCAAGTCCCGCTTCCTCTTTGACTTCACGGACAGCACATTCGTAGAAGCTTTCGCCTTTTTCAGCATGACCGCCGGGGAAACTGAGTCCCGGATATTTTTTCAGCCTGTCAATAACAAGAACCTCATCGGTATCCTTGTTGTAAACCATGACCATGGTAGTCATTTCTGCAACCAACAAGTGCGACACAAAAAACCTCTCCTTTACAAAAAAATAATTACCTATATACATTATACCACATAATTACAAAAAATCAAGCACTTAACAAAAAAACCTAAAAAATAATAAAAATCGGCACCCGAAAGTACCGA
Organism: Oscillospiraceae bacterium; assembly: GCA_015067305.1. Classification (GTDB taxonomy): domain Bacteria; phylum Bacillota; class Clostridia; order Oscillospirales; family UBA644; genus HGM12619. The sequence continues at coordinate 5,690 of SVMT01000022.1, read as the reverse complement.
TTTCATATTCATTATTGCATGGGGATCGCAAACTCGATTGAATTTGCGAAATCCTCATATTCCTTATACATAAAAGATTCAGTATAAACAACATTTCCGTCATCATCAACTATCTCAGCAACGACATTCCAAGTAAGCCAATCTATTGAAGCAACATCTCTCACACGTGATTCGACTGAAACAACACCGTCTGTACTTCCGCTGTAGACATTCACTTTTCCGTCGGGGTCAGTAACTGTACATTTCAAAGTCATTCCTTTGTAGTCCTCAGAATTGACCTTGAAACCGTAATCATAAGAAACTGTTCCTTCCATCGCAACGCCATAACAACAGAAAACCTCATAAGGATCATATGCATCCATGCTTGAACACATATCAACATAAAGGTCATATTTAACATCAGAAACTACGATATTTGAGGTTTCAAGAGAAATAAGACCATCAGGCATACGGTAATCCTCAGTACGGAAATTTACAGGCGCTGCCGAGTTTTCGGGATGACTCCAATCAACAGCAAAATCCACCGTGCCTTCGGGAAGTTGTTCAAAAATCCTTGGGTCTATATAAACAAGCTTACCTGACGGAGTTATATATCCGTTCCAATACTCGTTGTGTTTTTCCTTAAACAAATATAATTTACCGCCCGTAAGTGCCTGAGCTTCATCAAAACTCATATATCTGTATTCGTCGCCGTAATCGGTCATATCAACGGAACCAAGCGCCGCACCTCGGAGTTTTACAGTTTCGACCTGTGAATCGGGTTCTAAAGTTTCAACGGGAACAGGTTCGGGCTCTACGGGAACGGGAACAGGCTCTTCGGCGAAAATGACTGGGGGTTCTTCGATCGGTTCGTCATTCGGAGCTTCGGGAGAAACAGGCGCAACCACTTCATCCTTGATCTCAGGGTCTTTGGGCTCGATATCTCCCTGCACATCAATTTTCACGCAGGCAGTCAGCAAAAAAGTCAGCGCCAAAAACATCAATAATTTTTTCATATGAATCAGTCCTTCCAATATATCTCTGACAATTTCATTATACCATATATTCCCACTTTTGTCAATATATTTTACGGGGGGGGTAATAAAAAGTTACGAACTTTTATTTACAAAAAAAAGCCAGACCCTAAATTATAATTTAACAACGAGTTTTGGAGATAGGGGTACGGGGGAAGAACCTTGTTCCTAAAAGGTTCTTCCCCCGCTATTTTCATATTATTTACTTAATCGCAAACCCGACACTGTACTTTGTGTACTGCGAGCGGAGCGATAACGACAACAGACGGAACCATCATGCCTCATATTCTTTGCGCTTGAGATTTTTCGACTGTTTAGGCAGCGCTCCCGAAGCTGTACTTTGTGTACTGCGAGCGGAGCGATAACGACAACAGGCGGAAAATATCACCGCAATTATTTGAGTCCAACACCGTATTGCGCCCTATACTCCAACATCGCAGGCACATATTCTTTTCCTTTAATAAGTCCGCTTTCTGCTGCGGCAATGATGTCAAGGATAGTTACGATGGGATATACGGTTACACCGAAATCACGTTTAACTTCTTCAACTGCGGAAAGTTCGCTGGTGAGACCTCTTTCCATACGGTCAACCTGGATGACCATGGAAGAAACATCTACGTTTGCTTCTGCTTTGAGTTTGGGAAGAACTTCGCGGAGAGCTTTACCGGAAGTCATAACATCTTCGATGATAACGATCTTTTCGCCGTCTTTGAGCTGTTTACCAACGATGAGACCGCCTTCGCCGTGGTCTTTTGCTTCTTTTCTGTCGAAAGCATAGTTGAGGTCAATGCCGTATTTGTTGAAAAGAGAAGCAGCTGCGGTTGCGGCAAGGGGAATTCCCTTGTATGCAGGTCCGAAAAGTGTTTCTGCGGCGATATTGTTTTCTTTGATGCAATCTGCGTAGAATTCACCAAGACGTGCAAGCTGTGCGCCTGTGTTGTAATTGCCCGCATTGATAAAATAGGGTGCCTGTCTGCCGCTTTTAAGTGTAAAGCTGCCGAATGTGAGAACACCGCATTCTTCCATGAATTTAATAAAACTTTCTTTGTAAGTCATTTGATTTATCCCCTTTATATCAGTTTTTTTTCTTGCCTAAGTTAAATTTGTTTTCAGTACCGTTAATTAGTCTTTTAATATTTTCACGGTGTCTGATAATAAGCATAAGACTGTTTACCGCACATACTGCGCAAAGCAACCACCAGTAATTTTTGCCGAAATTAAGAAGGGCGATAGCTGCGGGAACGCAAGCAGATGCAATAATAGAAGAAATAGAAACTATCTTTGTTATAAAGAAAATTGTAAGGAAAAGCGCAAAAAGAACTACAAAAACACGCCAGTCAACAACTATTGCCAATGCGCCGCAAGTAGTAACGCCTTTTCCGCCTTTGAAGCCGTGGAAACAGGGATACATATTACCGAACATAACACCTATAACGGCTATTGCGCCTGTGATCTGAGGTCCGAGTTCTCCCAATGCAAGAGGATCAACGGGCCAGGCATAACGGGCAACAAATCCGAGAATTACACCTTTGAGAATTTCCAACGCCATGACGGAAATACCCCATTTGGCACCCATAACACGGACAACATTAGTACCGCCCGCATTACCGCTTCCGTGCGCTCTGATGTCTGTTTTGCCTATATATTTCGTAACAATAACCGAAAGGTTTATACTACCGAGAAGGTAGCCGAGAACAAGAAGAATTAAAATCTGTACCATACAAGTCTATTCCTTTCCGAAATATTAAAGTTCAAAGTTTTCGCCTTTTTCACGGGAAACGATATGAATAGGTGTTCCCGTAAGTCCAAAGGTGTCTCTTATGCAGTTTTCGATGTAACGCTGATATGAGAAATGGAAAAGCTCTTTATCGTTGACAAAAACAACGAATGTAGGCGGATTCACAGCAGGCTGAGTCATATAGAGAAGTTTAAGTCTCTTGCCTTTATCTGTGGGAGGCTGAACCTTTGCTGTGGCATCAGCAAGCATATCATTGAGTACGCCTGTGGAAATTCTTCTGGAATGCTGTTCCGCAACGAAATTGATCATTTCGTAGAGCTTATCCACGCGCTGACCTGTTTTGGCAGAAATGAAAACGATGGGAGCATAAGACATAAATTTAAGGTCTTCCGAAATTTTCTCGCGCATTTTATCCATGGTCTTGTCGTCTTTTTCAACAGCATCCCATTTGTTTACTACTACAATGGAAGCTTTGCCTTTTTCATGGGCAAATCCTGCAATCTTTGTATCCTGCTCCGTAACACCTTCGTTAGCGTCGATCATAATGAGAACAACATCGGCTCTGTCCACAGCCATATAGGAACGGACAACGCTGTAACGCTCAATGATCTCAGTAACCTTATTCTTTTTGCGGAGACCTGCCGTGTCAATAAATACATATTTACCGTGTTCGTTTTCTTTCAAAGAGTCTACAGCATCACGTGTCGTACCCGGAACATCGGAAACGACAAGGCGGTTTTCGCCGAGAATACAGTTGACAAGAGAGCTTTTACCAACATTAGGCTTACCTATAAGAGCAACCTTGATCGCATCTTCGTATTCAGGTTCAGGTTCAACGTGCTGGATCTTCTCATAGACAGCATCAAGAAGTTCACCCAAGCCGAGACCGTGTGTGGAAGAAATTGGATAAGGGTCGCCAAGACCGAGATTGTAGAATTCATAAATTTCAGGTGGCGGATCACCGGGCCTGTCAACTTTATTTACGCAAAGAATTATTTCCTTATTTGCTTTAAGAAGCATCTGGGCAACTTCCGCATCTGTTGCAGTCATTCCCGTTTTTATGTCAGTCATCATGAGAACGACGTCTGCTTTTTCAATGGCTATTTCAGCCTGACGGCGCATCTGTGAAAGAACAACGTCATCGGAACGGGGCTCAATACCACCCGTATCAACCAGTGTAAACGCCTGACCGCGCCATTCTGTGTCGTAATAAATTCTGTCTCTTGTAACGCCGGGAATATCTTCCACGATCGAAAGACGCTGACCGACGATCTTATTAAATAATGTACTTTTGCCGACATTGGGTCGTCCCACGACGGCAACAACAGGCAGTGCCATAAAATGTCATCTCCTCCAGAGGATAATTATATGTAAAATGGTTATTTTCAAATTTAAACGAGACTTTCAAAAAAGTCTACTATATCGCAAGGCTCTTCAAGAATAACAGTTTCGACATTCAGAGCTTTTTCAATGTCCGAAACGGAAACATCGTCAAGAAAAACATCGTCACGGAGCATAACTTTGGGAATAATAAGCTTTTTGCCGAGAGGTTTGTCTTTGAGCTGAGAAATAATATCTCCTCCCGTGACAAGTCCTGTAACGGTCACTGTCTCTCCAAAGAATTTATTGGCAATAGGGTAAAGGTTTATTTTAAGGTCAGGCAATTTTTCGTTGACCTTATTTATAAGAGAAGGGATAATATTTTCCATACTCTTGCCCGTGACCCAGGAAACTTCCGCAGTACCGTTTTTTATGGGAAGGTCTTCAACTGCATAAAGAAAATCTTCAATAAACAGAGAGGTTATCCCCACACCATTTTCTATCTGTTCAAATTCCTCGTAATAGTTGCTGTCGGGAATCTCCCTTTCAGCTTTTACGTAAAATTCGTCAGACTCATAGAAAAGTCTCGTGCCGAATTTCTCAACACATTTATCACCGAAAGCGGAAACTACATCAATAACCTGCGAACACTCTTCCTTATTGAAAAGTTCCAATTCGCATAGCCCTTCACGGTGTGCAGTCATTCCAAGAGGCACAACCGAAACACTTGAGACATTGGGATAAAGGGTACTGAGATCGTTCATAGTTTTAATAAGCTCTTCCCCGTCATTCCAGCCCTTGCAAAGAACTATCTGACAGCGAAGATTTATTCCAGCATCGGTAAGTTTACGCAAAAGAGGCATAATCCCTCTTGCGTTTGGGTTTTTCATCATTTTCACGCGAAGATCGTCGTTTGTTGTATGTACGGAAACATTCAGCGGTGAAATTTTCAATCTGATTATCCTGTCTATATCCTCGTCCGTAGCATTTGTCAAAGTAACGTAGTTGCCGTAAAGCAAGGAAAGACGGAAATCGTCATCTTTATAGTAGACCGTACTTCTCATACCCTTGGGAAGCTGGTCAATAAAGCAAAAAATACACTTGTTTTTGCAGGAACGCTCTTTATCCATGAGGTAAGTATCAAAATCTACGCCCGTGTGTCCGTTACACTTTACAGAACATGAAACCTGCTCACCTTGGCGATCTACCGTAAAGGTGAGTTTTTCATCTGCGACACAATACATATAATCCAAAATATCGTGTATTTTTATCCCATTTATAGAAAGGAGTTCGTCTCCGATCTTTAATTTTCCGTAAAACGGGCTATTTTTTTCAATAGCTGTTATTTTTGCCATAATTCCCCCATTGCAATACGCAGAATAGACGGGCGAACCGTGTATTTACTGAAAAATAAACGATTCTCCCATCTCATAACCGTATTTGCATAAAGATTAAGCGTTAGCTTCTGCCTCTACCTTTATCACTTCTTTGCCGTTGTAGTAACCGCAATGAGCGCAAACTCTGTGGGAAAGGTGGAATTCACCGCAATGTGAGCATTTTACCATGCCGGGCATGTCAAGCTTCCACACGCTGGAACGTCTCTTATGTTTTCTCTGTTT
>SVMT01000021.1 GCA_015067305.1 Oscillospiraceae bacterium | reverse complement strand
CTTGCCTTGCGTGACGAGTTGGAGAAGCTGCTGACCTGCCTTGAAACGGTGGATGCGGCTTCTTAACCCCCGAAATTGTAAACAAATTTCAAAAATATTTAGTCCTTACTTGACAGCGGCTGATGAAGGAATTTCCGGCACAAGAGCTGAAAAACGTCCTGAATTCAAAAAGCTGATAAATGATTGTTATGCAGGTAAAATAGATCTGATAATTACAAAATCAGTATCAAGATTTGCAAGAAATACTGTTGAGTGTCTTGAGTACGTCAGAAAACTCAAAACTATGGGAATAGGTATATTTTTTGAAGAACAGAATATAAATACCTTAACTTGTGACAGTGAACTATATCTCGGAATATATGCAGGATTTGCACAAAGTGAATCAGAAAGTATGTCAAAGAATATAACCTGGACATATCGAAAAAAATTTGAAGAAGGAAAACCATTTTTCATGTACAAAAATTGGCTCGGGTACAAGAAAGGTCCTGACGGAATTCCTGAAATAATTCCAGAAGAAGCTGCTATTGTAGAACGAATTTATGATATGTATTTAGCGGGAGAAACGGCTCAATCAATATCAAACATCCTTCAAAGTGAAAACATAGTTATCCCCAATAAAAAAATCAATTTCACAAAAGGAATGATTGCAAATGTATTAGTAAACGAAAAATATAGCGGAGATTGTATTCTTCAAAAGACTGTAACAATAGACTGCATTGGGAAAATACGCAAAAAGAATACAGGAGAAGCTCCAATGTACTATGTACAAAACAGCCACCCTGCAATCATAAATCGAGATAAATTTAATAGAGTTCAAGAAGAACGTGCAAGAAGAAAAAATAAAGAAACTCAATATAAAACAAAATCATTATCTTCAACAAGTAGGCAGTCCAAATATGCTCTGACCGATGTAATGATATGTGGAGAATGCGGAAGTAGATACAAGAGATGTACTTGGTCAAAAAACGGTAAAAAGAAAATCGTATGGAGATGCTCAAACAGATTAGAATATGGATTGAAATACTGCAATGAATCTCCAACTATCGAAGAAGGCGATTTAAAAGAAGCCGTAGTTCGAGCTGTAAACAAGTTTAATTCCAAAGATAAAAGTACATACCTGACATTAATGAAGGCGACCATCGGAGAAGCTATAGGCTTAAACGGAAACTCTGAGGAGATTGACCTTCTTGAAAGACAAATTGAGGCTCTTAACAGAAGAATGTTGGATATCATAAATGACAGCATCGAAAAGGGTCTTGATATAGAAGCTAATGAAGATGAGTTTAAAGATATCTCCGAAGAAATAAAACGCTTGGAAAACCGTGTTAAAATAATTCGAGAAACAACTCAGACAAATGAACTAACAGAAAAACGAACTGCTGAAATTCAAAGAATAATTCAAGAACGAGAATCAACAAAGAATGAATACGACGAGTCAATAGTCCGCCAAATGATAGAGTGTATCAAGATATACCACGATAAACGAATTGAAGTTATATTTGGTGGGGGATTTTCAATCAGTGAAACAATATGAGTTTTATAAATATAAAAAGACTCAGTATTTTTTACCCGTAATCTTATATCTTTTTATACAAAAGAACATTCAACAGTATTTACGCCTTATAGTATAATTGTTGAATATTTCAGGCATAACCAGAATGAAGCTTATCATTTTCGTGCATGGTGCTTGCGACCACGAGCTCTATGATCTTATGACCTCGGTCTTTCATAATGGCTGCAATTTTACCGGCGCCATATATTTGTCCACTTTCGTGATATATTTCTCGAATAATGTGGAGTAGTTTTTGATTTTCTGTTTGTCCGTCTTTGTCGCGAAGTTTTCTGTTGTAGTACGTTGCTTTGAATATCTTCAAAACCTCACAGAGAAAATTGACCATGTAATCCTCCGATATTTGAGAGTCTATATACATGATCTTTTCGTCAAGCGAAGCCGCTTTGGTAAATGGTCCTCTTCCAATATTTTAATGAATATCTCTAAACGCTCACAACGATGTTGAATCTACTTGTGCTTTTTCATATCTACGGGAGCGAATTTTTTGTTTTTCTTGTGTATCTTTATCCACATGTAAACGGTGGTTCTTGAAACCTTGAATTTGCTCACGAGATCGCTAACGCTGACACCAGCTAAGTACTGCTCGATAACTTTTTCCTTCGTCTTGTCTGAATACTTTTCATTCATGATATTTTCCTTTCATTTTAAAATTTGAAAGTATAGTATATCATAAAATAACAGATATAAAATGAATTTTTTGTTTTATGTAGAGAATATAAAAAACTTTTTTGTCAGTGAAAATTCACAAAATTGGTGTAGATATTTTTATATTTATGCTGTATAATATAATATTAATAATTATAGTTATATACAAGGAAGAGGCTTTTAATATGAGCGAAGAAAGACAGATTAAATTCAAATATGTTTTTGCTGAAGACTATAACCCTGTGTACTGCAACGGAGCTTTTGGAGGAATTTCTACACATGGTGAAATTGTCGCAAACTTTTTCCTTGAACGTATGCCTATCCCAAATTCAATGACTAACTTGGTAAATCCTGATGGTTCTTTAGGGGGAGTTGTTTCTGTGGATCCCGAGACCTTGGATGAGACAATAATTCGTCATGTATCTACAGGTATTGTTCTTAATGAGGAAAGTGCAAAAGCTATCTATGCTTGGCTTGGAAATCAAATTCAAGAATTGGAAAATCGAAAATCACTTCAAACGGTTGTAGAAACTAAAGGCGAATAAACTATGGAGAAGAATTCTACTACAAAAATATATTTTCCACATCCAATACAACAAACTGATTCATCAACAACTGGTTATGTATCTTATGCAATTGGAAACAAATCTCGATATTTCAAAGTACCATTGGATGTAGATTTAACTACGAGAGTGCATATTGGATCTTCCAACCAATTGTCCGCTACAAAGGTGTGTGAGGATTCTATTATTGAACGAGTTGCTCAATGGTTTTTGGGTTTATCTTCAATGTCAAACAAAAAACTTCAAAAGCTATGTTATTATGCATACTGCTGGTTTATCGTTTTTAATAATGATCTTGAATCAATTAACGAGAATGATAGTGCTAACATTCGAGTTTTGTGTTCTGACAGTTTTCAAGCGTGGATTCATGGACCGGTTTGTCTTCGCCTTTATCACAGATATAAGGAATATGGTTGGCGAGATATTCCTCAGGTAGATTCTAAACCTGAGTTTTCACAAGATATTGAATCGTTGCTTAAACAAGTTTGGGAAGCATATGGGTCTTTTAATGCTGATGAATTAGAAATGATTTCTCATAAAGAGATGCCGTGGAAAAATGCACGGAAAGGCTATCAAAACGGAGATGCGTGTTCTAATGAAATCTCTGTTTATGATATTCTTCAGTATTACTCTAATTTGGAGTAAACAACTATGGCTATAAAAAAGAAAGTCGTAGGCCCCGTTTTAGAACAACATCAGAATACAATTGCAGATAAAGTCACATCATCGATTCCAGAAAATAATTTGATTGTTAATTTTTCTAAACTACAACTTAAACCCGTGTGTATAAAAGGGAAATTTAATAATCATTTTAAAAATGATCAACATTTTTCAAGTGTTGCCGCAAGTTTTTTAGGAGTAGTTTTGCCAAAAATTACATCTCATTCTTATAAAGAACTCTTAGATAGCAGTCCAGAAGCAAAAGTTTTACATTATCACACAGTTGATGAAGCACACAGAGAAAATGTTCGTGAAGTTCTGGAAGAATACCATTTCCCTACATATGCAATTGAGCAGATGCTTGAAAGAAACAATATTGTTGAATTTTCAGCATCGTTAGGTCATATAAATCCAGCACGAATCGTGTGCCATAAAGTAAATAATGTATTGCTTCCTTTGTTTTTTGATACGAACCATCATATCTATTTGAATGAAAAGTATGTAAAAGATAGTATGTTTTATGAGAGTTGTCCGGAATATTTAAGCAAGCGATGCCCATATATGCCCACGGATTGCTTTGCTTTTGGGTATCTGAACGAAGAACTTCTTAAAGAAAGTTACGAATACTCATTTTCTCACAATAATACTTGCAAGAATGTATTATCTTTTCTTGACGAATAATTTTTTCTAAAGTTCGAAATTGTTGGGGGGCAGAAAAAAGACAGTAAGCAGGAACGCCGCGTGGTTCGGCGTAGAGGTCGGAAACGCGCGCCAGCGTTTTTGAACCTTGAAGTCTCGAGCCCGATATTTTTTCGGGCACCGTCCGCAACGGTCGAAAAAATGAGGGGCGCAGAGTATCCACCTTCCCTTTTGCAAAATTCATCTTTCAAGGCGATTCATGCCAAAAATCGACAAGTTTCGACAGAGACTTGTCGATTTTACTTTTTCACTATTAACTCTTCACTTTTCACTCTTCTCTTTCGAAACTTGTCGATTAGGTAATAAGTAATAGTGAATAGTGAAGAAGTGCTGATGAAGCTTTTCTCCCTTTAGTCGAAAAGCATTATATTTTACTAGAGTTCGAATTCATACGCAAAACTGCCGCAAATATCTTTTTTATAGTCCTTACACACAGAATAGACATCCAATCGGATGTCTATTTTGCTGTGTGGAGGAAGGTTGTAAGCAGGAACGCCGCGTGGTTCGGCGAAGAGGTTGGAAACGGCGTCAGGAATTCCTGACCTTGAAATCGCGAGCAGCGAAATTTTTTCACCTTACCTCACTTCACCAACTTTGCCTTATGGTATTTTTTCCAATTCAACGCTTGTCCGCATCGGTCACAATATGCCTGAAAATCCACTTCCAACGAACTTTTGCATCGCGGACACACAGGAAAACAATTCAGCTCCGAATACCCCCTGTATTCCCGAACCATCATCGGAATCCTGTAACTATCTGCACTTTCAACTAAAACCTTATTCATAATTTATCTCCCACGACATTTTTTGACATTATTTTACAATAGATCTGCCATTTCCGCAATGAAATATACTTCCCTATCTGCGAACCATAACTGTAAATTATTTGTAAAACAGTCTGTAACCTATTGCTTTTTGCCGAAAAATAGGTTATAATATATTTGCAAAAGCTAAAAAGGATCGGTGATAACAGTGGCTGAGATATCAAAAGAAATAGAAGCTTTGGAAAAAGAACTTTCACAGTATCCAAACGGATATATTTCACGAAAAATAATCAACGAAAAAGAACGATTCTACCTTCAATGGACGGAAGATGGAAAAGTTAAAAGCAAATATATAAAATACGACGAGCTGGAAAGATACCGTATCCTGATTGAAAAGCGAAACGAACTCAGAGATAGAATAAAAGAATTAAGATCCACACCGGAAGGTGTCCTGGATTCAAATCTGAAACGAAAGGCTGTGAGAAACATGAAAAATTTTACAGGTTCATTGATGTCTGAAAACACCCACATAGCGAAAGTAAAAAACGGCGTCATAACAGAATCTGTCGAAAAGCTTTTACCCCTTTATCTGAAACGCACAAAGGATATCCAAGGCTGGACAGCTTCACGAGCCATAGATTCTCACAGAACAAATTCAAGGCTGTTAAAAAAGGTACTCAGACTCAGAACTGTGGATGACGTACAAACAGCTCTTGCCGTAAATGCCGCAACAGTCACAGACCGCTACTGGTTCAAACCGGAAGGCTCAAATGCGACCTACGAAGATATAAGATTCAAAGAAAACTATTTTGACCAACTCGCCCTCAGAGGTGATCCTGATAGCTTTTCACAAAAACCGTCAAGAACTCCTGAGCTTACAAATACGGGAAGTTTTGAAAAATGCTGGAAACTGATCGACGGAGAATGGTGGATATATAAAAGCGGAAACGACGCTGAATATTTTTCAGAATTATTCATATGTAAATTAGGCGAAAAAATAGGCTTATCCATGGCTCATTATGAAATGGACGGACAATATATCCGGTCAAAGGATTTTACCGAAGGCGCAAAAGTAAACTTTGAACCGATACGTTCCCTTGTAGACGATGATGAAGACTATGAAACCTGCTTCAATGCGATTACAAATATCTCAAAAGACTTGGCACAACAGTATTTACTTTTGATCTGGATGGATTCCATTTGCTACAATATGGACAGACATACGGAAAATTTCGGTTTTCTCAGAGATGTAAAAACGGGAAAAATTATATCTTTGGCGCCCAACTACGACAACAATATTGCCCTCATAGCAAAAGGTTACCCCAAAGATGTTACACGAAAAAATGACGGTCTGATCCGTTTCTTCAAAGAGTTCATTCAAAACGACCGCAACGCCTTTGAAATGTACAGGGAAATGGAATTACCCCTTATTACAGAAAAGATCATTGACGAGTGTCTTGATGAAATATCAATAGAAGCGGACAGAGAATACATCAAAACATTTATCCTCAGCGGTCAAAAACATATGACAGATATCCTCAATAATGACTACGAAATTATTGACAGCACAGATTCAACCGAAAGCTTAACACTATAAAATCAAAAAGGAGTTTTAACATTTTTTTTTCTTTTATATCTTGCATCGTTAGACCCCATAAACGGAGATCTTTTCAAGCATCTTTATTTCACCTACAGCATAGAAATGTACAGAATCGCAATGAATAGAGTTTCCCACAAGGAAGATGCGGAAGACGTTGTTCAGGACACATACCGCAAGGTTTTTCAGAACATAAAGAGATTTTATGACCTGGATGAAGAATCAACGGTCAAACTTCTGATAATCTACACCGTAAACACCGCAAAAGATCTTCTCAGAAAGAAAAGCCGCAGGATAAAAGCCATTTCTTTGGAATACGAAGAAGACGAAGAAGAAAAAACATACGAAATTCCCGACACCTCGGAGATACCCGAAGATGTATTTATCAAAAAAGAAGCATGGACGAAAATGGCTTCCCTTATAGATGAATTAACCGAAGCGCAAAGACACGCAGTTATACTGAAATACAGCTACAGAATGTGCAACAGGGAAATAGCAAAAATATTATGCATTTCCGAAACAGCCGTCAGCTCCCGACTTAGCAGAGCCAGAATAGCATTGAAAAAGAAAATGGAGGTTGAATATTATGGACAAAACTGCAAAATTTGATATTCTTGAAGCCATGCTCTATACTGCGGCACCCCTTGCAGGCCAGAAAGAGCTGGACGAATACAAAACGGCACCCGCCGCAGAATTCAGCGAAAAGGCGCAGAACAAAATATACAAAAAGCTTTGCAAAGAGCAGAAGTATTATTCTAAGCACGAAAACTATTCACCTGTACGTGAATCCTTCAAGCGTGCCGCAATCGTCATTCTGGCAGTCATGTCCATCAGTTTCACCTGCGTCCTCTCCATAGAAGCTGCCCGCGAAGCTATCTGGAATGCGATCATCGAATGGAGCGAACAGTTCTTCTGTTTCAAATATTGCGATAAAACCGACACTCCTGATGCAATAGACGAAACGGCTCTGCCCGAACCGCCCACCGAAATTCTGGAATTCAAAGAACCTGTGGTGGATGAGAAGTTTGAGAGGCGTGAAATGCAAAAGACTCTACAATCTTACGGAATAGAATATGGATACTCAGATAAATTGGTTATATACAATCAAAAACTTATTTCTGATTATGATATGCTTGTTTCAAATTTAAGTACGGAATTAACAAACATAAAAGTAAAGAATTATATGGGAATAATATGTGAGGAGACTATTGGAACAGAAAAATACTACTCCATTTTATGGAAAGATGAATCCTATGCATATATAATCATCGGAAATATTGAATACTCAGAATTGATGCACATTGTAGAAAGTCTCTATTAACTAATACATTCAAATCGAACTTTATGAATTAATTTTCATAAAGTTCGGTTTTTATACATAACATTGCTCATTATAATACGGTTATATATTAAATAGAATAGCCTTCCATTATTTCAAAAAATGCGTAAAAGGAGAATTATTTCAATGACAACAATAAACTCTTTAATTTTTAAAAAAAGTATAGTTTACACAATTATTTTAGCAACACTACTAAGTTTTTCATTGACAAGTTTTGCCGCATTACCTGGCAATAGCGAAATTTCACCTTTATGGGTGAATCTGTCAGCAATGGACTTAGATTTTTATTTTTCAGGTAATACAGGAACTGCAAGTGGTGAGATTTACAGAAAATTAAGTGCAACATTAATTGAGGCAACACTTACTGTATACAGAAAGGAAGGATTTCGTTGGGTTACTGTAGCAAGCCAAACAGATTCATCAAATATATCATTAGCTATTAATGTTGAATTCAATGCAATAGCAGGCGCTACATACAAGGCGGTTCTTGATGTAATGGTCTATGGAACGAGTGTCGATGAAACGGAAACTATTACCGAAACTGTAACATACCAATAAGTTATAAAACTAACTAATTTAAACAAGAGGCTATTCTTCAAAAGAGACCAAGAGGTGGACACACCACCCCTTGGTTCTCTTTTATGCGTTTTGCTTTTTGGTGTTATAATTTTGATTCAGCTTCTTTTACCGCAATTTCCAGACGGTTGAGAAACTCGTGTTTATCAGGGCAGATGTTGACTATGTACGAACTCATGGTCTCCATGCTGCAACCGTACTTCCCTGCTTTGAAATAAGAATAATTTCTGCTTGTAATACCCAGTTTTTCCGAAGCTTCTTCGTTGGTCAGTTTCAGATTAGAAACCGATTCAAGTATCTCCTTTCTGATAAATTCGCTCATTGTGTCGTGATTTTGATGTTTCATGGTAAAAAACTCCTTTCACATGATAATCGAATATTATCAAAAATAGGAAATGTCTACCATGAAGTAAATTTCAGAAATTACGTTTTTTCAATATTTCGTCACATTAATACATTTACTTTTTCCAGAAGATATCAGCACCGAATCAAATATTTAAGGACCGACCCGCAAATTTTATGCAGATCGGTCCTTTTTGAAAAAACAGAGTATTAAATTTTATTATGCCGAAGGCTCGTAAGCAATCAAGCGGCAGAAAATACACTTTCGGTGATTACATACCAAGCCTGCGCTTGGATAAAAAAATAACACCTGAACAAAGTCCAGATGTTATTTTTGGTGACCCGTACGAGAATCGAACTCGTGTTTCAGCCGTGAAAGGGCCGTGTCTTAACCGCTTGACCAACGGGCCGTATGTGGTAGCGGAAGCTGGATTTGAACCGGCGACCGTTCGGGTATGAACCGAGTGCTCTAGCCAACTGAGCTATTCCGCCACATTTGTCGCTATTCATTCTCGAAGCTTCGTCCTAAACAGCTTTTATATTATACACGAAAACTGTCGATTTGTCAAGCCCTTTGAAGAATATTTATTGCGACATTTTTGTAAACCGTTTATTCTATGATCTTTTCATCAATATAAGATGCCATAAGGTCTGCAATATAGAAAAGCAGAGTCTGAGGATGCTTCTCATTTGTCTCCTGAAGAAGATTTCTGTACTCGTAATCTTCTCCGCCGAAGGGACCCATATGATAAAAGATCGTCAATTCTTCAATAAATCTGAGAGGAATGAAATTTCTGATTATCCTGATACTTCTGGATGAATGGGGCAAAAGCACCGAGGGGGCTTTGACATGAGACCACATTTCATAAGATTCCCATTTACCGTTTACTTTACGGTTGCGTTCCTCTTTTATGTAGTAATTACATTTACAAAGATCGTGAAGAAGTGAGCAAAGGATTATACTGTCTTCGTCCATTTCGATTCCCTTGAGGGCAAGAAGTCCCTTAAAATTTTTATACACATTCAGAGAATGTTCAAGAAGACCGCCCTCGAAGTTGTTGTGGAATTTAGCAGCTGCGGGAGCAGTATAAAAATCGCTCTTATTTTCGAGATAATCGAGAAGCTTGTCGATACCTTCTCTCTGAACGGAGCTGAGGAGGGCGATAAACTCCTCTTTCTGTGCTGCCATAAGTTGAGTTCTGTCGTTTTCGGGCATTTTTATTAGTCCTTTCTATTCAGCGTGAAATTTTAACATCGTCAAGACCGTATTCAGCAAATGTATCAAGCCATAATCTGCCAAATTCTTCATTTGTCGGGATATCTGGCAAAAGCTCATCAGAGCGTCCGAGGCTTTCAAGTTTGGAATTACCAAGCTTATGATACTGCATGATCTCTGCGTATCGGTACTGTCCTTTATGAGCTTTAAGATAATCAGCAAGAGCCTTTATGTCTTCCCTACTTGAATTTATATTCGGGATAAGAGGCATTCTGATAATTATATCTGCATTTCTTGAAAAGAGATATTCAAGATTTTCAAGAATTTCCTTATTATAAACACCTGTATATTCACGGTGACGATCAGAGTCCATTTCCTTGAGGTCATAAAGGAACAGCGTTCCAAGATCAGCGGCTTTTTCAAAAAAGTCTCTGCCACCAAAACCGCAGGTTTCTATTGCCCCATGGATACCTCTCTCTTTTGCAAGACGGAGAAGTTCAAGAGTAAATGTCGGCTGATATGAAGGTTCTCCTCCTGAGATAGTCATACCGCCGCCTGAAGTCTTATAAAACGGCATATCTTTTTCGACTTCTTTTATTGCATCTTCAGCTGTTATCATTTTACCGCAGACGCTGTTTGCCTCATAAAGGCAAATATCTGCACATCTGCCGCATTTTATACAATTTTCCCTGTCAACAACAAGCTTTGAGTTTGTTGCGTTTATCTCATCAGGAGCAACATTTTCTGAAGCTTCTACCGTTCTGTTGGGACATATCCCAACGCATTTTCCGCAAAGTTTACACTTAAATTCATAGAACATAAGTTCCATGCCTTTATTTTGCGATTCGGGATTATGACACCAAACACATTTCAGAGGACAGCCCTTGAGAAATACTGTGGAACGGATACCGGGACCGTCATGAAGGCAGTATCGTTGGATATTAAAATAAAAACCGTGGATCATTCTTTACACTCCAAAATTTCAAGATTTCTGCGAAGAACGGAAATTCCTTTCCACGCAAAAGCCCTGTCATTGAATTTTCGCTTAAACTCCCCGTTGGAAAGACCTCGGAGAAGCTCTTCATCTATATTCCATATCAGCTGAGAGCTGTATTTTTTTGCATATTCTGACACTTCCAGCCCTTTATTGTATGGGCAAACAAGAGAGCAGATGTCGCATCCCCAAACAGAACCTGTTTTGCAAAGTATATCCTTTTCGTGGTCGGAAAGCTCTCCCTTTTTCTGTGTTATGGCAGATACGCACTTTTCAAGACAAAAACCGTTCTCAAGAGCATTACCAGGACAAGCCTTGATACACAATCTGCAATCTTCACAAAGGTTCTCTTTTATTTCGTTTTCAATATGTATTTCCGCATCAGTGCAGATATCTCCGATAAACAGAAATGAACCATATTTTTCGTTTATAAGCAACGTATTTTTTCCGATAAAACCAAGTCCTCCCAAAAAAGAGGCTTTTTTCTCATTTATCGGACTAATATCAACATGAGGTTCAAAAATATTATCGGGAAAAAGTTCTTTCAATTCGGCACAGATACTCTCCAATATTTCAAAAACCACCTTATGATAATCGGGAAGCATGGCGTATATGGAAATATTGTGAGGTTTTTCAGGTTTGAACCAATAAGGGACAGCAGTTGTCAAAACCGTTTTAAATACTGAGTCATCTTTATTTAATGCCACTTCGGAATAAAAACAAGACCCGACAGGCATATTTCTTTTCAAAAAAATATCCCTTATTTCTTTTTCGTGCATATTCCGAGAGCCTCCTTGGCAAGGCGGTCAACTGCTTCGTTCAAAGTATTTCCCGTATGTGCGGCAACTTTCACAAAGCTTATATCCATCGCCCTGCGGTAAGCTTCCGTAAAGCGGACATATTCAACAGCACACCAACTGTTTGCTTTCCAACGGCGTTGGAACCAGGCAGCAATACCTTCGTAGTCATGGTATATCACAAGTTTCCTGAAGCCTTTTTCAGCAGCTTTTTTTATGGCGGTCATGGTCCCCATAAGCTCCCCTGCCACATTTCGTGCGCTGACAGCATTGGGATTATTTCCGACCCCGTTCAATTCATCTCTTGAACCGTCGGGATAAAGGATAACGCAACCGAAAGCATAACGAAAAGTTTCAACATCAAAGCTTCCGTCAACAAAAGCGATTGCAGTTTCGGGCGGACATTCAGGAATATCGTGTCCCGCTTCAAAAGTTTCGCCATTCAGATAGGCTTCTGCCTCTTCAATGGTATAAAATCCGCAGTATTCCGCACCTTTATAGCCCGTGACAGCCTTGCGGCAGTCATCCCAGGAATAAAATATTCCCGTCTGACTACCGCTGCGCACGGCATATATTTTCTTTTTTTGAGCCACTTTTAATACCCGCTGTTCTGCTTGAGGACCATATCTTTGACCTTCATCAAGCGAGTAGTGTTACCACGTTCATTTTCATCAAGCTTCATCATGATATTTTTGATCGTATACTGAAGATTGGGAATAAGAACATGTTCAAGTGCATTAACACGGCGACGTGTCTTTTCTATCTCAGAAGCAAGGAGCATAACACTTTTTTCAGTTTCCGCAAGTTCAACGAGTTGAGAAAGGACATCGGAAAGTCCCTGTACAGCATCGTCAAGCTCTCCTGAAGTAAAAGCAAAACCGTAAGAGAATATATCAGACTGGTTACCCTGCATTTTGTATTCAAAAACAGGAACATCAACGCTCATGATATTCTTTTCTGAGGGTTCAAGAACAACGCTCTGCTTAGGATAGATAAGAGCTTCTTCCAGAGACTGAGGAGACATAACTGCGGAAACACCTGCAAATGCCTCATGAGAAAGTTTCAGTTTCATTTCAACTTCCGTTCTCAGTTCTCTGTTTTTGCGCACGAGCTCAAGGAACTGTTTTACAAGTTCATCACGTTTGTCTTTTAAGAGTTTATGACCTCGTTGAGCCGTTTTAAGCCTCTTTTTCAGCTTGGACAGCTCCATACGGGTCGGATTGACTTTAATAAGCTGAGCCATTACTGTTTATCCTTTTTCATGTATTTATCATACATAGATTCTTTGATTCTCTTAAGCTCTGATTTGGGGAACATAGAAAGAAGTTCCCAACCGATATCAAGAGTTTCTTCTATTGTTCTGTTGGCATTATAGCCCTGATTTACATATTTTTCTTCAAATTCATCAGCAAATTTAGCATATATCCTGTCAATGGGAGTCAACGCCGCTTCACCGAGAATTACCATAAGTTCTTTTGCTTCTTTACCTCTTGCATAGCACGCAAAGAGCTGGTTCATTGTGCTTGCATGGTCTTCACGTGTCTTTCCGTCACCGATACCTTTATCTTTAAGACGGGAAAGTGAAGGAAGAACATCTATCGGAGGCGTAATGCCCTTTTTGTAAAGCTCACGTGAAAGAATGATCTGACCTTCTGTAATATAACCCGTAAGGTCGGGAATAGGATGAGTTTTATCATCTTCGGGCATGGTAAGGATCGGGATCATTGTGATACTACCATTTGAACCCTTTCTTCTGCCTGCGCGTTCATACATTGTTGCAAGGTCTGTGTACATATATCCGGGATAACCTCTACGTCCGGGAACTTCCTTACGTGCTGCGGAAACTTCACGGCAAGCCTCTGCATAGTTTGTAATATCGGTAATGATAACAAGAACATGCATATCAAGGTCAAAAGCAAGATATTCAGCCGCAGTAAGAGCCACACGTGGTGTGGAAATACGTGCGATCGCAGGGTCGGAAGAAAGATTTATGAAAAGAACTGTTCTGTCAATAGCACCTGTGCGCTTGAAGTCGGAAATGAAGAAGTCTGCTTCTTCAAAAGTAATACCTACTGCGGCAAAAACAACGGCAAATTTGGAATCGGAATTACGAACCTTTGCCTGTCTTGCGATCTGTGCGGCAAGATTTGCATGAGGAAGACCTGAACCCGAGAACACGGGAAGCTTCTGACCTCTTACGAGAGTATTAAGTCCGTCAATGGCGGAAACACCTGTCTGAATGAATTCTGAGGGATAGTCACGAGCCGCAGGATTCATGGGCACGCCGTTGATATCCATCATTTTTTCAGCGATTACAGGAACACCGTTGTCTATAGGTCTGCCAAGACCATCGAAAACTCTACCGAGAATATCGGGAGAAACACCGAATTCAATACCTGTACCGAGGAAGCGGACCTTACTTTCAGCCAGATTCATACCTGCGGAACTTTCAAAAAGCTGAACAACAGCATCTGTTCCGTTTACTTCAAGAACTTTACAGCGACGGCGTTCACCGTTCTGGAGTTCGATCTCGCCCAGTTCACCGTAAGTTACATTTGATACCTGTTTTACAAGCATCAAAGGGCCTGCAACTTCCTGAATAGTTTTATATTCCTTGATCATTTAAGGTCATCCTCCTTCCTGTTATTGATAGCAGCAGCTATCTGATCTTCAAGCATTGTCATAACACGCTTGTATTCCACATGAATAGCTTCTTCGTGAGTCTCTTTTGCTCTTGCAATACGTTCACGAACGGGAAGTTCCGTTAGAGTTTCAAGATCAGCTCCTGCATTGAGGGCTTCGGAAGCCTTTTTGTAATAAGCAAGAACGAGTTTAAGGATAACATTCTGTTTTTCCATGGAAGTGAAAGCGTCCTCTGTAACAAATGCGTTCTGCTGGAGGAAGTCTTCACGAATGGAACGGGCTGTTTCCATAATAAGTCTGTCTGAGGGTGAGATCGCGTCAATACCGACGAGTTTTACGATCTCATCCAATTCGTTTTCGATCTGGAGAAGCTTCATAGCTTCCGCAGTAAGTTCAGGCCATTCTTTATCTATAGTCTCACCAATACTTGCGCTGATACGGTCAAGATAAAGAGAGTAAGATGTGAGCCAGTTGATCGCAGGGAAATGTCTTCTGTACGCAAGTGAAGAATCAAGTCCCCAGAAAACTTTTACGATACGCATTGTAGCCTGAGCAACGGGGTCGGAAAGGTCACCGCCTGCAGGAGATACAGCACCGATAGCTGTAAGAGAACCCTTTCTACCGTCAGAACCGAGACAGTAAACATGACCTGCACGTTCATAGAACTGAGCAAGACGAGATGTAAGATAAGCGGGGTAACCTTCTTCACCGGGCATTTCTTCAAGACGGCCCGACATTTCACGAAGAGCTTCAGCCCAACGGGAAGTGGAGTCAGCCATGATAGCTACATCGTAGCCCATGTCTCTGAAATATTCCGCAATGGTAATACCTGTATAAATTGAAGCTTCACGAGCCGCAACAGGCATATCTGAAGTATTCGCAATAAGAACCGTTCTCTGCATCAAGCTTTCGCCTGTACGAGGGTCTTTCAGTTCAGGGAATTCCATGAGAACGTCTGTCATTTCGTTACCGCGTTCTCCGCAGCCGATATAAACAACAACGTCCACGTCGGACCATTTTGCAAGCTGATGCTGAACAACGGTTTTACCGCTGCCGAAAGGTCCCGGAACACAAGCTGTACCGCCTTTGGCAAGGGGGAAGAATGCGTCGATAACTCTCTGACCTGTAATGAAAGGCACAGACGGAGTCATTTTTTCTTTGTACGGGCGTGCGGTTCTTACGGGCCAACGCTGAAGCATTGAGATTTCGCAGGACTCACCGCCGGGTTTCTTGATCTTAGCAACATGTTGAGAAACTGTATAACTGCCGCTTCTGATGTAAATGATCTCACCTTCAATATTGGGAGGAACCATTATTTTGTGTACAAGTGAGGGTGTTTCCTGAACCGTACCAACAACATCACCTGCTTTTACATAGTCACCGATCTTGACTGTAGCTTCAAAATCCCAATATTTTTCTCTGTCAAGAGAAGGTACGTCGATACCCTTTTCGATAAGGGGACCGTATTTTTCTCGGATATCTTCAAGAGGTCTCTGGATACCGTCGAAAATATTTGTAATAAGACCGGGGCCAAGTTCAACTGAGAGTTGCATATCGTCAGAAACAACGATATCGCCGGGGCCAAGGCCTGCAGTTTCTTCATATACCTGAATAGATGCCTTATCGCCGCGCATTTCGATGATCTCGCCGATAAGTCTCATCTTACCGACACGAACGACGTCGAACATATTGGCGTGGCCCATGCCCTCCGCAACTACAAGAGGACCGGCAACTTTTATAATTCTGCCTTCGGGTTTGGTCGTAGCCATATTTATTGTCCTTCCTAATTGTTAAATGTAATGTCTGCGCCGATGGCTTTTTCCACAAGCGCTTTGATATTTGCCAAGCCTGTACCCTCCGAGCCGGAAGATCCGGGAAGAGAAATGATCGCAGGAAGAGCTTTTTCGGCGTAATCATCTATTACACCCGGCATGGCATTGTAATATTTTTCCGTGAGGAATATAATGGGATAAGATTCGTCAGCCGCAAGATTACGGAGAGTCTTCGCCGCTTCTTCGGCACTTTCCGCAATAAATACGGAACATCCGATTGCCATAAAGCAAAGAACACTGTCTTTATCCCCGATGCAAGCAATTTTTTTCATTTTCAAAATCCTCCATTAAGCTCTGAGCTTTTCCTTTGCTTTTTCGGGATCCATACCCGAAGCAACAGCGGAAAGAGCGATTCTGATATTTGAGATCTCATTTTCTTTTGCAAGCAGGAATCCCACAACGACCTGAGGTCCGAATGCTACGGAATTCATCTTGCGAACAAGAGAATTAAGGTATTCCGTAATATTGGATTCCATTGCACTGACTGAAATATTTTCAAAATCGAAGTCTTCAAATACCTTTCTGTAGGGCGTTGAAGACAGCATTTCATAAAAATCTTCAACAGGTCGGTTGTAATACTCCTTGAGTTTTTCAAGTTTTACAGCACCTGCATAAGGAAGAAGAGCATAGGAGAAAAACTCTGTGTCTTTACCCATTCTTCGGCAACGGACAAAGATCATGATATTTGTAAGATCCGCTTTTGCATTGAAGTATTCAGAAAGGAAATCAAATCCTGATTTTTTGCTCCGTGACATGATATATTCAAAGCAAGCCTTATCAGCAATGAGGTCGATCTTCTGAGGATCACCCGTCTCTGAAGACTCCTTGATGGCTTTTTCCGAAACAGACTCAATGACTCCATCCAAAAGTTTCTTGTCACGTTCCCTGAATCCGTCCTGGAGCGCTTTCATCGAAATATTACCGCTGTCCACGAGCATGGAATCAGGTGAAATACCGAGCTTTTCGGCTTTTATGAGAGCTTTGAGATTCTGAAAATCATATCTGACTTTCAAAAGTGTAACCAGCTCAGATGAACCGATAATTGAAGTTACAAGGCTGTAAGACTTATTCAGTTCATCGGTAAGAGCTTTGTCAAGACGTTTGAGGATACCTTCTGTGCCTTCTGAAACTGCGGACGAAAGACTCAGACCTTTTTCTTCGAGCAGTTTTACCGCTGTATCGACAGAACGGGAATCCACGATCTTGACAAGAGTATCGCTGTCAACAGCAGTCTTATGAGCAATAGCTCTCAATCTGACGGAAACATGGAGATAATCGGTATCTTTATATTTTTTCATGCCGATCCTCCTATTCCGCAAAGAGGACTTTTACTGCTACGGGTTCAAGATCTGCTCTTTTAACTGAAAGAAGTTCCGCAATAGAGCAATTTACCTGAATACTGCCGTTTTTGATTATAAAACCGTCGGAAAGCTTTTTGACGGTGGTTTTTGAAATTTTGAACTCACCTTTAAGGTAAGGTCTGACCTGTTCCGCAATACGGTAATCTCTGTCAGAAAAATACAAAGTACCTTTTTCTGCGGAAACATTTGCCATTGCCGCAAGGAATGCGGCATATTCATTATCGGGAAGCGATCTGAGGCGGTCAGCAACAGCATCGAATGTTTCATCAATAACATCACGTTTTGCGGCAAGCTTCAATTTTCGTGCTTCCAACGCCGCCATGCTTCTGATATGATTTATAGACTCTATAGCTTCTTTTTCAGCGGCATCAAGACTTTTCGCATGAGATTCGGCAGCCTTTTTCTTTGCCTCTTCAACAATTGCAATAGCCTCATTTTTAGCCGCAGAGATCACGGATTCAGCCGCAGAGGAAGCTTCGAGAGTAATTTTTTCAAGAATATTTTCTACGCCCATATCCAACCTCCATATAAACTAAACTTTACACCAAATTATATTTTACTTATTTGATGATGAAGTTTACCATAAGGAAGGAGATAAGGAGTGCGAAAAGTGCGTATGTTTCAACCATAGCTGAAAGTGTAACACCTTTTACAACGTCGTTGGGGTTTTTGATAAGAATATTAACAGCAGCAGCTGCGCAACGTGCCTGATAGATAGCGGAGAAGAGACCTACGATACCAATGGGGAGACAAGCAACGAAAATAAAGAGTCCCTGTTCAAGAGTAATAACTGCAAGAGAGTCACTGAAAAGACCGAGTTTAAGGCTTGTGATGAACGCGATGAGAAGACCGTAGATACCCTGTGTGCCGGGGAGAGCTTCGAGAAGAATGAGCTGACCGAATTTGGAAGGATCTTCCGCAACAAGTCCTGCAGCAGCTTCACCCACGATACCTACACCGCGAGCAGAACCGATACCTGCAAGGATCACCGCAAGAGCTGCACCGAAAAACGCCCAGAAAAGACCGTCACTTAAGAATGTGAAATAGTTAACTGTTTCAGCTGTAATAAGATTTGTAAGAAGCATAATATTTTCCTCCGTTATTTAAATAAATTATTTTTTTAAAGAATATCGGTGTATTTACCCTCCACACCGAGAGCATTAAATTTTCTGCCTCCCGCTTCATAGAATTTACCGAAGAATTCGATAAACTGAAGTCTTGAAGCATGAACATAAGAACCGAGAGCGCAAAGTGCAAAGTTCAGAACGTGACCGAGAATAAATACTATCACGAAAACTATAGCACTTATAAAGCCTGAGCCTCCGAGAGAGCCGAGCTTATTGAATACGCCGCCAATAACACCTGTGGAAAGTCCCAAAGCAAGGATCCTTGAATATGAAAGAACATCCGCAAGATAGTTGATAACATCATAAAGGCTCATTACACCTGAAGCTATCTTTTTGAAGATATTCTGTTCACTTCTGCCCTGCGTTGCGATAAGTCCTACGGCTCCGCCAATGGCAAATACTGCGCCGATGACGGAAAATACTCCGCCCAATATAAGCAACGGAAGACCTATAAGGAGAATCATCCAGAAGCCTACATCAAACAAGGCATCAAGCCAGTTTCCACGCTTTATCATCATATAGCCTTTAATTCCGAGACCCGCAAGAATATGAAGGAAGCCAACAACGAAAGACACAATAAGCATCGTGATGGGGTCGGAAACAGGGTCGAACCATACAGGTTTCAACACCAGATCGCTACCGAAATATGTTGACGATACAACTCCGACAGCGTCGCCGAAGAACGTACCGAACATAAAGCCCCAAAATGTCGTTGAGATCCCACAGAACATAAACATTTTCAACATTCCGCGAAGTCCCTTACCGAGGCTGAGAAATTTAAGTCCCAAAAAGCAAGCTATTGTCATTACAATACCGTAGCCCGCATCGGAAAGCATCATACCGAAAAGCAGGAAGTAGAACGGCGCAACCATGAAAGTCGGGTCGATACCTCTGTAGTTGGGAAGTGAATACATTTCCGTAATTGCTTCAAATGGTTCCAGTACCGCATGATTTTTGAGTTTAATGGGAGGTTCTTCCTCATCAGCAGGTTCTGCTGTTTCGTAGTAGCATGTATATTTATCAAGCAATCCCGAAACATCGCCTTCCCTGTCCTCAGGCAACCACCCTTCCAGCATGAAAGACGAGCCCGTCATAACGAGACTGCTTCTTACTGTGGATAATTTTCTTTTATTCGTAAGAATATCTATGAGTTTGCGAACCTTATCATAGTTTTCGTTGGAAATATCCTGAAGTTCTTTTTCAAGTTCTTCTTTTTTCTCTTTCAACTCGGAAAGTTCCCCCTCAAGCTGAGAGATACTGTCCGCAGCCGTAGAGTTAAATCCGGGGAATTGAATTCGGGAGAAACCCAATTCCGCAAGATGAGATTCCAACTGTTTTTCATAAGCATCAAGGTAGATGACAGTAATGTAACTAATCTTATTGTTTGAATTTACTTTTTCAGCCCAGACGGGAGTTGTTTCCGTATGTCCGTCAACTTCAATCTCCATGATATCTTCCAACCGAACCTTATCATATACTGTACCCAATATCTGAGAAGTATGTTTGGACGGTTTTCTGCCCAACGGAGTCGGAAGAGAGACCCAGGGTTTCAATGCTGAAATACTTTGCTGAACTCTGTTTATGGAAGTTTTAAGAACATTTATCTCGCCTTGCAAAGAAATTGCTTTTTCGGCGGCTTCTTTGACCGTTGTTTTGAAAACAGAGTCATCGAAATCCTCCCTGTAAACTTTTTCTTTTGGAGCGAACATTGCTTTTTTCGCCGTGTGATTCATTCCCATGAGCTTCATGGCTGAATCCAACAAACTTATTTCTTCTCCATAACTCTCATCCTCAAGAACTGCTCCGTCATTTCTGACGATTCCTGAAAGATCTTCAAGACCGGCTTCGGTAAGCGGAGTCACATCAACTGCTGAAAGCCACATAAGATCGTTTAAGATCGACTCTTTTTCGGTATTCAAACCGATCAGAGTCAGTTTTTTCATTTTTACTATTGCCATGACTCAAGCACCTTCTTAATCACAGCATTTGCAGCATCATCTATACGGGCTCTTGCCTCTTCCTTTAAGGCCTCGCAGTCAGATTTTGACTTTTCCATCAGCGATAGGATCAACTCCTTACCTTTCTCCTCCGTAAGGCTCCTGACTCGCTTGATCTTCTCGTCAGCACTGCGTTCAGATTCTTTGATCAATTTTTCGGACTCGCCTTTTGCATCCTCAATGATCTTCTTCGCCTCAACCTCTGCGTCTTTCAAGCGCTCGTCCGCTTTCAGTTCCGCATTGGAGATAAGTCGTATGACTTCACCTGCACGGCTGGGCAAATTCTGATTTGTTTGTGCAACGTCGATGTCCTGTTTTTTCTGCATATCCGGCATCCGGTTTCCTCCTATTCCATATTAAATTCAAGAGTTTTCCAAAATACTCTTCACTATACTAATAGTATACCAAATTGTCAATTCAAAGTCAATACCCTAACTGAAAAAAACTGACAATTTTTTTTGCAAACTTTGCTTACAGTTTACCCAATGATTCCAAAAAAATTATCGGAAGGCGTTTTTGCTCCCTTCCGATAGATTTTAACACTTTCAGGCTTGGATCTTTCGAAGCGTAGCAACACTCAATGCAGCCGCACATAAACAAGAGATCACATACACATAAATATCAGAATCCGACGTTCCGGGATTGCTGTCTTCCTTCTCTATCTCCTCTTCGGGTTCAACCTCCGTCACGGTTTGAGTTCCCAAAACAAAAGTTCCAAGGCTATCTGGATTTATCATCATTACCCCCGTATCATCATTCCAGGAATATCTGACAACTCCGCCTTCGATCTTGTCTGAAACGACAATGTCAAAGCCGACACGTTTTCCAGACGTAAAAGAGAATCCTTCATAAAGAGTGGAAAAATCGAGAACAGTTTCGACTATGCAGGTATTTCCCGAAACTGATGAAACAGTTTCAATACTTTCAATAAAAGATTCTGTTGTTGCGGAAACCTCACAGTCACCCACAAAAGACGGTTTCACAATTCCTTCTTCATATAAAAACTCAACTGAAAGGGTTTTGGTCTTTGAATACTCCGTATCGTTTGAATCATCCAAGTCAAAATAAAGAACAAACCTGTCCTCTTCAGAAAAATTCTTCAAAGCAAAATGAAAATATAATTTTCCTTCATCCCAGACGGTATAAAACGATCCGCTGAATTCTGAAAGATCTTCTAAGGGTATATCGTCAAGCAACGGGTTTCGTATGTACATAACGACAGTCTCCCCATAAACGCCGTCAGGGACAGATTCCGCATCAATTACAGGAATTTTCCCAGCATGAGAAATGGTATTCACTAAAAGAGAATCCGCGCTTGCAGAGACACAGAAAGAGAACAAAAATATGATCGTGAATATTAATAAAAACAGATTTTTTCTCACTTCATATCACCTCAGATCGCCATAGTAAATGTCCACAACACCGTCATAAGAACCGAAGAATACAACCCCACAGATACGGGAGCTATGACAGCACGTTTTTTTGCAAAAACAGAATAACGTTCATAGGAAAGAACTGCGGCTGCACACATTACAGCAACAATATATATCGGCAGAAAAATATGTACCCCGAAAACAAATCTGGCAATTACCGCAGTAACAGCAAGAGGTACGGTAAAAAACCAAGTCCTGTGGTCATATATCTTATATTTTTCTGTCATAGCAACAAATTCAAATCCGACAAGAGTCACCGCACACACAGTAAAGCCTAAAATAAGATACAATATGGTTTTCAGGCTCCAACCGACAAGGGTCAATCCTGTAATGAACATCACAGCCAGGGTAATTATACCCACATAAAAATATTTTCCGTGTTTCATGGTCTTTTCCTCCTATGCAACTCCGCCGACTTTAATCATCAAGCAAATAATTACCACATTTAAAACTGCAATAATTGTCAGCCAGACCATCGGGAATATCTTCCCTTTACTGTTTTTGGCGGTAAAATACGAAAGCGGTATCATGAAAGCAAAAAGTCCAAAAGCTCCAATATTTACAGATGTCGGAAAAGGACTTACAATATTGACTACCGTTCCTAAAATTTCAAGAAGTACAGGACCTACAAAGCATCCTGAAAGAACGGCAACGGAATCTTTGAAGGAAAATTTACGACGCATTATTTTAAGAATAACAAACATCAGCAAACATCCAATCAGAGTCAAAGCATAACCGCAAAGCGCCCCTATGGGAACTATGAGGAAATTCCCTGCACGGACCCCTGTACCTACATTTTCAAAAAACAACTGAAATGCAAACAATGCAAAACAAAACGCAGGTAAAAGCGGAAAGAAAAACCACTGAATTTTGCCTGTTTTCTGGGAAAGCTCCGTCGGATCGTAAAGCGCTTTCAAAAAACTGCTGACACCCGGATTATCTGGATGTTTAACAGGAATTCCCGCATCACTTTCTTCCACTATATTTTCAGTATTTTCAACAGTTTCAACAACTATAAGTTCTTCCTTATTTTTCAAATCATTATTTTTCATTATCATTTCCCCAAAATCAAATCTATTTATTTTCAGGATCGGGACTTTCAAGTCTTGAAAGTGTCCTGTAAATATCCTGCATTTTCTTGTCTGTCTCGGCTATAGTTTCCGCACATTCAAGCAGCTTTGCTTTTATTTCAGCGGGAACGATATCCGGATTTTTATATTTAAGCTCATGCTCAAGACTTGCCCAATAGTCCATTGCAATAGTCCTTATCTGGATCTCAACATTTACATTCTCTTTCCTGTCGGAGAAAAAAACGGGAATATTCACAACGATATGCAAACTTCTGTAACCATTATCCTTAGGTCTCTTGATATAGTCGGAAATATCCACAACAGTTACATCGTCCTGTTTTGTCAACAGCTCTGCAATAGTATAAATATCGTCAATGTATTGACAAATAACCCTTATACCTGCAATGTCGGTAATATTATCAGTAACCGTTTTAAGATCGGAATCCAGACCTTTTTTCAGTAACTTATTAAAAATACTCTGCGGAGACTTCAAACGGGTCTGAATATTATGTATAGGATTTCTTTTATATCTGAAATGGAACTCACTGTCAAGGATCTCAAGTTTTGTACTCATTTCCTTGATCGCCGCAGAATAAACATTCTGAATCGTAAAATAGTCTCTTAAAAGCTGTCCGAACTGATTTGGAGTCATTTTCGCCATTGCCGAACCGCTGAGTTCTTCAAGTTCTTCTATACCGAATTTTTTCTGAGCCTTAAGCATAAATCAACCATCCTTTCTTACAATATAATTATATCACATTTCACAAAAAAAAGCAACACCCAAAAACAAATTCTTACTTAATTGTACCAATTTCAATTAAGAAGATTTTTTAAGGGAAAACTTTCAAAAAGAAAACCGAATTGGATATGATTCACACAAAAAAAGATCTATCAGCCAACGCAGACAAAATACCTATTGCGTCAGCTTACAGATAATTCACTTAATCTTTGAGCTTTGCTCGGTAAAAGTTTTTTTGAATGGGGTACGGGGAAAACATTTTTACAAAAATGTTTTCCCCGCATACTACCCAATATTAAATTTCACCATTCAAGTTTTTTAGCAGGCTCTTTACCTTGAGCATTTACGTAGTCTCTTGGGTCTACAGTGCTGCCGTCAATGGCAATTCTAAAATGCAGGTGGTTACCTGTTGAAGTACCTGTAGTACCTACATAGCCGATAATATCACCTTTTTTAACCTCAGAACCAACCTTCAAGCCTTCCTGGAATTTGGAAAGGTGGCAATATGTAGTGGTTATACTTGAACCATGGTCTATAACGACCTTATTTCCGCCGCCTGTATTTACCCATTGGTACATAATAATAGTACCGTCATTAACAGCGTAGATAGGTGTACCGCCGGGAGCCGCAATATCTATTGCATCATGGAATGATTTATCAAAATTACGGTAACCGTAACCGGAAGTAATATAGTCATATTCCGCAGGAAGCGGCCAGATAATGTCACCGCCGACATATTTTTTCTGTCTGTCAAGAAGTTCCTGGATCTTAGCATCAAGTTCTTTTTCAAGTCTCAAAAACTTTGCTTCTTCATCTTCGATCTCTGCGATCGTATCATCGATTTCAGCAATCGTGTTAGCAAGATCAAGTACCTGAGATTCCTGCTTTGCTTTTGCGTCTTCAAGCTCTACCAAAGCATCCTGCTGTACCTGAAGATCTTTTTCAATAGAAGCCTTCGTTCCCTCAATAAATGCAATAGAATCTTTCATCTCATCAAGCAGATACTTATCGTATTCCATCATATCTGAAACAAAATCAATTCTTGTCAAAAGCTCGGAGAAATTCGCAGAAGTTAAAATAACCTCCAGATATGAAACTGTACCCGCTTCATATGAAGCACGGATACGGGATTTATATTTTTCGTAATATTCCTCATATTTTTTCTCGGCAAGAGAAAGCTCATTGTTTTTTACAGAGAGACGTGTCTGAAGATCGCTGAGCACCCAATTCAAAGTAACGATCTCCGCATCGGTGGCAAGAACAAGGTCTTCAAGTATATCTTTCTGTTTTTCAGCGCTTTTCTTTTCTGCCTTAGCAGCAGCGCGATCTTTCTCAAGCTGTTTCTGTTCAGCATTAAGATTTGCGAGGTCATCCTGAGCCTTTTCATAAGCTGCAGCATCCTCATCGTTTTCAAACTGAACTTTAGCCGCGGAATTTACAGCAGATGCCATGGCAAATACCATGCTGAAAGTCAGTCCAAGAGCAACTATCTTATTTTTTAAAGAAATTTGCAATCAAATATACTCCTTTCATTTCTAAAATATTCATATACTGAATCAGTATACCATTATTTCATGGATTTGTCAACCGCCAAATGTAGGAAAACGGTGAAAAAAGTTCTAAACTTCAAGAAAAAGAATCTAAAAGAGTTTTTTAGCGGGAAAACTTTCTTTTCGCGGAAAAAGAAAGCTTTCCCGCACCCTTTCAAAGAAAACCGAGTTGGGAGTTAAATAAATAAAAATACTATCCACAGCTAACGCAAATAAAATAATATGCGGTAGCTGTTCAACTTTCACATATTTGTTTTGAGCTTCGCTCTCCGAAAGTTTTTTTGGAAAGGGTACGGGGAAACCTATTTTTACAAAAAATGGTTTACCCGATCAAGTCCAATTAACTTAAAATTATTCAACAATAATATCAGCCATATCAGCTCTGAATTTATCCTCTTCGGATTTATCATGAATGACAACGGTGAGAGGTTTACTGAGGTCAAGGCTGAAGATACCCATGATGGATTTAGCATCAATGGTATATCTGCCGGAAACGATGTCGATGTCACCGGAATAAAGATTTACTTTGTTAACAAAATTTTTTACAGCATCGATTGAGTCAAGTCTGATTTTCATAATTTTCTTTCCTTTCTTATATGGAAATTTATTTTATAAAAGCTCTTTATAGCTTTCAATATAAACATCACTGAGTTCTTTTACCTTTTCTTTTTCCGATTCGCAGTAGTCTTCAATACCGCAAACTCTGTAACCGTTGGCTTTGAGTGTTTTAATGCTGTAAAGAGCATCTTCAAACACCACAGTATTTTCCTTTGTTGCGCCAAGGCGTTCAAGGCTGATATCGAAAATATCAGGATATTCCTTACCTTTTCCTACATCTTGAGTTGTAAGAACAAATTCAAAATAATCGGCAAGTCCGAGCCTTTCAAGAACCGCAGAAGATTCTCTTATGGGTGTGGCAGTTGCGATAGCACATCTTACGCCCTCACTTTTCAGTTTTTCCAAAAACTCACGCACATAGGGTTTTATATCAATGACTGTACTGTAGAATTTATACATCATGTCAAAGACTTCCTGTAAAGTAACGGTAATTTCGGGATAACCGTATTTTTCACTGAGGTACTTGAAATCCCCGTTGCAGTTCACATTTGAAAAAATAACATGTTCGATAGCCTCTTCGGGGAAATCCTTCAACCCGTATTTTTCATTCAAAAACGCAAAGGGCAAGCCCCTCCAATACTTCATAGACTCGACGAGAGTTCCGTCAAGATCAAAAACAGCAAATTTATAGTCCATTTTATACCTTTCAAAATAAATAATACATTCGATATGGTAAGTATATCAAAAAATAATAAATATGTCAATATTTTAATCTTGTCTTTTTTCTAAAAATGCAATATAATTAAATAGCCGAAGTTTTAAAATTCGGACATTATTATTAAAGAGATACGGTAAAATGAAATTTTCAATACACACTCTCGGTTGCAAAGTCAACCAATACGAAAGCGAAGTCGTCGCAGAAGCTCTTGAAAAAAAAGGTTACGAAAGAGCATCTCACGGCGAAAAATGTGATATATGCTTCATCAATACCTGCGCAGTTACGGAAGAAAGCGTCCGCAAATCGTTGCAGATAATCAGACGTGCAAAAAGGCTGAACCCTGATGCTATAATCATTTCCGCAGGATGTGCATCGCAATCCGAAGACCACAGAGCTCGTCTCGAAGAAGTTTGCGACATAACTCTCGGAAACAAAAACAAACCGCAAATACCCGATCTGATCGAAAAGTTTGTTGCAGAAAAAGAAAAGATATCCTCATTTGTAAAAATAGGAGAAGAAAAAGATTTTGAACCTATGACAGCGTATACAGGAGAAAGAACAAGAGCCACGCTGAAAGTTCAAGACGGTTGCAATAATTTCTGCAGTTACTGCATTATTCCATACGTAAGAGGCAGGATCAGAAGTAAAGATTTCGATGAAGCCGTTTCGGAAATGAAGTTTCTTGCAGAAAAAAGCGGTTACAAAGAGATCGTTCTGACAGGTATCCATCTGGATAACTACGGCAAAGATATTGGAAATGTTACACTTATGGACTTGCTTGAAGCGGCTGAAAATATCGACGGGCTTGAAAGAATACGCCTCAGCTCACTTGAACCTGTTTTCATCACGGAAGAAAACGTGGAACGAATGAAAAAACTGACAAAAATCTGTCACCATTTCCATTTGTCACTTCAAAGCGGCTGCGATGAGACATTAAAGCGCATGAACCGCCATTACACCACGGAAGAATATGCCCATTGTGTAAAACTCCTGCGTGAAGCTTTTGACGACACTGCAATAACCACAGATATAATTGTGGGTTTCCCCGGGGAAACAGAAGAGGAATTCCAAACTACAATGAAGTTTGCGGAAGATATCGGATTCATGAAAATACATATTTTTCCATTCTCTGAACGTCAGGGTACCGCCGCCGCAAAAATGGAGGGAAAGCTCAAAACGGAAGTCAAAAACGACAGGGTTCACCGTCTGAACAGTATCGCAACAGAAACTCGTAAAAACTTTCTGAAAGAGCAGGTCGGAAAAACAGTTACAGTCCTTTTTGAAACCGAAAAGGACGGAAAGCTCCACGGATATACACCGAACTATGTTGAGGTCGTGGCGGAAGGTCCGAAAGAACTGTGCAACAAAACAGCAAAGGTCTGCATTTACACCGCCGAAGAAGAATTCGTATACGGAAAAATCAAATAAAAATATTGGGGGATCATTCGTCCCCCCTTGTTTTTATTAAATATTTATTGGAGCAAGCCTCAACGCATTTTCGCCTAATATCTTATTTTTTGCGATGTCTGAAATATCCATTGAACGGATAAGCTCCTGATGTTTTGTGGTAAAATTGTCTCTTCCATGCATTATTCGGTCTTCAAATTCACAGATAAACGATTTTGTAAATTCGATGTTCCGTGTCAGGGCATCGTAGCCCGATCCCGCTGAAATATCGCAATAAAGATTCGGATATTTTCGCATAAGTTCGGGGACTTTATCATCGGGATGATAATGTCTCCAGAAGCCGGGCGCATGACCTATAAAAACCGTATCGGGACACTGCTCCAAAGCACGCTCGAAAGGTCCTATACCGCCGCCGTACCAATAGTGTTTTCTGAGAAAAACTTTTTCTTTATAAACGGGATAATCAAGATGTACAAGCACGGGAAGTTTATGTTCTCCGCAGTAATGGAAAATATCAATAGCATCGGGATTATCCATCATCACGCGGTGTTTCCATTCTCCGCAGACCTGAACACCGTAAGTATGAACTGCCGCATCAAGCTTATCCAAGGCAAAAGGGTCACGTGGGTCGGGACTGTAACCGAGGACAAAACGCTCGGGGCTTTTATCCTTATATCTGACAGCATTTTCAAAGGGCATCTGCGCCTCGTCGTTGAAAAAGCACACTGAATTTGCACTCTGATGTTCCCAATCATTCTTGGGTATCTCGCAGGTCAGGACCCATGTGACATCAATATTATTTCTGTCCATATCCTCAATCATCTGCGAATAGCCGTGGTAGCAATAATTGGCGTGGTTATGGCAGTCTACTATCATGGTTCTTCTCCTTATATTTGTTTATGGATTATATAGATTTTTCATGGAGAAAACCTTATTTTCACGAAAAATAAGGTTTTCCCCAACTAATACCCGAAGAGTATTTGTGCCCTTATCCAACAAAACCGAATTTGGGAAAGAGTTATAAAAAATATCTATGGCTACCGCATAGTAATAAAAAAATGCGGTAGCTGTTTAAATCAACATACTGAATATTGAGCTTCGCTCGATAAAGTTTTCGTAGTGGGGGTTCGGGGGAGGCGAACTTTTACAAAAGTAGCATCCCCAGCAAACACCCCAATCCTAATCATTCACCCAAAAGTTTCAATGAGTTTCCGCTGTATATTTTCCTCAAAATATCTTTAGGCAAATTCAACGCAGAGATAGCTTCCTGAAGCTGATTACTGTGGTACATATCGCGGGCATAAAGCAATCTGTCCTGGAACTCAGTTACGAATTTATATGCAAATTCGGGATCACGGGACAGAGCGTTCGTTCCGCTGTTGCCTGAAAGATCACAGTACAGATTCGGATATTTTCGAAGCATTTCCGAAACCTTTCCACCCTCTGCGATTTTTCCTTTAGGATAAGAACCACCCTCGTCAAAGTTGAAATCCCCTGAAATATTAGCCCAGAACCCGGGAGCATGCCCGATAAAAGTAGTTTCGGGACAAAGCTGTATTGCACGCTCAAAAGCCTCTATGGAACCACCGTACCACCAATGACGTCTCGGATATTTCTGATGACAGAAAATCGGATAATCAAGATGAATGACCACAGGCAAATTATGTTCTCCGCAATAACGGAAAAGATCTATATTATCCCAGTTATCAAGCATTGATCTGAATTTCCACTCACCGCAATATTTGATCCCATAAGTATGCAACGCAGCATCAAGTTTATCAATGGCGAACGGATCACGAGGATCGGGACAATACCCGAGAATAAATCTCTCGGGACATTTATCAACAAATTCCAATGCGTTTTCAAATATATTCTTGGATTTTTCCGTAAAGCCGAAAACCTCATTTGCGTTATCGGGGCACCATTCTCCCATGGGGATCTCACATGGCATTATCCAAGCTTTATCAATGTTGTATCTGTCCATATTTTCAATAGTTGATTTGAAATTATTACCCATGTAGTTCGCATGGTTATGGCAGTCTATAACCAAAATATCATCTAACATTGTTCAAACCTCTCAATCTTTTGGAGTTACAAGTTTCAAAGAGTTTCCGCTGTAAATTTTTCTGAGAATTTCCTTGGGCAAATTCAGGGACGCAAGCGTTTCCTGCTGGAGATTATGATGATAGAGATCTCTGCCGTAGAGGATCTTATCCTGGAATTCCTCGATAAATTTTACAGAGAATTCAGGATCTCTCGACATTGCATTTGCGCCTGAAGTTCCCGAAATATCGCAGTAAAGATTCGGATATTTTCTCAAAAGCTCAGGAACTTTTCCACCGGGAGCAATTTTGCCTTTCGGGTAAAATTCTGTTTTATAATCGTAATTTCCGGAAATATTAGCCCAGAATCCGGGAGCATGACCAATAAATGTGGTTTCGGGACAGAGCTGAAGAGCTCTTTCAAGAGATTCAATAGTCCCGCCGTACCACCAATGGGGTCTCGGATATTTCTGCTTTAACTGCAGGGGATATTCAAGATGCAGGACCACAGGCAAATTATGTTCACCGCAGTAACGGTACAGATCTATGGTATCCCAGTTGTCAAACATCATTCTGAATTTCCATTCACCGCAATACTGTATACCGTATGTATGAACAGCGGCATCAAGTCGGTCTATGGCATAAGGATCACGTGGATCAGGACAAAAACCGAGAACGAAACGCTCGGGTCGGTGTTCCTTATAATACAATGCATTTTCAAAGGTTATTTTTGCATCTTTTGTAAAACCCGTAACCTCATGGGCGTTATCGGGACACCATTCGTTCAATGGTATCTCGCAGGGCATTATCCACGCCTTATCAATATTGTATCTGTCCATATTATCAAGGGTCGTCTGTAAATTATTACCGTGATAATGAGCATGGTTATGGCTGTCAATTACTAAAATATCGTCTATCATTGTTTTAACCTCTCAATGGTACAAGTTTCAAAGCATTTTCGCCGAGTATCTTTCTGCGGATACCTTCGGGAACATCAATGGATTGCATAAATTCAAGATGTTTATTATGTATATAAAGGTCTCTGCCGAAAAGAATCCGATCCTGGAATTCGTCAAAGAATTCTTTTGTAAATTCGGGGTCACGTGAAATACCGTTCAAGCCTGAAGTTCCTGAAATATCGCAGTAAAGATTGGGATACTTTCGAAGTGCTTTAATAAGTTTACCGCCTTCAACGACTTTACCTTTTGGATATACCTCTTTCATGCTAAGTCCGTCGCCTGAAATATCTGCCCAGAAACCCATTGCGTGACCGATAAATTTTGTTTCGGGGCAAAGTTCAAGAGTCCTTTCAACAGTTTCCATAGTACCTGCATACCACCAATGAGGTCTGGGGTATTTGACATGAGTGAGAAGCGGATATTCCAGATGGAAAAGAACGGGGATATTTCTTTCTCCGCAATAGCGGTAAAGGTCGATACAGTCCCAATTATCAAGCATCATTCTGAATTTCCATTCACCGCAGACCTGAACACCGTAAGTATTTACGGCAGCATCCATTTTATCTATTGCGTAGGGGTCACGGGGGTTGGGACAATATGCAAGAACGAATCTGTCGGGATATTTTTCCTTTGCTTCAACACAATATTTAAACGGAGCTGCAGCTTCTGGCGTAAAACCGGTGAATTCTTTTGCATTGTCGGGACACCACTCGTTAAGCTGTCCTTCCCATGAATGGAGCCATGTGACATCAATTCCGTGTCTGTCCATATTCTCTACTATTTTATCTTTATTGTGATATTGATAATTTGCATGATTATGAACGTCTATTATCATTCAAAATCACGCTCCTTTCAAATTTTTTATTCAAGTAAAGTATATCATATAATTTTTCGTTTGTCAATAGTAATTGCCGCAAATATGCCAAAAAAACAAGACGCTTTTAACATAAAAAGGGTGTATAATATAGGTGAATCAAAAATGAAAGGAATAACACTATGTATAACAACAATGAAAACGGTTACATCTACACCGTACCGAAAAAAGAAAAGAAGTCTGCCCTGCCCGCAATATGCGCAATTCTCTGTGTATTGCTGGTGTTCAGTTTAGCTTCAACTGCGGTAGTGACATTTCTTTATATAAATGATAAAACAAACACTCAGTCAGTAGAAGAAATACGTCAGGATATCTACGATGAAATAAGCCTGCAATATAAAACGGAACTCGAAGAGCTTAATTCATCAATGGAAGCTATCCGAACAATAATGAAAAACCCTCATTCATATTCACCTGAGATCATTTCAAACCTCGATGAACTGACAAGCCCCGTAGTTGCCATTGCAAATACTGTCAGACAGTCAATAGTCGGAATAAGAGTGGTTATCCCCTCTTCAAAAATACATTCAGGTTTTTTCTGGTATGAAACAGGAGAATCAGAATCTACAGGTTCAGGCATAATTCTTTCATCGGACGGTTATATTGCCACAAACTACCATGTAGTATCGTATTACGACGAATATGAAAATGTAATTATAAGCGTTATCCTCGAAGACGGTACTGAACTTGAAGCAGAGCTTATTGGAGGAGACGAAGCGAACGACCTTGCAGTAATAAAGGCGAATACAAACGGGATCGAGCTACCTGCCGCAACAATAGGCAGATCCTCCGAACTGCAGGTAGGCGAAGTTGTGGTTGCAATCGGCAATCCCCTCGGAACGCAGTTCGCCGGTACAGTCACAATGGGTATAGTAAGTGCTCTTGACAGAAATATCAGTTCTGAAAATACAGCGGAGACCCTTATTCAGACAGATGCGGCAATAAACCCCGGTAACAGCGGCGGTGCCCTCATAAATTCAAAAGGCGAAGTAATCGGTATCACGTCAAGCAAGATTGCAGACACTGACGTTGAAGGTCTCGGTTTCGCAATTCCCATGGATTTTGCTAATCCGATAATTAAAGATATAATAGAATACGGTTATGTAAAGGACAGACCTGCAACGGGTATTTCAGGTCAGACGATATCAGCTTCAATGGCAAGATATTACGGTTTCCCGACAGGTGTATTAGTCACAGATGTTGCAGCAGACAGCGGTGCAGACCTTGCTGGAATTCAGGAGTATGATATCATTACAGAAATAAACGGAATTGAGATCAGTTCAATGTCCGACATTCAGGCAATAAACGAAACACATAAAGTCGGAGACATCATTCAGGTAACATTCTACAGAAGCAGAGAATACCATACAGTTAACCTTAAACTACTCGAAGACCGCGGAAGATAAAAAAAGACCGCCTTATTTCACGGATTTTTCGGAATCACCTCTTGCAATATTTGCAGATATATGTTATAATAGTAGCGTTGTCTGTATGCCATAGAATACAGCAATGTGCGGTCCTCTGCTTTTCTCGGCACGAACGCGCTTAATAATTAACTGAATATCAGGAGGAACGAGAAACAATGAACAAACTTGCAGAATTCACAAAAGACCAGCTCCGCAGCGAAGCTCTGCCTCTCGAAATCGGTAGCACTGTTAAAGTGCACTGTAAGATCAAAGAAGGTTCCAGAGAAAGAATCCAGATCTTCGAAGGCACAATCATCTCCAAAAAACACGGCGGTG
This sequence comes from Oscillospiraceae bacterium, assembly GCA_015067305.1. Classification (GTDB taxonomy): domain Bacteria; phylum Bacillota; class Clostridia; order Oscillospirales; family UBA644; genus HGM12619. The sequence goes on along the minus strand of SVMT01000021.1, from coordinate 5,493 downwards.
TTTCCGAAACATTCACCGTTCGTAAAGTAGCTTACGGTGTAGGCGTAGAAAGAACATTCCCTGTACATTCTCCCAACGTAGAAAAGGTAGAAGTTGTACGTGTTGGTAAAGTTCGTCGTGCTAAGCTTTACTATCTGCGTGACAGAGTCGGCAAAGCTGCCAAAGTCAAGGAGAAGCTGTAAACCGATTACGGCAAAGACTCCTGCCTTGCTGTTCGTCAATAAAATGACGGACACCAGCATAATCGCGGTATTCTTTCCGATAATTACGGTAGGAGTACCGCTTTTTGCATATTATTTAAGAAACCATTTAAAGAGGGGGATCCGAAAATGTCCGAAAACGAAGAAATCGTTATAAATAATGATATAACAGACGAAGAATCGACAGATAAGAAAACAAATAAAAATGAAGAAGCAAAACAGAAACCCTCTGTACTCAGAGACTTCATCGAAATAATAGATGCCGTCGTTGTTGCTGTTGTTGCGGCAGTTCTGATACTTTCTCTTGTTTTCAGAACAGGATATGTTGACGGACCTTCCATGACCTCAACAATGCTCGATGGCGACAGATATATCGTTTCGGGACTGTTTTATACCCCCAAAGTCGGCGACATTGTGGTTTTCCAGCCTGAAGCAAGAAACAATGACTATTCTCTTTGGGTAAAGAGAGTTATCGCAACAGAAGGACAGACGGTAAACATCAACGGTGACGGTGAAGTTTACGTTGATGGACAGTTAATAGCAGAACCGTATCTTGACGGACATCAGGTAACATATCCCAAATCTTACTCAAAAATATCTTTCCCATTGACAGTACAGCCCGGTGAGGTTTTCGTAATGGGCGACAACAGACTTGATTCAAAAGACAGCCGAGACATCGGATGTGTTGACATCAGGAAGATATTGGGAAGAGTTATGTTCAGATTCTATCCCCTTGACAAAATAGGTCCCATAGACTAAACAAATCAAAAAAGGAACATCAAAACAATGAACATTAACTGGTACCCAGGGCATATGGCAAAAGCCCGCAGAATGATCGAAGAGTCCATAGGACTTGTAGACATGACGGTGGAGCTTGTGGACGCAAGGATACCTGTTGCCTCAAGGAACCCCGACATCGACAGGATACTCAAAGCCTCACAGAAACCGAGAATGATAATTCTCAATAAAAGTGACCTTGCGGATGCTGAGATGAATAAAAAATGGCTGGCATATTATAAAAGTCAAGGGATCAATGCAATTCTTTACAACAGCAAGACTTCGGGCGGAAGTTCAGCAGTCTATCAGGCTGTAAGAAACATTTTCAAAGAAAGAATTGCTCGTGATGCGGCAAAAGGTATCGTAAACAGAAGCATCAAAATAATGGTGCTTGGTATCCCCAATGTAGGTAAATCCACATTTATAAATAATATCAGCGGAACAAACAAAGCAAGAGCTGAAGACAGACCCGGTATTACCCGTACAAAGCAATGGGTACGTATCAGCGACGGCATCGACCTGCTTGATATGCCGGGAATCCTTTGGCCAAAACTTGAAGATCAGGAAGCGGCACTGAGACTTGCGCTTATCGGTTCAATAAAGGATGAAGTTATAGATACCGAAGAATTGGCAATGAAACTTGCGGGACTTCTGGCAAGGAATTACAAGCCAATGCTTACCGCCCGTTATAAGCTCCCCGAAGAGCTTCCCGAAGACGATTGGGAACTGCTTCAGCTCATCGGGAAAAAGCGCGGATTTGTAATCAGCGGAGGAGAGATCGATACAGAAAGAACATCTCTTATACTCCTTGACGAATTCAGAGGCTGTAAGATAGGGAAAATAACACTGGAAAGACCTCCTGCAACGGAAGAAAACAATGAGCAGAAAAACTGAGAATATTCCCGTCGATATGTGGAAGTTCGAAAAGGAACTATACGACGAATACAAAGTGATCTGCGGAATTGACGAAGCGGGCAGAGGCTGTCTTTGCGGAAATGTCTGTGCGGCGGCAGTAATTTTACCTCCTGGCATTGAACTTGAAGGTGTTACTGACTCAAAAAAACTTTCTCCGAAAAAGCGAGAAGAACTTTTTGATATAATAACCGAAAAGGCAATTTCTTACGGTATCGGATGGGCTACCCCTGAAGAGATCGACGAGATAAACATTCTCAATGCGGCGTTTCTCGCAATGAAACGTGCGGCAGAAAAACTGACGGTCAAGCCCGACATTGCACTAATTGACGGCAACAAAATAAGAGGATTCGATATTCCGACAAAATGTATCGTCAAAGGTGATGCTCTGAGCATGAGCATTGCGGCAGCATCCATACTTGCAAAAGTTTCCCGTGACCGCTACATGTGCGAACTTGCAGAGAAATACCCTCAGTATAAATTAGACATACATAAGGGATACCCCACAAAAGAGCATTATAAACTTTTGGCAGAAAACGGAATTCAACCGATATACAGAAAAACTTTCTTGAAAAATGTACACTGAACAAAAACCCTCAAAAAAATGGGTAGGTCAAAGATTCGAAGCCTATACCGCTGATTGGCTGGAAACATGGGGATATAAGATCCTCAAAAGAAATTACTCAGCCGAACATAAAGAGATCGACATAATCGCAATGAAGCAAGGTACGATCTGTTTTGTGGAAGTAAAATCAGAGCGCATTACCAATGAAAATGCGGACAGAGAGACTCCTCCCGAAAAGATAACTCCCGAAAAAATGAAAAATATCATTTCAGGCGCAAGATTCTACATTGCAGAACTGAGAAAAAACGGTATAGATCCCTACGAATTCAATTACAGATTCGACGGTGCGGGCATTCTTTTCGACGAAGAATATTATGTTAAGGAATTTAAATATTTCAGGGAGTTATATAAGGTTGATGAAGAAGCATTTTTATGATCTCCACTGCGATACGGCAACTAAGGCATATCACATGGGAGTTTCATTCGAAGACGAAAGTCTTCACATAAACAAAAAAGCCCTCGACTGTTTCGATGAAGCAATGCAGGTTTTTGCAGTGTTTTACGATGACAGAAGGACTGACTCCGGAATGGATTTCTTTTTCAATGTGAAAAATTTTCTCGAAAAAGAAATATCTGACTCAAAAAATACCGTCCCCATAATCTCATGCGAAGGCGGAAACATAACAGATGGAAAGCTTGAAAATATTCAGATCTTTGCCCAAAACGGAGTAAAATTTTTCAGTCTTGTCTGGAACGGTGTTTCGCGCTTTGCAACAGGATCAAAAACCGATCAGAATGAGGGACTTAGACCTCTCGGCAAAGACTGCGTAAAAGAGCTTGAAAACTTCGGAATAATCCTTGACGTTTCTCACCTGTCAGACAAAGGATTCTATGATGTTTCGAATATCAGTAAGAAGCCTTTTGTAGCAACCCATTCAAATGCAAGAAGTATTTGCAACAATGCAAGGAATCTCACAGATGACCAGATCAAAGTTATAGTTGAAAGAAACGGGCTTATAGGTCTGAACTGGAATCCTCCGTTTCTCAGCGAAAACAAGACCTCAACTTTTGAAGATATTCTGCGTCATACAGAAAAGATACTTTCTTTGGGCGGAGAACATGTTCTCGCTCTCGGCGGTGATCTTGACGGAATAGGCTCACTTCCCGAAGGAATTTCAAATGTTTCGGATCTTTTGAAATTAAAAGAATATCTCGAAAAAGAACTGGGCGAAGAACTGACAGATAAAATATTTTACGGAAACGCAAAGGCATTTTCAGAAAAAAACTTTAAATGAAACGAGGACACGGATGGCTTTATATGTAACGGCAGACCTGCATTTGGGGAATGCGGAGACTGTAGACAAACCCATGGAAGTTTTTGGACGGCTGTGGGAAAACCATATAGAGAGACTCAAGGCAAATTGGTGTGTCGGTGAAAAAGACACAGTAGTCATTGCGGGAGATATCTCCTGGGCAATGGACTTCAAGCAGTTGGCTCCGGACTTCGAATTCATAGACAAACTCCCCGGAAAAAAGATAATCCTTAAAGGCAACCACGATTATTGGTGGTCAACAATGTCAAAGCTTAAGGATTTTGCAAAAAATTACAGCACAATTTCTTTTCTACACAATAATTCTTACGAATACGAAGGCGTGGGAATATGCGGTACACGTGGCTGGATAACCGAACCCGGTCAGCAATCAGATATCAAAGTTCTGAACCGTGAGGTCGGCAGACTTAAAGCATCACTTGCGTCATGCAAAGCGGAAGAAAAAATAGTATTTCTACACTACCCTCCCGTATTCGGAAACATAGAATGTAAAGAGATCACTCAAGTCCTCGCCGAAAACAACATCAAGACCTGCTACTACGGACACCTTCACGGGTACGCTCACAGGCTTGCAGTTCACGACGAAGAGCGCAATGGAACGAGATTTTTTCTCGCTTCAGCGGATTTTACGGGTTTCACACCAATTAGAATCCTTTAGTTCTATAAAATAATACAATTTATGGTAGAAAAAAACATAATTATGTGATAAAATAATTCAAATATATAAAAAACTCATAAGGGTGGATAATCAAATGATTTTGGAAAAGGTAACAAAAGAAGAAAAGAACATCGTGGAGCTTGAGATCACAGTTCCTGCCGACGAATTCGAAAAAGCTGTTGAAGCTTCCTACAGAAAGAACGTAGGCAAAATGAACATTCCCGGCTTCAGAAAAGGCAAGGCTCCCAGAAAAATGATCGAAAAAATGTACGGCGAAACAGTTTTCCACGAAGACGCTATCAACGCTGTATATCCCAAGGCATATGATGATGCTGTTGCAGAAGCAGGTATTGAACCTGTTGATCATCCCGAGCTCGACGTTATCAGCAACGACGAAAACGGTTTCAAATTCAAGGCAAAGATCACAGTTAAACCCGAAGTATCCGTTAAAGATTACAAAGGTATCGCTGTAGAAAAACACACAAAAACAGTTTCCGATGCTGACGTTCAGGCTGAACTCGAAAGATATCAGCAGAGACAGGCTCGTCTTATCGACCTCGAAGAAGATGCAGCTATCGAAAACGGTGACACTGTAACATTCGACTTCAAAGGTTATGTTGACGATGTACCTTTCGAAGGCGGCGAAGCTGAAAAATACACACTTAAGATCGGTTCCGGTCAGTTCATTCCCGGTTTCGAAGAACAGATGGTTGGTATGAAAGCAGGTCAGGAAGGCGCTGTAAATGTAACTTTCCCCGAAGAATACCATGCTGAAGAACTCAAAGGCAAGCCCGCACGTTTCGACGTTAAGATCCATGAGATCAAAAGAACAGAACTCCCCGCTATCGACGACGAACTTGCTAAAGATGTAAGCGACTTCGACACTCTCGAAGAATTCAAAGCAGATCTCTCCAAAAAGATCGCTGAAAGATACGAACAGGCTGAAGAAAACGAAGTAACTGAAAAAGTTTACGCTGCAGTTGCTGATTGCTGCGAAGCTGATATTCCCGCTTGCATGATCGAACATGAAATTGATTCCGCTATGCAGGG
>SVMT01000020.1 GCA_015067305.1 Oscillospiraceae bacterium | reverse complement strand
TCCAGGAAACGAACGAGCTGCCGCTTAGGAGGGACTTGTAATATCCACTTTACTACGGGGGCATTTTTCAATTCGTACTATAATAGTATACCACATTCCTAAAGAATTTTCAAGACCCAAAAGACAAACTTACCATTTTTTTAATAAAACAAACAAAATGAAAGGAATTCGACACACATGAACACTTCTCAAAAACACAAGATAGCTATGGTACTCAGTAGTTTCAACTCCAAATTTGAAGAAGGTTTTGACTTTTTCGACTCCATTGCGGTGGTCCTTGTTTCAGGAAAAAAAGAATACAAGGCTTCAATAGTTGCAAAGTCTCAAACAGAATTAGATTATATTTTCCTTGTTAAAAAATCATTCAATAATCTTGCCGGAGCACTTGAAGCATTGACTGATGATATAATCAAATATGACTCTGCTGTAGTTTCTTACATTGAAAGAGGTTCTGCCACAGATGTTATTATCGACGACAGAAACGTAAAGGTTTCAAAAAGAAAGCTCAATGACGAAGTCACAGACACAAGAATGCTCCGCAATAAAGAATACATCATCAATCCATCCAACGCTGCTCCGCTGTTGAAAGCTCTCGGATATATGACAGAAGACGGGAAGATCAGAAACGATATGATCCGTAAATACAACCAGACGGAAAGATTCATCGAGTTGACAGAAGATATGTTTGACGACATGAGTGGCAAAAATATCAACATTGTGGACTGTGCCTGCGGAAAAAGCTATCTGTCTTTTGTACTGAATTACTATCTTTGGGAAGTCCGCCACATCAAGGCAAAATTCACAGGGCTTGACATCTCCGAAAAAGTAATTGAAGAAAGCAAAAAGACCGCTGAAAAATTAGGCTACAAAAATATGGACTTCATCCAGGTCGATCTTAGAGATTATGACAGTGATTTCAAACCGGATACCGTTATTTCTCTCCACGCCTGTGATGTTGCAACGGATATGGCTCTCGGTTATGCCATAAGAAACGGTGCAAAACGCATAATCTGTATCCCCTGCTGCCATAAAGAACTGCTTGATAAATATCAGAAAGATGACCTGAACTGCATAATCAAGCACGGTATTTTCAGAGCAAGACTCAACGATATTCTTACCGACGGTATCCGTGTTGCAAAACTCGAAGCTTGCGGCTACGAAGTTTCCTGTATTGAATACTGTTCTCCTCTTGATACCCCGAAAAATCTCATGATCAGAGCCGTTAAAAAGTCCGACGGAAACCGTGAAGCCCAGAAAGCTTACGATGAGCTTCTCAGAATGTTGAAAGTTCTTCCCTCCGTTGAAATTTATTCCATGTTAGGCTCTTCAGAGTATTGACTTTTTTTAAAAAATGTGATACAATAATCTCGGAAACCAAATTTCACTCAAAGGAGACTTCAAGATGAAACAATTCAGAGATTCCACAGTAATTTATGTTAAACCCGACTGCGACGGTAAAATAAACAACGGCTATGCGCCGGAATTCAAGGATTACGGATTCGATGCAGAATGGCTTAGTGACGGTCCCGTTTGGTGTATTGAAAAAGCCCTTGAAATTGCCACTGAAATGAGAGAGGACGGCAACAAAAAACCGCTTACAATCAAGTTGATGGCGGGAGAATACAACCTCAGCAAGCCCCTTGTCATTGATCATTTGATGAAAGACATCACCATTGAACCCTATGGAGACGGCGAAGTTCTTATCAGCGGTGGTAAAAAGATCACAGGCTGGAAAAAGGACACTTTCAACGGTGTTGAATGTTTTTCTACATTTATTCCCGAAGTTAAAGAAGGCAAATGGAATTTTTCAGACCTTTATGTAGACGGTCTCCGTGCGGATTTCACAAGATACCCTGAAGATCACGACCTGACTATCGTTGAAGCTGAAAATCCGGGTCACGAACTTTTTGATCATTCCAAATGGTTTATTGCAAATAAAGAAGACCTTGAAGTGTTTAAAAATTTCAAAAACTTCGGCGACTGTTTCATCAGTTTTCTGCATTATTGGATAGATGAACATACGCCCATTGAAAGCTACGACCTTGAAACGGGTAAAGTTGAGATGAAATATACTTCCATGTTCAATATCAACCACAATTTCACTTACTATCTTGAAAATGTGGCTGAAATGTTTACGAAAAAGAATCAGTGGTACCTTGACAGACCAAACGGCATGCTCTATTATATTCCCAGATGTGACTGTCAGACACCCGAAAACATTGAAGTATATGCTCCTGTAGCATCCAAACTTATTGAATTCAAAGGCAGCCCTGAAAATGGTATGTATGCAGAATATGTCAGATTCAGAAACATTACATTTGCGTACACTCGCGGAGATTATGCTTGCAACAAAAGAGAACACGGCGAAATTTCCATTCCTTACGCTTCCGACGCACAGGCTGTTTCAAACGCTCACGGTTCAATCAGCATGACAGGCGCAAGAAACTGTTCTTTTGAAAACTGTAAATTCAGAAATTTCGGTGTGCATTGTATTACCATAGACAAGGGTTGCTCTGATATCAGAATTACAAAAAATGAATTTTACGACGGCGGTGCAGGTGCAATAAAGATCTGCGGTGGTTCTGCATATGACCCCGAATACGAACACACCCACCATTGCGTAATTTCCGATAACACAATCAAGCATTGCGGTAGAAGGTACTACTCAGCCTGCGGTATTCTTCTTATGACTGCTTACAACTGTGAAATTTCTCACAACGATATCAGCGATCTTTTCTACACGGGTATCTCCTGCGGATGGCAGTGGGGTTATTATCCTCATATTACAAAGAATAACCTTATCACCAAGAACCATATTTACAATCTCGGTCAAGGCTTCCTTTCCGACATGGGCGGCGTTTACCTTTTGGGAAATCAGCCGGGTACGGTAGTTTCAAACAATCTCATTCACGATGTTATCTGTAAGGAATACGGCGGCTGGGCACTTTATACAGACGAAGGCAGTGCATATATCACCCTCGAAAACAATATCTGCTACAACACTTCAAAGAGCAGCTATCATCAGCACTACGGAACAAGTAATGTTGTAAGAAACAATGTTTTCGCTCTCAGCAAGGACGAAGGTGCAATGAGAGTGTCACGTGCCGAGCGTCACAACTCCATTACATTTGAAAATAATATTTTCTACACCGAAGGCAATCATATGTACGGTCACTTCATTGAAAGTCTCTTCTTCGGAAATGTCATTTCAAGAAAGAACCTTTTCTTTGATGCAACGGGAACACCTAAATTCCATGATTCGGAAAAATTTAAATCTTTTGAAGCTGTCCGTGAAGTTCTCGGAATGGAAGAAGACTCGATCATTGCCGATCCCAAGTTTAAGGACGTTAAAAATTACGACTTCTCCCTTGAAGAGGACTCCCCTGCTTACAAAATAGACTTCAAGCCCATTGATATCAGCGATGTAGGCCCGAGAAAATAAAATAAAAATGCAGATGTGGACAAAAAAGTTCACATCTGTTGTCTTCAAATATGGAACTTTTTCTCTTTTTTGTCGTCTAACATATAAAAAGAAAATTCAAAGGAGCTAAAAACATGAAAAAAACCGCTTTATTTTTATTAACACTTGCAACAGCCGCAACAATGACATCTTGCGTAAAAGTTGATGTCCAAGGGGATATTGAACCGAAAGAACCCGAAGTCTCAATGGGAGGAATGATGGGCGGAATGCAGCTTACAAACCCTATAAAAACATATGAAAACGGTGAAGAGATCTCTGAGATTCTCGGTTTCACGGTGGTACCGCTACCCGAATCAGAAAATATAGTATTTTCCACGATCTCCGACGATGTTGCTCAGGTAAAATTCACAAATAACGGAATTGAATATACGCTCCGAGCGAATGATGATAGCGGTGACTTTTCAGGGGTATACACCTCTGTGGTTTCAGAAAATACTGACGAAATTCTTCTTTCTGACAACACATCAGTTTCAGTTCAGACCAAAACCCTCACCGACGGCAACACTCTCATTTTCTGGTCAAATTCCGAAAATACGATCCACTATTCGCTCTATATTGAGGGCACACCGGAAAACATCAGCGAAACGATCTTTTCTGTACTGCAAAACAATAACAGTGAGATGCACGACTATAACGGAACTGTAAAAGATGTGGATTTCGACTTCAACTGCATCAGAACAAATGCGATGTACGAAAACAAAACGCACTATCCATATGCGGTGGTGATCTCGTCAAAAGAAGAGTTGGACAGTTATTACGAAACCAACAAAAATGCGTATTACCTCGAAAGAGTTGAAAAAGTTTACTCCGACACAACGATCGGTTTCCTCGACGAAGCTGACAAATACGATGAATCTTTTTTTGAAGAAAACAGCCTGATTTTTGTCGTTACGGAGAACGGAAGCGGATCTATTCGCCACAGCGTCAAAAAAGTGGAAATTTCAGACATGAATACTGTAATTACAATTAAAAACACCGTGCCTGAGATCTGCACCGCCGACATGGCAAACTGGCACATTTTCATCTCAGTTTCCAAGGAAGATACCGTTCCGAATAAAATAGAGATCGTATTTGAATAAAAAAACTCGTGGGAAGACCCTATTAAAATAAGGTTTTCCCACATAATTTATCTGATTTTCAATTACAGACTTTTAAGGACAGCGACACCTGCAGTAGCTGTTTCAAAGAATTCGCCCTGAGCGTTAGCTTCGATGGAAACTCTGCCCTGATAGTCGATCTTACGAAGTGCTTCAAAGAAATCTTTGTAATGGTCAACATTTCCGTCATTGGGCGCAGGATAGCATCTTTTTCCTTTTTGGTTTGCGAGATGTGTATGTTTGAGACAATCCTTGTATTTAAGAACTTCTTCAACAGAATCACCCATTTCATCCATATGGAAAAGATCTCCAAGGAGCTGTATTCTGGGACTGCCCACAGCTTCAACTATCTCATAACCCTCAGCGAGAGTGTTGATGATAGTGCTGTCGCAAAGGGGTTCGATAACACAGGTCATATCGTATTTTTCAAAGAACGGAGCAAGGAATTCCTTTGTAACTTTGATAAAACGAGCCACAGTTTCTTCCTTTGTAGCCCCTTCGGGAATGTTACGTGCGCCACCGCTACCGAGGACAACAACTTTAAGACCGAGAATTTTTGCTGTTTTGAAAGATCTTTCAAGTCTTTCGGCAAGCAGATCTAGCTGAGGATCTTCCACAACGATGGGGAGATCACCTGCGAGCATACAGTTTGCGGCTTCAATTCCAACGCCAGCCTCGTCAAAAACCTTTTTGATCTCCATAGCTTCTTCAGCGGAAAGATCAGCAAGACCCTGGAATCCGACCTCGATATAATCAGCCCCACAAGCCTTTATCTTCTCAATATTTTCTTTAACTGCACCAGTACAAATACCTATTCTCATAATAAAACCACCTTTAATGTTTTTCTTTAAGTATAACATAAAATACTGTAAATGTCAAGTATAAATATAATATTTCAAATAAAAAGACTTGAGTTTTTAAGCTCAAGTCTCATTTAAAAAAAGAGAAGCCCCATATGAGGCTTCAAAAAACACCCTATATATTAAAATTTAAGAAAAGAGATTATTCGTAATCAACTACGCTTGCCCAGCTGAGAAGGAGCTCACGCTCTTCGGGCTTGCCTTTAACGGACTGAGATGCAGCAACGATGGGCATCCATTTTTCAACATACTGACGCGCAGTATCGCTCTTTTTGCAGAATGTGTGGAGATAATACTTAGCCGCTTCGTCGTCTCCCGCAAGCTTGAAGAGGAGATAAGTTCTTGCTACGTCTGCGGAAGCGTTACCCTGTGTAACATGCGCCCAGTCAATAATGAAAGGTACGCCATCTTCGCGGATTATAATATTTGAAGGATTGAAGTCGCCGTGGCAAACTTTTGTGTGCTTGGGCATACCTTCAAGTCTTGTGTGGAGCTCATAACGGGTCGTTGCGTCAAGGTCTGCTTCACTGATCTTTCTGTTCATCTTATCCTTAAGCTTATTGAGCAAAGGAGATTTTTTAGAATGAACTTTCATCTGAAGCTCAACAAGAAGATCAATATATTCAGCTTTTTTATCTGGATTTTCAACCATAAGCTGTTCAAGTGATTTACCTTCGATGTATTCGAGGATTATAGCCCATTTGCCGTCAAGCTTAACAACTTCAACAACTCTGGGAATGTTAAGACCTGTTTCTTCGATTCTTGCCTGATTGAGGGCTTCGTTAAGAACATCAGCCTTGGAAACATCTTCGTTAAAAAGCTTAATTGTGTAGTCGCCGTCACGGTAAACGGTCTTATTTGCTCTTACTGCAATTACGTTATCAAGATTCATCGTTTTTCCTCCTTATACTCTTTCGTTTGTTCCATAGTATGCGTTAAGATACATCTGCTTGATCTCGCTCATAAGTGGGTATCTGGGGTTTGCGCCCGTGCACTGATCATCAAACGCCTGCTCAACCATTTCGTCAAGGCGAGCGAGGAAGTCTGCTTCATCAATGCCGTAATCTTTAATTGTCTTCTTAATGCCCACTTTTTCTTTCAGTTCGTCAATAGCTTTAATGAGGTTTTCCATCTTTTCTTCGTTTGTTGTGCCGCCGAGGCCAAGGTGGTCAGCAATTTCAGCATAACGAGCGAGAGTGTGAGGATGATCGTACTGAGAGAAAGTACCCATTTTAACGGGAGTTTCGCTGGAGTTGAAACGGATAACTTCGTTAATGAGAAGTGCATTTGCAACGCCGTGGGGCAAGTGGTGGAAAGCACCCAATTTGTGAGCCATGGAGTGGCAGACACCAAGGAATGCGTTTGCGAAAGCCATACCTGCCATTGTAGCGGCATTTGCCATTTTTTCACGAGCTTCAACGTCTGTCTGACCGTTTTCGTAAGCTCTGGGGAGATATTCGAAAACAACTTTCAAAGCACCAAGTGCAAGACTATCTGTGTAATCTGTTGCAAGCATTGCGGCATACGCTTCAACTGCGTGAGTTACAGCGTCGATACCGGAAGCTGCTGTAAGACCCTTAGGTGCAGACATATGGTAGTCAGCATCAATAATTGCCATATTGGGGAGAAGCTCGTAATCAGCAAGAGGATATTTAACACCTGTTTTTTCGTCTGTAATAACTGCGAAAGGTGTAACTTCAGAACCTGTACCTGCAGATGTGGGAATAGCAATAAAGTAAGCTTTTTCGCCCATTTTGGGGAATGTATAGATTCTCTTACGGATGTCGATGAATCTCATTGCCATATCCATAAAGTCTGCTTCGGGATGTTCGTAAAGAACCCACATAATTTTTGCTGCGTCCATTGCGGAACCGCCGCCGAGAGCGATAATGCAATCGGGCTTGAAGCTCTGCATAAGGGCCGCACCTGCTTTAGCGGAAGCAAGAGTTGGGTCGGGTTCAACATCCCAGAACGCTGTATAAGAAATTCCCATTTCATCAAGTTTATCTGTGATGGGTTTTGTATAGCCGTTGGAATAAAGGAAATTGTCAGTTACGATGAATACCTTTTTCTTATTCATAACTGTCTTGAGCTCGTCAAGAGCAACGGGGAGACAGCCTTTTTTGATATAAACCTTCTGAGGAGCGCGGAACCAAAGCATATTTTCCCTTCTTTCGGCAACTGTTTTAATATTTAAAAGATGTTTTACACCAACGTTTTCGGAAACGCTGTTACCGCCCCAGGAGCCGCAACCAAGTGTAAGGGAGGGCGCGAGCTTGAAGTTGTAAAGGTCACCGATACCGCCGTGGGAAGAAGGAGTATTAACGAGAATACGGCAAGTCTTCATTCTTTCAGCGAAAACGTTAAGCTTTTCTTTTTCTGTAATGGTGTTAAGGTAAACGGAAGATGTATGACCGAAACCACCGTCAGCAATAAGTCTGTCAGCTTTGTCGAGAGCCTCGTTGAAGTCTGCTGCTCTGTACATTGCAAGAACGGGAGAAAGCTTTTCGTGAGCAAATTCTTCGGAAAGTTCAACACTTTCAACTTCACCGATAAGGATTTTTGCATTTTCGGGAACTTCTACGCCTGAAAGCTTTGCAATGGTGTGAGCCTTTTGACCTACGATCTTCGCATTGAGTGCGCCGTTGATGATAATTGTCTTGCGAACCTTTTCAAGTTCTTCTTCGTTGAGGAAGTAGCAACCTCTTGCGGCAAATTCAGCTTTAACTGCATCGTAGATGCTGTCAAGAACGATTACTGACTGCTCGGAAGCGCAAATCATACCGTTATCGAAAGTTTTGGAATGGATAATGGAGTTTACTGCAAGAAGAATATCTGCGGATTCGTCGATGATTGCGGGAGTGTTACCAGCACCTACACCGATAGCGGGCTTACCGCTGGAGTAAGCGGCTTTAACCATACCGGGGCCGCCTGTTGCGAGAATTATATCGGATTCTTTCATTACCATATTGGTAAGTTCAAGGCTGGGAACATCTATCCAGGAAATAATACCCTCGGGCGCGCCTGCTTCAACTGCGGCTTTGAGAACGGCTTCAGCAGCAGCAATCGTGCATTTTTTAGCACGGGGATGGGGGCTGATGATAATACCGTTTCTTGTTTTGAGAGCAAGAAGACATTTAAAAATAGCGGTGGAAGTGGGGTTTGTTGTGGGGATTACCGCAGCAACAACACCGATGGGTTCTGCAACTTTCTTGATACCGAAAGCTGTATCTTCTTCTATGATACCGCAAGTTTTTGTGTTTTTGTAAGCATTATAAATATATTCTGCTGCGTAGTGATTTTTGATTACCTTATCTTCAACTACGCCCATACCTGTTTCTTCAACTGCAAATTTTGCAAGAGGAATTCTGAGTTTATCAGCAGCAGATGCCGCCGCAAGAAAAATTTTATCTACCTGTTCCTGAGTAAATTCCGCAAATTCTTTCTGAGCCTCACGTACATCGGCAAATGCTTTACTGAGAGCTTCAACCGAGTCTACAATTTCATGAGTTCTGTGATTAGCCATTCTAATTCTCCTTAAAATACATATAATAACATATATTGATCTATTATGATACTATTATACCACAAAAAACTTTTTTTGTGTAGGTATCAAAAAAATATAGCGGTATATCGCTGCAAGCATAAGGGTATGTGTGGCTGTTTGGGAAATTTATACGGGGCCCCCCTAAAACTCGATAGAAAGTTCTTTTACCAAATATTTCTTATCCGACACTATATCTGTGTTAGCTATCGGTTCTTATATAAAAAGTATCAGCATCGGTTTTCTTGGGAAAGGCTTGGAGAACCCTTCTTTTTCCGCGAAAAGAAGGGTTCTCCATAAAAAAGGATATACTAACTTACACGAACTTTCTTACTTCTGCAATAAAACGCTCGTCAAGCTCTGAAAAACGGTAGCCCTTGTGATAAATAAGAACGTCTCTGTAAATTTTTTTATTTTCGGAGCAATTGCGTTCCACAAGCCCGTATCTTTCAAGCATTTTTTCAGGTGTGGGCGATACCCACATGAAAGTATTTGGCAAACGGCTGAGAAGCTCCATCTGCGAAGCTCTTTCGAAAACGTAAATCCTTTTATCCACGTATTCGGAAAGTTCCGCTTTTTTAGTGTCGATCAACGGAAGTGACGGAACATACGGATCAGCATGAGCAATTTCTATGTAATTTGCAAGCTCTTTCAATTTAATGTCGTCCTCTTTCGCAAGCGGATTTTCCGGAGACATCAACGCTACGTAAGAAAACTCACGGATCAATTCGCTTGAAAAACCTTTTTCATGAAAAAGAGTTTTGAAATAGGACTCAAATGGCTTCTGATAACGAATAATCCCCAATTTATAGTCCTCTTGGAGCATATTGTTTATTGCTCGCATGGAGTTTGTTTCTTTATAAAAAAGCTCCGCAGGCTCGGAGGTGCTGATGGATTTGGAAAATTCAGTAAAAGCTTCTGCAATATAAGCGGCTCTCGGCACGGAAACGGAAAAACTCTGTTTTTTGTTGGAGGAACCCTTGTACATCATCTCAACAGCATCGACTTGAGCAATTATCTTGCGCGCATACATCATGAATTCTTCACCCTGAGGAGTAAGCGAAATGCCTTTGGATGTGCGCTTGAAAATCGTTATACCCAAAGATTCTTCAAGTTCTTTAATTGCACGGCTGAGGTTTGGCTGACCCATGTAAAGATTCTCCGCAGCCTTGTTTATGGAGCGTGTTTTTTCAACTTCAACGGCGTATTTCAAATGAAGTATGTTCATTATCCGAAAGTCCTTTCTGTAATTATTCTGAAAATCATTTATATTATAACATACGCTTGTTTTAATTATGAGGAAATAACGAAAACTTTAAGTGAATAAATAAGTAAAAAAATTTCAATGGATATCAATTATTTTCATCAAAGGAAACTTTTCCAAGGACTGACGGATAATAAATTCCGCGGCTTCAAGTTTTTTAGACTTCAAAGCGGGAGACCTTTTATCAAAAATTATTTCCACTGTTCCGTTTTTCTTGATCTCATCACATAAAGTAGCCTCAAGTATATCAAAAAGCTCACCATAAAGAGTTCGCCATTTTTCACATAAAATAACAGGAGACAAAACGATTCCGCAAGGATATCCTGAATATGTCAGTTTATTTATCCCATGGATCCGAGCTCCGAGTGGTGAAGTATCAGGCTCTGAGGAATTTATTATCTTCTCTGGGTTGACTTTTATTCGGATGCTCGTCCTACATTTATGGTTCACGGAAAGAAGGTCATTAGACGGAGAAAAAGATGTTGTAAAAGTCATAAACCCCCTCTCTCCTTTTGCGAATTCATCAATTACCCACGGAAGATTTCCTGTTATTCTGTTTTCAGCAACAAGATCACTGAACTCCCCGACCTCAAATTTGCTGTCTCGGTTTTTCGCAGCCTCAGCCAAAAGGCGGATCATTATCTCCTCACGGTTTACATAAATGTAAAAGCATTTACCTTTACATTTGGGATGATAACCAATGGCTGAAGTAAACGGCACTGAGAAATCCGAAATGCGGTTTCCGGGATAATAAGGTTCTCTGCCACGAACGGTAAGATACGCCGCATGGGGGTCAACCTTAAAGCTTTCACAGGAACACTCCAAAGGTCTGCGGATAGAATGTTTTTCCACACCGATCCACTCTGCGTCAAAGTATTTTTCATGAAGTTTACCGCCAAGAGGATAGCCGATAGCATCTCCGTCATAAAATATATTTTCAAACCGAGAAAAAGTAAATTCAGACACAAAATTTCCCCTTTCAATGCCTTTTTAAAAATCAGTATACACAAAAAATGGTTATATATTCAAAAAATCACACTCAAAGGGCTTGACAAACCGAATAATTTATGCTATAATATATAAGCTTGATAAATACGGACGATTAGCTCAGCTGGTAGAGCATTCGCTTGACGTGCGAAGGGTCAGGGATTCGAGTTCCTTATCGTCCACCAAAAAAGACTTGAGTATTTAAACTCAAGTCTTTCTTTTATTTATTTACGGGGACCGACATCACTGATATCTATCGGTTCAAAACCAATATCCCACGCAGGAGAGTTTTCGGGAAGAGTGAAATCTCCGTTGAATGGATCTGCAAAGAGAGGGTCAGCAACGACTGCGTTATTGTAGTACCCATTTGATTTCAGTTTATCAAAATTGGTCTTCTTAGCCGCATTCAGCATCCCTTCGGGATAAGTCTCAAAATCCTGCTGGATACTTAATACATTTTCGCCAAAAGTATAGTCCCACATGAGGTTGGAATCATCTGTCATGGTAAACCATGTATACTTACTGAAATAAATAGCAGCAAAATCACTGACAAGAATGTTTCTTTCCAAAGTAAGATTCTTTATACCTTCGTTGTAAGATTCCTCGGAAGCAACCTGAACAGCACCGTCACCACTCAAACCGAAAATGTTGTTTCGAACAATATTTTCTTTGGCACGAGCAGTATTGTAAGCGGTAGCGGAACAATTATACACAATATTATTTTCAACAGTAACATAAGAGGTTGCGGCGTCGTTATATATTCCCCATCCGCCATAGCCATCCTTGGCAGAACCGATATTGTAGATCAGATTTCCGCGAAGAACTGTTCCCGGCTGTTCACCGAGAGTATAGATACCGCCCATATCGGAAAGCAGACCGACACCAATATCATGAATATGGTTTTTCTCAACTGTGATGTTGGATGTAGCATGAGCGCCGTAATCCCAGGTCCAACCTACAGACATGGCTGAATAAACACCGTTTGCAATTTCATTATGAGCAATAACGCAATCATAAGCATATTGGAGATGAATACCTACTGCGGCTCCATGAATTTTACCGTAACCGTCGATAGTGCAGTCCGTAATAGTAATATGATGCGGAACCTCGTCTGTAACGGGATAAATATTCTTATTATCGCAGGAAATTCTGAATCCGCCTGCACCGATATCGGAAACAGAACAATTATCGAATGTCACATGATGCACATAAGTTCTTACATCAACTGCATAGTTACCGATATGGTCAAAAGAACAATCTTCAAATGTTATGTATGAAGAATTCAATATCTGAATAGAACCCTTAACATTCTGGGCAGCCTGATAGTCAAACAAATTAACGTCTTTCCAGTCACTGCCTTCAAAACCGATATTTTTGATAGTCAAAGAATTTTTCGCTTCGCTTCCGTTCATACCGTCGATTATAAAGATAGTATCAACAGTGGAGGCAAAGATTTTGAAGGAATCAATAGATTCATCCTCGTAAGGAATATAATAAAGTTTTCCCGTTGTTCTGTCTTCGTAAACTTCACCGGGGTCATTCAGATTTTCAAAAACATTATCAAGGAAATAAGGACCGCCCTGATGGTTGTTATCAACAAAGTTCATCCATGTTCTGTCCTGGAATTCCATTAAGTTTGTATCATAATTGATATTCTTCACAGAAAGCATTTCAGATGTCCACCAATGATACATACGCATCTGGATATCTTCTATATTTGTGAGATTTTCAGGGATATCACCTTCAAAGAAGTAAAAAGCATCCGTAGCCAATCCGTTCGGGGTATTTGTCTGATCTTTAGGGTCATGCTTATTCCTTTCAGAATCGGTACAGAATTCTACTCTTAACTGACCGTCCTCAGCTTCTGGATAACGGGGACGTTCAAGTCTTTCATAGTCACCGTTGAAGAACTGATGTGAATAAACAAGTTCGCCATTGAGCATAGGCATATCAGCAACCCATGCTTTTACACCGTTGACTTCAGTTTCGGTAAATCCTGTAACGGGAAGCCATGCACCGACAACTGCCATTTCTTCATCTTCACAGATCATTTCAAGAGATGCTCCGCCAAAAGCTTCACTTGAAAGGGTAAGAGTTTCTGTAAGAGAGTAGTCCCCTGCACCGAACTTCAATGTAATGTGTTCAGCACCTGCCAGCCCCAGCTCTTTTGCCTTTGCTATAGCGTCAAGAATATCACCGTAAGGTTTCTCCTCCGAACCGTTGCCTTCTTCTGAACCTGCTTCAAGATATATCACAGGATTCACAGGGTCAAACTGCACAACGACTTCCTGTTCACCACAAGCAACCAGCCCGAAAATCAAAGCTACAAAAGCCAAAGCTGATAAAAATCTTCTCAATTTCATTTTTTTAACACCTTTCTATAATGATTATCGAAAGTCGAAACGCTAAACCGTTTCGACAAGCCGATAATATCGGCTTTTGTTAATTCAAATTGATAACAATTTGAATTAACTCGACATTCATTGAAATGAGTATAGACAAATTTTCAAGGAAAATTTGATGGGATTGGCTCTTTTAGCACTAACTAGCCTGTTTAAGCACCTTTAAAATGGAGCCAACCCTATTGAAATACAACCTTTCAGGTTGTATTTCGAATTTCTATAATCATTATAATAATTATATATCATGTCAATAACAGTATACCACACATTCCTGACTTTGTCAAGTAAAATCAAAAAAAAGATTTAATATAACATTCAACTTGTACGTCAGATTTTTTGATTATAATTTTCCACATAATTCAACACCTAAAAAGTGCCATATTTTACGAAAAACGCACTTTTAGCCGCAAAAATTATTTTAATTATTCTCCCCCTTGAAATTTAGGAAAATTCATGATATACTTTTTGTAGAGTTATTCCAAATGTCTATTTTAATTTTTTATGCCGCACCATGCGACGGAAACGGAGATCAAATTGAAATACAAAAACGCAAAAGATGTTTTGCCTGCAGAACTTCTCGACGCTATCCAGCAATACGCAGACGGTGAACTGTTATACATACCGAAAAAAACTGCAAGAAGTGCTTGGGGTGAAAAAAACGGTACACGTACCGAACTTCAAAGACGAAACAGAAGGATCGCATGCGAATACAAACACGGTAAAACTCTTGACGAACTTTCAGACAGATACTGTCTCTCTTCTGACACTCTCAGAAAGATCATCATGAACACAAGCGTAAGCTGTTGCAACAAAGATTGCTCCAAATGACAAAAAACTGCCCTCAACGGACAGTTTTTTATTGTTTTCTATTGCAAAATTACAAAAAATGTGGTATACTGTTTATGACAATAAAGAAAGGTACGGTAATTATGAGCAATTTAATTGAAAAACAAATAAAGCGTGAGGAAATTTATGACGGTGTAGTCCTTCATGTCGTGAAAGACACCATTGAACTGCCCAACGGCAAGGAAAGCCTGAGGGAATTCTGTCTCCATGTGGGTGCAGTTTGTGTTCTGCCACTGCTCCCCGACGGAACGGTAATCATGGAAAGGCAGTTCAGATACGCCCACAACCGTGTATTTTTTGAAATACCTGCAGGAAAGCTTAATTACAAAGGTGAAGACCCGTTGGATGCCGCAAAGCGTGAACTCCGAGAAGAAACAGGAGCGACCGCAGGTAAATATACATTCCTCGGAGAGTTGGACACATCTCCTGCCCTGCTCGACGAAAAAATTCATATGTATCTGGCAGAAGACCTGACTTTCGGTGACAGGGATCTCGACGACGATGAGTTCCTCGATGTGGAAAAAGTTCCGCTGAAAGACCTCTACGAAATGGTCATGTCTGGGGAGATCAAAGACGCAAAAACTCAGATCGCCGTACTGAAAGTATGGAATCTTAGAAAGTAAATAATAATATAAAAAATTGCGGGGGAACCATTTTTTGTAAAAATAGGTTTCCCCGTACCCTATCCAAAAAAACTTTTGTATAAAGCATTGAAAATGCTTTATATAAAAGTTTTTAGTGTGCGTTTGTGAACGACGCCTGTGGCGGATCAAGTGAACAATAAGCGCTGAGCAGCGGTCGAAATTTCAAACAAACTTTTGTGATGTGCAAAAATTTCGGGTACCGCAATCGTTATGGGTGCGGGAGAACAATTTTACAAAAATGTTCCCCCGCTATATAAATCATTTTCTAATAACAACTCTCGAACCATGAAACGATCTCTGTATAGATGTCGCCCTCGACGATCTCGCTGTGGAGGTCGTTTCCTGTATTTATGCGATACATGGGGAATTCATAGGAGTAATAATCCTCACCGCCGTATCGGAAAGAAAGACCGTTATTTTCAGCATAATATCTGTTGAAGTTTATGGATAACTGTTCTTCAGGTTCAGGCGCTGCAAGTGAAAAGATCGTAGCACCGAGAAGGTCATCATACATTGTGTTGTGGGTAATTTCAAGACTTCCGCCATCGGTAACATTATTTATACGCCAAACAAAAACATGATGTCCCACAGGATTCGGCCAGATCTCCGACCCACGAGGACCTTTTTCTCCAACAGAAGAAAATCCACCGCCTGCATTTACGCATATATTCTTTGAAAAGAGTGAATTTATGGGAACTCTGTCACGAACCTCATAGGCTGAAAGTCCGCAATTCACAAAAAGATTATTTTCAAAAAGCATATTTACAAAAGGCTCGCCATCACTGTCACTGCGCTGAGCAATACCTGAATCGTAAATATTATCAAAGAGACACTTTCGTACGCACACGTCGAATGCAAAATTCCAAAGATCCACAGCATTGCCGCACCTGAGCTTTTTTTCTCTGTTACGGACTGCGCCGCCGATAAATCTGAACACACATTTTTCCAATGTGATACGCTGGCAAACTGCGGAAAATCCGTTCTTTGAGCAATTTTCAAAACAAAGATTTCTTAAAACCACATCATGCTCTGCGGTACAAAGATAACCTCCGCAATCAAGAGCGCATTCGATGGAAGTATATGAAACTGCGGGATTTTTTGTACTGTACAGCAAAAGTTTGTACTCGTCACCATCTTTGGAATAGAACCATTCACCTTGATGTTTCAGTTCTTTTTCAGACCAACGGAAAACGCCGCAGGAATTACCGTTATCAAAAATCAGATTTCCGGGCTCCCCCTCAAGGGTTCCGATAAATGACCAAACATTACGTTTCGTTTTCACCCAAAGCTCTTCATCTGCGATGAACTGAGAGCCGAGAAAAACAGGTTTGCTTCCGGGGCCGTAAGAATCATATGTAATTGGATCTCGAAACTGTCCGTTTGTGACTTTTAATCCGCCTCGATAGATACTGCCACGTTTAAAAAGGACTGTATCACCCGGAACAAGATCTAATTTCAGATAATCCTGTTTCGGTTTGAGGGAACTTGATCCGTCATTGGAGTCATCGCCTCGTATATTATCTATGTAATAAACCATGTTGCTTTTCCTTTATTTTCAACACTATCAACTGTTTTAATCAACTATCTCAATTTCAGCAGGAGCATCGACTATCTTATTTATTGTACCGTCGGGAGCTTCGTCCAGCTGAATATTTATATTTCCGAAAGGAGTGGGATAAGAAGCTTTTATATGTTTGAGCCCACTCATATTAGGTCTGATTCTGATCTTTCTGCAAGCAGGTTCGAGTATCTCAATACCAAGAACAAATCTTGTGATATAAGGTACAGGACCTGATGCCCAACCGTGGCAGAAACTGTGGCGGTAACCGACATAGCAATATCCGCCGTAACTTCCGTGTACATCGACCTTTCCTTCGGGTGTAATCTCGTCGATCCTTGCAGCATTCTCTGCCCAATCTATATTGAAATCTTCCCAAAAAGAAGTCGCACCGAGAGAAAGCATTGCACCCCAGTATTCCTTCATTGCGTCCAACGCACCTTTGTAATTTCCTGCAAGAGCTTTAGTTGCAAGAGTATGATAACCGAGGAATGTGGAGTAACCTTTCACACCACCAACGGAAATGATTTCATCATCCATTTTCTTTGCATCTGCAACGCCCGAATACGCAAGAAGTGAAGCTGCCTGCTTTGAACCTGCGGGGGACGGAACATAAGATTTCAGTTTTGCGAGAGCTTCGTTACATTTTTCAACAGTCTCAACGGCGGAAAGTGCGGAGGCCAGAACTGAACCTGCTTCAAGCGCCATTACCATCATACCCTGAAGTCCGGCATGAGTTGCTTCGGGATTTGCCTGATTCGGCCAATCTATGAATCTGCAATCAGGCATGTTTTCTGAACCGTTTTCTTTTACAAGGACTGCAACGACATCAATAAGAGCCAACAAATAATCACTCTGTTCGGAAAGATACTCAAGACTTCCGAATTTCATGTACCAGTCATAGTGAATAAGTATCCACCACAACGAATAGGAAGACATACCGTTCATCCATGTACCGACAGGAGTTATATCACGAATAAGATCAAGTGATTTGGGAACGATCTCGTTATAGCCGAAAACAGAAGCGATCGTAAGACATTCGATCTGCATATCGCCGATCCAAACAAGTCGGTCACGCTTGATACCGTCCCAAAGATATTCCTGCATACACATATGCGTAGTATGAACAGAAGTTCTCCATATATCATTGACAAGCTCATCGTCACATTCAAAAGAACCTTTAAATTCAATATCTCTGTAGATCATAACGCCTGTAACTGACTGTATTTCAAGCTTCGCATTATCATCAAGAAGATCGATCTTTACAAATCTGAAACCCGATTCATTTGTTTCATTTGCACTCAGGAAGCCCACATTCCAAACGAAATCTCTGTTTGCATGGTCATTTTTAGCAGTCAGTCCCTCGCCCACATCGGACATTGTTTCCATAACGGATTCACCGAAACGGATACGCACATTTACCCTGTTGGGAGAAACACTTTTTACGATAAGACGCATTGAACCGTGCATTTCGATGCCAAAGTCAAAAATAACGGAAGACTTCACACCATCCTTGTTCTCAAGAGCACAGCAATCAGAGCCATTCATATGGACCTGAACTCTTTCGTCTTCAAAAACGGGACTTTTTTTGCCGGCGGTGTCGAGCATATTTTCAGCACCGCAAACTGAACCATCACAATGCACAACTCTCTGAGGCAAAACATATTTTCTGACTCTGCAATCACTTTCAGTTTTGGAAAGCTTGGAGAAAAATTCGTTGGTCTTCATAGGAAAAATCCTTTCTGTCAATTCTTTTCGATAAGTTCGATAACTTTTGCAATGACCTTTTCTGCAGTAGTATTTCTGATCTGTTCTCTTTCGCCGTCAAGATGAAGCTCACCGACAAAGAATTTATCAATATTTCTCATATACACTGCAACATAAACCAAACCGACGGGTTTTTCAGGAGTTCCGCCGGTGGGACCTGCAATACCTGTGATACCTGTACCAATATCACTACCTGCAAGCATACAAACGCCTTTCGCCATAAACCCTGCAACTTCAGCACAAACAGCGCCTTTATCTTCAAGAAGTTTTGCAGGAACAGCCAGGACTTTGGTTTTGATCCTGTTTGCATAAGCTACAACGCCGAGTTCAAAGACTTCGGAACTTCCGCTTACATCTGTAATTTTTTTTGCCATCAGTCCACCTGTACAGGACTCGGCACAAGCTATTTTAAGCTCTTTTTCTTTAAGGAGAGTTACAAGTTTTTCTGAATTTGTCATATTGAGACCCTTTCAATTCTTTCAATAATACCGTCAATAAGATCAGCAGGCAACTTAGCCTCTTCACGCTCAATCTCTGCGATTGACGGATTTGTTTTTGGATGTTTCGGAGTAAACACGGTACAGCAGTCTTCATAAGGAAGAACGGAAATATCGTAAGCTCCGATCTTACGGGAAACATTTATGATATCCTGCTTGTCAGTACCTATAAGAGGTCTGAAAACAGGCATTGTTGCAACGGCATCCGTGCAAGCAATAGCCCCCATTGTCTGTGACGCCACCTGACCGAGACTTTCACCTGTGATTATCGCTTTTGCGCTGTATTTATCGGCAAGAGCGCAGGCAATTCTGAGCATATAGCGGCGCATTATAACAGTAAAATAATCTTCATTACAACAATCGCGAATCTTTTCCTGAATCTCAGTAAAAGGAACAACGAAAACGTCCATATGTCCACAATATTCACGGAGAACACCTGCAAGGCTCATCACCTTATCACGAGCACGTTCACTTGTATATGGAGGGCTTTCAAAATGTATTGAAGACACACGAAGACCTCTTTTTGCCATTGAATAACCTGCAACGGGACTGTCGATACCGCCTGAAAGCATCAGAAGTGCATGACCGCTGACTCCGCATGGCAAACCACCCGCACCTCTTATGGGATCGGAATGAATATATGCAAAACCCTCACGTACCTCAACCGTTACTGTAAGTTCAGGTTCATGAACATCAACGGTAAGATTGGAAAATTCATCAAGGAGATATTCGCCCATGAGAGCCATGATCTGAGGCGAATTGAGAGGATAGCTCTTATCCGCACGTTTTGCGTTGACCTTGAAAGTTTTCGCAGTCATAAGTTCCATTCTGAGGTAGGACTTTGTTTCTTCTTTTATATTCTCGAAATCCGTATCGGTCTTTGCCGCTTTTACAACAGTAACGATACCGAATATTTTAGCGCAGGATTCAAGAACTGCGTCCATATCAACATCGTCTTCTTCAAATTCGACATAAACTGTGGACTGTGCAGCCTTAACTTTTGCAGTACCGAATTTTCTCATGGAATTTCTGATATTTTTCAACAGCAAATCTTCAAATTTATTTCTGTTTAACCCTTTGAGAACAAGTTCTCCGAGTTTGATAAGAATAATTTCTTTCATATTTCACCGTACCTTTCCGTAGGTTTAACGTACTTTGATTATATCTGAAAGTCCTTGTTTCAGAACTTCGCAGAATCGTATTATTTCTTCTTCAGTGTTATCAAAAGAATAACTGATCCTAAGTGCGGATTTGGAATATTCGGGCATTCCGATGGCTTTAAAAACATGGCTGGCTTTTTTGGAGGAACAAGCTGAACCCGTAGAAACGCAAATGTCGCGTTCCGAAAGATAATGAAGCAGATTTTCCGAAAGATATTCGGGGAAAACCGCATTGAAAACGTAAGGAGAAGACTTTTTCGGTGAAATTTCAATAAAACCTGTATCGGAAAGCAGCTCACGTGTAAGATCTTTCAATTTCTGTACATGCGCTTTATGAACAGCTTTTTCAGGAAGCTGAATATTGACAGCCTCTGCCCAAGCCTCCGTGCCCGGAAGATTTTCCGTACCTGATGCAAGTCCTTTTTCCTGACCGCCACCGCTTATCACCGGCTGAAGATTTATTCCCTTTTTAACATAAAGAGCGCCGATACCTTTGGGGGCATGATTTTTATGACCTGAAAAGCTTGCCATATCCGCAAAAGAATAGGAAATATCTTCTTTAAGAAATCCCTGAACCGCATCTGTGTGGAAAACCGCAGGAGAAAGCTTTTTCGTAAGCTTACACAATTCCTTAATGGGATTCACAGCACCCGTTTCGTTATTCACATGCATGATACTGACAAAGATCGTGTCTTTATCGAGAACTTTTAGGAGAGACTCTTCCGTAATTATACCGTTTTCGGGTTCAAGATATACCACATCAAGTTTATCTTCAAAAAGCTTAAAACATTCCAAAACAGAGGGATGTTCATATGCGGAAGTGATGACTTTGCCCTTTCTCTTATTGGTGAGGAAGCCTTTTATGGCTAAATTATTGGAAGCAGAGCCACCTGACGTGAAATATAGGCAAGATTCTTCAACACCTGCCGCAGATGCGATCGTTTTTCTGCAAAAGTCGAGTCTTTTTGTTGCCAGATATCCTTCTTTATGGAGTGAAGATGGGTTTCCGTAACACTCACACATGGCTTTAACTGCTGCCTCTGCCGCCTGAGGCAAAACTTTTGTTGTTGCGGCACTGTCTAAATATATCATATAAATCACCATTCTGCCGCTAAAACGTCGGCACGAACAAGAATAAAACACTCCAACACGGCTGATGGAAATTTCAGGAACATATATCTATGTCCAATCGAAACCGTATTAACGTGATTTTTCAGGCTAATTATCTTCAGGGGAAACTGAATCGTCAAATATTTCATCGGAATCAAGTCCCAAAACTTTTGTAGCCTCAGCTTCTGGCATAGCCTCAACGCTTTTGAGTTTACGCAAAACAGCACGTGTTCTTGTTGTCATCAGTTTATTCAATTCGCTGTCTGCGGAATCGAAACGCTTTTTGACCATCTGTAGCGCACTTTCAAAATTACCGAACTCTGTTTTGATAGCACCGAGAAGATTCCAGACCTCGTGTGAACGTTTTTCAATGGCAAGAGTTCTGAATCCCATCTGCAAGCTATTGAGTAGTGCCGAAATAGTTGTCGGACCTGCAATATTGATACTGTAATCCCTCGCAATAGTTTCCAGAAGTCCTGGACGGCGGACGACCTCCGCATACAAACTTTCCGTGGGCAAAAACATTATTGCAAAATCTGTGGTATTTGGTGGATCAATGTATTTATCGTGGATATCCTTTGCATTTTTCTTGATTATGGTTTCAAGAGCCTTTGCCGCATGTTCTATCTGAACATTATCCGATGTATCATAGGCATCAAGCAAAGCATTGTACACATCAAGGGGGAATTTTGCGTCAATGGGCAAATATACAGGTTCGTCATACTCCCCTTTTCCCGGAAGTTTTACAGCGAATTCAACCACATCACGACTTCCTGCCTTGGTAGCAAAATTCGTTACATACTGTTCGGGAGTCAATATCTGCTCAAGAATACGGGAAAGTTGCATTTCTCCGAAAATACCGCGGGTCTTTACGTTTGAAAGGATCTTTTTCAGATCACCGACCCCGCTGGCAAGAGACTGCATCTCTCCGAGACTCTTATGTACCTGTTCAAGCTGATTTCCAACAAGTTTAAAGGATTCGCTGACTCTTTCATTAAGAGTTTTCTGAAGCTTTTCATCAACGGAAAGACGGATCTCTTCAAGCTGTTTTCTATTGTCTTCCTGGAGCTGTTTTATTGAATCAGAAACAGAATTTCTTACTGCTTCAAGTCGTGTATCCTGAGATGTGCGAAGTTCTGCCATTCGGGAGTCTATTCCTTTTGAAACAAGAGATATCTGCTCACCGAAAGAACTAAGGGACTGCTGCTGTATCTGAGAATTTGTACGGAGACTTTCGTTGATAACAGCCGTTACATTCCGCTGAACGCTGTCAAGACGGTTCTCAAGTTCTCGTCTTGTGTCATCCAACTTCTTTTCTGAATCATTTTCATTTTTTAAATTTTTAAGTTTGAAAACAGTAACAAGGCAAATAATTACCAAAATAACGCTTATTGCGGACAATGCCGCACAAACTGCAATCAGGATAGTATCCATGAAAGTTCATCCTTTCAAACTTATATCTTAATAAGTTTTGCAAATGTTGTCATAAGTTTCTTTACGCCGACTTTATCGAATTTAACTTCAACAAGCGTATCGGAAGACATTTCCGTAACGGCAAGGATCTCGCCTTCGCCGAAAACTTTATGCTTGACTCTGTCACCAACGGAAAAGCCGTCAGCTTTCTTTTCATGCTGAGGAACAACGTTGACCGTACTTGTGAAAATTTTCTTGTCAGCCAATTTACGTTCAGGTTTCTTCTGTCTTTCAAGAGGCTTTTTATCTCTGTGTTCAATATATTCTTCAGGTATTTCCTTGACAAATCTTGAAGGGAACGCAGGTCTTGGATTACCGTAGATCATACGTGAAGAAACAGAAACTATGTAAAGTTTCTCTCTTGCACGTGTCAATGCAACATAGCAGAGACGGCGCTCTTCTTCAACTCCCGCATCCTCGTAAACAGCCTGAGGTGTGGGGAAAATCCCCTCTTCAAAACCCGGAAGGAAAACCACATCAAATTCCAGCCCCTTAGCACAGTGCATAGTCATAAGAGTTACAGCTTCTTCGTTTTCATCAAGGTTATCAATAGCACTGATAAGAGCTGTATCCTCAAGATAACCGAGAAGTGTGGGGTTTCCGGAGCGTTTTTCAAACTGGACGATATTATTGAAAAGTTCACGTACATTCAGAACTCTGTTTTCAGAATCTGAAAGGTGCAGATTACTCATAAGCATTTTTTCATACTCGATGGTATCCACAACATATGTAAATAATTCAGAGACAGTACAAGTCTGAGCCTTAACCGCAAAATCGTCGATCATAGCAGCAAACTTCACAAGTTTTTCGGAAGAACGCTGGAGCTCTGGGTAATTATGAGCATTTCTTATAACATCGAAAACAGGAATACCTGTCCTTTCGGAAACTTCAATAACCTTTTCGACACTTGTTTCGCCTATACCGCGTTTAGGTTCATTGATAATACGAACAAGACGAGTTCTGTCGTTAGGGTTATTTATGACATTGAAATACGCCAGAATATCCTGGATCTCCTTACGTCTGAAGAAAGGCTGACCACCAAAGACCTTATAAGGAATACCGTTGCCTTTAAGAGCCATTTCCACAGATGTGGACTGAGCGTTTGTTCTGTAAAGCACACAGAAATCATTGTATGAACGGTTGTCTGTTGAAATTCCCGTAAGAATAGATTTTACGATAAATTCACTTTCCTCATACTGAGTAGGCAGATTGCAAACGGTAATTTTGTCACCCTCACCATTTGTGGTCCACATATTCTTACCCTTACGCTTTGCATTATTGGAAATAACAGCATTTGCAGCGTTGAGTATAGTCTGAGTTGAACGGTAATTCTGCTCAAGCCGTATAACTTCCGTACCCTCGAAATGTTTTTCAAATCCAAGAATATTTTCAACAGAAGCGCCCATAAACCTGTAAATACTCTGGTCATCGTCACCAACGACGCATATTCTGCCGTCATGACAGAGAAGAGATATCAATTTATATTGGAGATTGTTTGTATCCTGATATTCATCAACGAGAACATATTTAAAACGATTATGGAGATTTTTTCTTACTCTTTCATTTTCCGAAAGCAGTTGAACTGTATATCGGAGAAGGTCATCAAAGTCGAAAGCATTTGCTTTTTTCAGTTCAGCGGTGTATTGTCTGTATATTTCAGGGAGTTTTTCAAATTCGCCGTCATAAGTATAAGTTTCACAGTCTTCAAGAGATGTTTTTGCTCTGGAAATAATGCGGGCAATAACTTTTGAATTATACTTTTCACCGAGATCTTTCTTTTTTATGATACTGTCAATAAGCTTCTGACTGTCAGATTCATCATAGATGGTAAAATTTCTGTTATAGCCCAAAAGATCTGCATACATTCTGAGTATACGTACGCAAGTCGCATGGAAAGTGAGCGCCCAGAGCTGCATAGATGAAATATCATATTTTGCCTGAAGTCTTTCTTTCATTTCGTTTGCGGCTTTATTTGTAAATGTGATCGCAAGCAGATTCTCCGCAGGAATATTATCCACGACCATAAGTTTTTCATAACGAGAACCTCTTCTGAGGTTAATATTTTCAACAGCCTGTTCAAGAAGCGCAACATCGTTATCGGAAAGATCTTCGGGAATCTTTTCGGAATTATATGTATTGCCGTATCTGATAAGGTAACCTATTTTGCTGATAATTGTTGTGGTTTTGCCGCTGCCCGCACCTGCAAGGATAAGAACGGGACCGTCATTTGCATAGACGGCTTTACGTTGCATATCATTAAGATTTGAAAATTCAGAATCTATGATTCGCCTTCGTGCATCCAAAAATCGTTCTGTTAAAGTTCTTTTATTTTCTGACATACCTATCTCCATAGCTAAAAAGCTGATTATATATTTATTATGTATTTCATAAATATTCCGTTATTTTTCACATCACAAACTGCAGATGCTAAAAAAGCGGAAATATCGCATGATACTAAAATTATACACCAAAATTGTCGAAAAAGCAAGACCAAAAAAGGGGATTTTTAAATAATTAGATTTTATTTAAGAATTGCGAATAACTACGTCATAAAAAGGTATAATAAAATCAAAAACTTCTGAAATTTAAATATATTTATTCCGCTTAAATGCGGAGAATTGGAGATCATCATGAACAAAAAAATATTGATATTATCAGTGTTTGCATTGTTTTTCACAGTATCTGTAACCGTCTTCATGAACTTCCTGCCCACAAATGAAACAGAGGCTTTGTCCAAATACGGCTCAACGGGTTCTGAAGTAACTCAGATACAAAAAAAGCTGAAAAACTGGGGGTACTATTTCGGAGAAGTTGACGGCAAATTCGGGACTCAGACCAAAAATGCGGTAATGCTTTTCCAACAGAAAAACGGACTCACAGTTGACGGAATTGCTGGACTGCAAACACTCAGAGCCATGGGGATAGCCTCAACAGCTTCATCGTCGGGATCAAACAAAGTGTCTTCGATCCCAATAAAATACGGAGCAAGAGGAAATGATGTAAAAACGGTTCAGACCAAACTGAAAAATTGGGGTTATTACAACGGTTCTGTAGACGGAGTATTCGGTTCGGGAACAAAATCCGCTGTAATCTCATTCCAAAAGAAAAATGGACTTTCCGCTGACGGAATAGTCGGGTCTCAAACATTAAAAGCATTGGGGCTTTCCACATCGGGAGCATCCTCAAGCGGTCAGAATTCAACTTCAAGCAATGATGAATATCTTCTGGCAAGAATAATTTCCGCCGAAGCAAGGGGCGAACCGTATTCAGGACAGGTTGCCGTAGGTGCGGTAGTCCTGAACAGAGTTGACCACCCGTCATTCCCCAACACCATTGCAGGGGTAATTTACCAAAAAGGGGCATTTACGGCTCTTGATGACGGACAGTTCGACCAGCCCATAGCAGACAGTGCTTACCGTGCCGCAAGAGAAGCTCTTGCAGGAAGTGACCCAACAGGCGGATGTATTTATTATTACAATCCCGCAACCGCAACAAATGCATGGATCAGAACATTGCCAATAACCACACGTATCGGAAAACACGTTTTTTCTTTGGGTAAATAAAACTACAGTGTGGAGACTACTTTCAGTCCCCACACTTTTTAAAATATTACTCACCGATCAAAGAAGTTGTTACGTCTCTTTCAAAAACTCTCAAGGTTCGGCTGCTTATCTCTCCATTATATCTCGTATTTTTCATATAAATCGCCGTAATTTTATTTTCGGGATCTACCCAGAAATGAGTTCCGTAAGCGCCGCCCCAACCGAAAGAACCAACAGGAAGGTCTTTATATACATCCTGAACGATAACTCTCATTCCAAAACCCCAAACCATTTCACCTTTCATAATATCCGAAAGCTGAGGTGAAGACATTTCACGAATCGTTTCGTCGCAAAGAATTCCCTTCCCTCCAAGAAGCATTTCAGCAAATTTAGAATAATCTTCCGAAGTAGAAGCAAGCCCGCCTGCACCACAATAACAAGTATGAGGAACGCCCTCAAAAACAAATCCCTTTTCCATGGGATCAAAAGATTGCTTTCCATCATGATTATTGTGCATTGGAACAAATTTTCCCCACTGTTCCTCAGTAGGATTAAATGTCGTGTGGGTCATACCCAACGGAATAAAGATTTCTTTCTGCAAAAAATCCTCAAGAGATTTACCCGAAACGATTTCCACGATTCTACCCAGGACATCAAAAGCCATTGCAGGACTGTACATCTGTTTTGTGGCAGGTTCAAAGCCCAGATAAGTTTCCGCATAATAATCAACACTTTTTTCAAGGAGGTCCTTGCAGGATTCGGGTCTCCTATCCCATGCTTTCATACCAACAAGCTCGGAGCCCAAACCGCTGGAATGAGTCAGAAGGTCTCTTATTCTGATTTGTTTTTCCGCTTTTGAAACGAAAACCGGTTGGTCATTCTCATCAAGTTTACCTATATTCATTTCAGCAAATGCAGGCAAATATTTGGAGATATTATCTTCAACCGATAGCAGACCTCGATCTCTAAGTATCATTATTGCGACCGCAATTATGGGCTTTGTCATGGATGCGAGTCTGTATAGGGTGTCATCATTGATATTTTTAAAAACTTCATCTTCATAAGTTCTTTTCAAAACTCTTTTTCCGTCCTGATTTACAATAACTGTAACTCCGCCGACGAAAGCATTTGCAATATCAGAGGAAATATGCTCATCGACTTTTTTAGTTAAAAGTTCAACATCTAATTTTCTCATAAAAATCTCCATTCTGAAATCAGCTCAAGACGAAAATCCGACTTGATGCGTAAAATTTACTTTTAATTAGATTATACCACATCTTTCGGGAAAAGTCAATCCCAAATATCCCGTAGTCGAAAGCTTTTCTCCCGAACTGGACTAAAGCAGTGCGTCTGAAAATTTTTTATCAAAAACCCAATTTTATTACATACGATCTTTTACGCTAAAGACTTGACACACGAAAGAAAATCTGCTATAATATAATCAAAAAAGGAGAAAATAATCCTGATGAAATTAAAAAAATAGCCTTATTACTATTGGCATCGGCACTTTTATGCTCAACTGCCTGTCAAACAGAAACAACAAAGGAGAATGGAACAATGAAATACGAATCAAAAGCAGAATATTCATTAAATGAATACCTTAAACCCATCTGGTCTGGAAACACAGTCGTTCACGAAATGGTAATGTTTGCAGATTGGGAAAATACTGAGATACTTTTCGAAAACTCCGTCAAAGTGAAGAAACTGCTCTACCCTGCCGAAGAAATTTACGCTGTATATTCAAGCGACCTGAAGACCGAATACATAAAAGGCAAAGACTGGGATATCCTCGACGGAAAATTAGTCCGATACTACAACTCCGATATCCCCCTTATGACGGAAGAAATATACTATCCCGAAAATCCCGAAGAAGGTCACTATTTCGGTTCAACTGTTGAGGGGCACAAAAATATAATGTTCGGAGAAAACGACGTTATGACCAAATGGCAGGTATCCGTAACATACAGACATTCAGGCACATGGGAAGGCTCTTTACCGACAGTTCAAAGCGAAAAGATCAAGAATTTCATCAAAAAACTTGAAAACGGCGAAGAAGCAACGATCCTTTTCTACGGTGACAGCATCACAACAGGTGCCAATTCTTCAGGTGCTATCGGTGTCGAACCTCACGCCCCCAGCTTTGCACAAATGATAACTGATTTTATTGCTGAAAAATACGGTTACACAGTCAGCAAAGAAGCTGACCCATTCAACAGAAATCTGACAGAAAAACCTCTCAGCGGCGAAAGAGTTCTCCATTACATAAACACCGCAGTCGGCGGAACTGACTCAGCATGGGGAATAAGAGAACTTGAACACAGAGTTCTTGCTTACGCTCCAGACCTCATGGTTCTCGGCTTCGGCATGAATGAGGGCGGTTCAAATATGGAAAAATTCACCGCATCCATTACAGATCTTGTTGGAAAAGTCCAATCAGCTTGCCCCGAAACAGAAACCGTACTCGTGGCAACAATGCTCCCCCACTTCCGAGTTTCAGGCTTTTACGGAAAACAGTATCAGCATGAAGATGCGCTCAAAGATATGGTCAAAAACAGCACAGAATTGAACACCTCAAAAATTGCTGTAGCTGAAGTAACTTCCGCACACAAATATGTTCTCGAACATAAAGAATACTATGACATGACGGGAAATAATGTTAATCATCCAAACGACTTCCTCGCAAGGATCTACGCAATGGTAATTCTCAGAACTATGCTCGGCGACTACATGGAATAATTTAATATATTTTCAGGGAAAACCTTTTTGTAAAATTGGTTTTCCCTTACTCTTGCCCCAAAAACCTTTGAATACTGCATTTTGTGATAAAATTAAGAACTTTCACGATAACCCATTGACAGCGTAACATTGTTATGCTATAATATAACCGTAACAATGTTACGAAAGGAGATATTCATGGAGCAAAAATTGATCTCAAAAAAAGATCTTCTGAAAAAGTATGAAATATCATACGGCGCATTATATAGGTGGAAACGTATCGGGCTGATTCCAGAAGATTGGTTCATCAAAAAAGCGACAGTCACGGGTCAGGAAACATTTTTTCCCGAAGACCTTATCTGCGAAAGAATAGAATTGATAATAAACCAAAAGGACGACCTTTCATTGGAGGAAATTTCCCAAAAATTCAACAGCGAAACAGAAAAGCAAAAATCCTTGGTAATTGACACATTATACGGTAAAAAAGTGATATTTCTCAATGAAATACGGTCTGTAAGCTTGGATTCGGGCAATGGAGAAATAAAAGATATTACAGAATTGATAATCGAAAGGAAATGACAAATATGGATATGAAAATAGCGGGTAGCGGCACGATAGGCGCGGGAGAATACGAAAAGATATCAATCAGCGGAAGCGGCAGGATCAACGGAGCGATAAAATGTACAAATCTTTCAGTAAGCGGTTCTGCATCGGGAGTCTCTTTGGATTGCAAAGAACATATGGGAATTTCAGGTAGCTGCAGTTTTTCGGAAGATGTAACCACAGGAAACGCAAGAATAGCAGGATCGTTTAAATGCGGAGGAAACTTTTATTCTTCAGGCGAAGTAAAATGCGCAGGAAGTGCAAAATTCAACAAAGACCTCAAATGCGGAAATCTTGAACTTGCAGGAGCTATAAAAGTAGATGGCGGTGTCGAGGCTGAAACTGTTCATATTGATGGAAAAATTGATTGTCTCGGACTAATCAATGCTGAGAAGACTGTCATAAACATTGAAAATGCCATTTCTGAGATCGGAAGTATCGGCGGCGGGACTTTAACCGTAAAAACAAAGTTCCGAAACAATCTCAGTGGTCTGTTTTTGAGATTATTCTACAAAACAAACGGCAAAATTATAGTCACAAATGAGATCGAATGTGATATGATCGACATAACAGCAGTAACTGCACCTAAGGTTGTGGGCAGGATAGTTAAAATCGGAGACGACTGCAAAATCGATGTGGTACAATACTCCGAAAATGTTGATATCTCCCCCAAAGCAACCGTTGGAAAAACAGAAAAAATATAATTTTTAAGGGAAAACCATTTTATAAAAGTGGTTTTCCCTTAGCTTTTAATCAATTCAATTTTAAAATACTTTCAAACATATATTTGTTGTATTTTTCTCTCGCTTCCGGCGTGAGATCGCAATGATTCCTGTCAGGAACAACGTCGTAAGTTATTTTTTTACCGTTTGCCCTCATTGCCTCAACAAATCTATTGGAATGTTTATCAATATTCACAGCACCGTCGGCATCGCAATGGAAAATGTGATACTCAATATCAGGCATTTCAGCCGCAAGATGATATGGGGAGTATTTTTTCATTACATCATCCAAAGAACCTTCCTCATTGAAAAATGCGCTGTAAAGTGTTCGGGGAAGATCGGGTCTTTCTGTGTAATGATACGGGAGATCGCAAACAGGGCAATTTGCAAGACACGCAACAGGAGTTCTCTTTGCGTATTTGGTATAAACAAGAGAAGCCAATCCGCCCATACTTCCGCCAACGGAAACGATTGGAGTTTTTTCGTCAAGTTCGTATTTTTCAAATATGACATCAAGAATTTCATCTGTGAAAGCTATGGACTGAGGATTCATCCACGCCCAGGGATTATTGTATGGAATAACATACATTATGCCAACTTTAGCACATTCTTCCGCAATATCGGGGTCTTCCCAGAACATGGACATATCCCCCAAACCGAAAAGGTCTACAACTACTCCCTTAATGGGCTTTGCGCAAATTTTATCGCTGACATAAGCAAAAGATCTCAGATTTTCGTAATTTATAATTTTTTCCATGACTGTTACCTCCGTTGCAATTTACAAGTCAATATGTGCGCCAAACAGTTCTCCAAGCTTCAAAATACTATCGGAGTCGTAATGATAAATATCAGGGTCTTCTCTCGGTTCATTTCGCGTAGTCAGACCATGAGCTAAAGTATCAAAATAACGCCTGTTATCTGCTTTTTTTGAATAATTCAACTTGAGGGAATTCATCTCTTTGTAACAATTCCAAATATCAGAAATTCCGGCATCCACATAAACGCAGCCGTTAATATATTTTCCGAAAGCTGTATTGAAATCAGAAAGCATTGTATCGTAAAGAGATTCATATTCAGTAACATGTTCTATTGTATCAGCATCACTTTCGCCCTGCATCCAACAGAATCCTTTTATTTCGGGGGTATATCCTTGACCTTCCAAATACTCAAGACTCTCATTCATAATCTTAATAAGAGCATCGTAGCACCAACCGACAGGCTTTCCGCAATTAGGCGTTTTCGTATTTTCGTTGCGAGCTGAGGGGGAAATCCATTCACTATGAAGATCAGCTCCGC
This sequence comes from Oscillospiraceae bacterium, assembly GCA_015067305.1. Lineage (GTDB taxonomy): Bacteria > Bacillota > Clostridia > Oscillospirales > UBA644 > HGM12619. The sequence continues at coordinate 8,555 of SVMT01000020.1, read as the reverse complement.
CGAAAGCGCATTTTACAATAAAAATTTCATGTTCGGGATACCTTAAACTAAGATTTTCGGCAATTCCGACTTCAGGACCGAGAGTATATTTTGCGACCTCACTACAACCGAAGGTAACAGGACAGAATCCTCCGCTTTCTTTATCATGGGAGTTATAATTGATCATTACATTTTTATGACCGTTTTGCAATTTGTCAATTTTCTCTTCGGAAAAGTGGTAAGGTAAACACTTTACAAAACCCACGCCGACAGCATTAGATTGACCTGCCAAAACAACAACAGAAGCTTTTTTCATATAAATCATCCTTTATTTAATTAGTGAGATATTTATAATTATATCAAATCATAAAAGCAATGTCAACAGTTTTTTCAAAAAAGCCACATACCGTTTGGTATATGGCTTTAGTGTTATTAAGAAAAGAGGGGGGGAATTTTATTCGTTGAGCAGCTTCTCGATTTCTTCACGGTACTCGGCGGTATAATCATAAACCGTTCCTTTAAACCATTTTTCTTCAATGAAATCATACTTGAAAGCTTCCATAACTTTTTGTGCGATCTTAAACTGCAAAACAGCTTTTTCGTTTTCGCCGTTTTCTTTCAGTCTCTTACCTACCACGATCAACATGCTGATAAGATCTTCTGCACAAATATTTTTGTGAAGTTGAGCCGCACGGTAACTGTCTTCGCCATCCAGCATACTTGCCATAAGCTCCAATTTTGTGAAGTATATTTCAGGTATCATCTCAAGTGTCGGTTTTATCAGATCTTTCTGTCCGTTTTCCTGGTAGCACATAGCCAGAATTCGACAGGCATCGTATTTAACCGAATCATCTTTCGTTGATTCAATGAGTGTTTTGCAAAGATTGATAACTTCATCAGCCCTTGTATGGAAATCCAAAGTGTAAAGCAAATTATTCAGGATAATTTCATTTCCGGGAAATCGCTGCAGACCCTCACGCAAAATACGCTCAGATTCAGCCATATCCGTAAAGCGGAATTTATATGCTTCATCACAAACAGCAGTAACCTGTTTTTCAATTTCAAATAAATTGAAATCAAAAAGTTCATCGGTTGAAACGCCAAAAAATGACGCAATGGCAGGTATCATCAGAACATCGGGCATAGCAGTGCCGTTCTCCCACTTGGAAACAGCCTGAAAAGACACTCCGAGATAGTTTGCCAGAACTTCCTGCGAAATATTTTTCTGTTTTCTTAAACTCTTAATTTTATTACCAAGATTCATCATTGTTGGTTCCTCCAAAATTTATTTGGATCAGCGCTTATCCTGATATAATTATAGCATAAGATCTCGGAAAAAGCAATAACTTGTTTTAAGAGAATTTTTCTACTCCCAGTTGAATAGTGCTATTGTCTTTTAAACGTCAGTTGTGGTTCCTGTGAATGTAAAACGGTATAATTCAAGCAATCCTTGCTTAACAGAATGATGAACCATAGAAACAAACATCCAACACTCCCCACTTGAAAGTCAATAGGTTTGTTGGAAAAATATTTCTGAAGATGAAAAAAACGCACATCATAAGATGTGCAGTAGTTTTTCAGGGAAATCTTTCCAATGTAGAATTTACTTTAACTGTTCCGTCTCATGTTCGATAATGTTCATCAAAAGTCTGTCTGCTGCGGGGTTTTTACCGAGATTGTCGTGTAAAGGACTGTCGCCGTATTGGTCGAAAAGTTTGAAGCAGTTTAAAACCAATCTGCCTTTTCCGAGCTTGTAAGCTCCCAAAGCTACACCGAAAATATACCCCGACGTTCCTTCGGTTGCGTGGGTGTAATAGGGCAGACCGATTGAAAGGGCTGCTGTTTCATCGGGTACGTCCTGTTCAAAGAATACGAATTGAGGCGTTGCCAACATATAGTAGTCGTCATCCATCAATCCTTTTGGAAGGCCTTTGAAGTAAGGGTGAGCTTTCGCCGCTCCGTAAGTGTGGTAGTGCCAATTATCCTCATAGGTCAGCTTTCCTTTGTTTTCAAAAGGAAGTCTTTCCGGTACGTATACGTTGTAATCGAAGGGTTCTTCTACGCCCTTCAGTAAAGTTTCGGGACAAAGAAGAACTGCTGTTGCACCGTCACGGACTCTATCGTAAAGCTTTTCCCATGCGCTGTCATCATCGGGCATTTCTCCGACTAAGATCAAATTCGAAGCCGAATCTTCCTTAACTCCGTTTTTTGAAAGCCAAGTCATCGTTTTTTCTGTTAAACCGATCATTGCGGCTGTTTTTCCTTGTAATGGTTTATGCTTCGTTACGGAGATGGTTTTTCTTCCTCCCGTTGGCCAACCGCCCTTTTCCATGTATACGGTAAAGTCGTAATTTCCTTCGGGCATGTCAATGGTTACGGTTTCTTTGAAAACGGGGAAGGCGAAGGGATTATATCCGCATTCGGGTACTTCAGGAATTGTTAGTACAGTATGGTATTCCCAAGCTTTGCCGTGTTCTTTAGATACTATTTTTGCTGTTATGGGGTAGTCTCCGGGTCCGAGAACGTCTTCACTTGCAAGGACAGCTTCTACCGTGAAAGGCTTTCCTGTGTATACGTGAGTTGGGTTTACAAATACGCACCAATGCAAAGGCGCTAATGATTCCGCCACAGTATCGCACATGAAGGGCTTATACTGATCTCTTTCCCACATGATCATACCGGCACCTGAAGTTCCTTCAATCGCAGCTGTATAACTGATGCCGCAATACTGAGGGTTTGAACGTACGCAATCAAAGAATAGCTTTCTTTGCTTTGCATTCAATGGGTAACTTGCAAATGGAACGTCTTCGGGAACGCTGTAAAGCTCATCCAAGCCGTAGCGGAAAAAGTCTCTGATGAACCATTTTTCTCTGAGTCTGTCCATCCACCAATAAGCTTTGTTTTCTCCGAATCCGGCTTCCTCAGCCTTGCGGATCATTCTCATGGAATTTCCCATGGAAGTATGTCCGCCCTCAGACAAAAATGCGGGTTTAAGTCCTTGTGAATGTGTTCGTATAATGTCAATGGATCTTTGTGTCATGGGGATTCTTGGATAAATATGAGTGTCGCCCTGCTCAGGGGACCAGCAAGTCAGATCGTCTTCACGTTGACCCCAAACCCCTCCGAACTGTGCAAGATCCTTTCGTCCCCAACGGGCATCGGTAATATGAATTTCTTTAGAATCAGGATCTTCTGCGCCCCAGACGCATTCCCACTTAGAGCTTTTCGGGTTGCTTACAGAACCGATATTGCATTTTCCGTCCCAACGTCCGCTTCCGATCAGGAAAAGTCTGGAATCGTCTTCTTCGCGAAGTTTTGGAAGTATATCTATAGCAAACTGTCTTTCTCTTTCATGATGTGATTCATTGAGCAGACCAAACATCGTAAAGCTGGGATGGTTTATGTCACGGTGTAAAACGCTGCGAGCCTGGAATTCAAACTGTTCCTCAAAATAGGGGTTGTTCTGATCCATTTCCCAGGCAGCAGCATGTTCCTGATATACCATAAGTCCGATTTCGTCGCAGAGGTCAAGTATCTCAGGCCATACGTTTGCGCTTAAATAACGGACGGCATTTTGTCCCATAGCTTTTGTTCGGATCATTTCGTCACGCAGGCATTGCTTGTCCCAAGGTCTGTTTTTCCATGAGGGGGTCATAATTGAAGTGTGTGCGCACTTTACAAATACTCTTTTGTCATTGAGGAAAAAGAATCCGTCTTTTACTTTGAATTCTCGGAAACCGAAACGGGTAGGATTACTGTGTGAAAGATCTCCGTCTTTTGTTACTGTCAGTAACGCTGTGTAAAGATATGGAGATTCAATGTCCCAAAGGTGGAATTCCTTTAAGCTTCCCGAAAAAGTGATTTGTTCTTCTCCGCAATCTGCAATTATTGTCTTTGCGGCAGTCCACACAGTTTCTCCGTCATTTGAAAAAAGTGTCAAGGTCAAATCTATTTTTTCTTTTTCGTTTGTGTGGTTTATAAGATCTGTTGTAACGCTGAAAGAACCGTCATGAATATCGGTATGTATAACTGTTCTTCCCGTGCGAAACTTTGGACGGGCAGCTATATATAAAGGATATAAAACACCGCCGTAGGAGCTGTTCATGTTACGTGCGCTGGTTACGATAGTGCAAGGCTCGTAGTGAGGTTCGGGATTCTGCACCTCACCACCGAATGAATAGCCGTCGATACCTTCAACTGTAGGACTGACGATACGTATGGCGAGAAGATTGTTTTTCTGTTTAAGAACAGATGAAATATCAAATTCGTAGTTCAGTCGTGTTCCGACAAATGAACCTATAAACGTTCCATTCAGCCAATATTCTGCAAGCCACTCAGTATATCCTGCTTTAATGTAATATTCACATTTATCATCTAAAGGGGAGTCCAGATCGAACTGATTCCAATACCATGCGACACCCCTTGTGAAAGTATCAATGCTGTCGCAAATAAAACCCGGGAAGATAGCCTCAACTGCTCCCTTTTGAATCGAATTTTGCCAACCGTTTGATTTTCCGTTATTATCCTGATCAACAGCTATGAACCAACCATTGTCCAAATTTTTTTCAAAACAGTTTAAAGATAAAGTATTTTTCATAATAATCTCCATTCTGATTTAATAAATTCAATACAGACCATATTTTTTCAACAAGTACAGTATCTAATAAAGCCTTTTAATCTTGTGTCTTTCTCTTAATTGAATTACATTGGAGAAGCCAACAATGTGTGTGTAGAAGCTATCACGCAATGATTGACAAAATAATTATTCAATAACCGTGTAAGACAGCATCTCATAATGCAATCTGCTGCCAATGTCAATTCCGGGTGGAAGAAGAGCCATCGCAATGAAGAGGTCATTTTCCGCAGAATCTCCATCAGCTCGCAAATATGCATATTCGCCCTCTATTTTAACAACCGTATAATCCTTTGGTTCCATTTTCATACCGCCTTTCTGTTCAAAATTTCAGTTTAATATATTATTTCTTTTGGTTTTATAGGATAAAAATTCAAAATAATTACGCAAGCGTGTACGCCTCTACAGACAAACATTCATCAAGCTGAGAGTCGAGTTTTCTATAAAAAACAGTACGCGATTCATGGGGAAGCAATGAGAAACAATTATCATCAAATATCAAATTTCCTGAGATAACCACAGCATGAACATACTGTTCTTTTGCTGAAACCTTTATCTGCCCATTTTCATTGTCGACAGCGACATCAATTTCAACTGGACAGACATTAAGCGTCCCCTTGCAATAAAAGGCTCGGTCTCTTTCATTCTCACTTTTCACGTCGCAGATCAGAACTTCTTTGTCTGACAAAAGATTTTCAGCCTCAAACACAACGGAAGAAGACGATTTTTCTGCTAAAGCATCTATCTTCGTATACTCCTTTACGGTCTTTCTGTCCGCTGACAAAATTTTGATATCAGCTTCAATGTTTTTTCTCTCGCCGTCGTTGACCACGTATATACTGTATACTCCGTCATTACAGTCTATGGAGGCGATCAAAGGCTTTGAGCAACGTTTAAATGAATAAAAAGCATTTTTGGGAAGATTGTAGTAATCTATTAAAGCCCATCCAGAAGCGGCAGGCCAACAGTCGTTCATCATCCAATATATGATACCCGTGCAGAAAAATTCATTTCGTCTTGCTTGCTCCAAGGTTATGCGGATCCATTCGTATTGAATATACTGCAGCTTAAACAGCTTATCAGCTGGGTCTGAAAATGAACCTAATATCTTCTCAGCTACATTTGAAAGACAATCGTACAAAGTGAAACTAAGAGAGAGGTTGTCTTTTGTATGGTAACGCCACATTGCATCATCATTAAAAATATCGTCCTCGCTCATAAAACGACGCAATGACGGCAAAGAAACAGCTCCCATTTGAGGTTCCTCAGCGATAAATCTTGCACGGTATTTTTTAAATTCATCTTTGTAATCGGAAAGATCTTCACCCAAGAGAAAAGGAAACATCTGACCAAGGAATTGTGTATTATGTGTAGTGCCAACAGTATTGGATGCATAACGATTTCCTCCATACGGACTTGAAGGCAAAAATCTTCTGTATGGATCCTCTCGATATAAAACAGGTGCAATTCCCTCATACGCAGAACGTCTGCCCGTATAATTTGTGTCCGAATCACATCCGTTTACCGCATTTTCATTATCACCGGACCACCAGACAAGACACGCTTGATTACGGCAGAGACGAACCGCATAAAGAGCTTCCTTTTTAAGTTCCTCAATAAACCAAGCCTCTTCCTCAGGATAATCACCACACGCCATTAAAAAATCTTGTGTAACCATAATTCCGAGACGAGAACATTCATTGTAGAAATGACGTGATTCAAATGCTCCACCACCCCAGATGCGAAGCATATTCACTCCGGCTTCGGCACAAAGCTCAAGGATCTCTGTTTGACGGGAATCAATATTTCCCATGCCAAAAGGTACACACGGAACCCAATTCGCGCCTCTGCAAAATATTTTTTCACCATTTATTTTCAAAACGAATTCAGAAAACGTTTCATTGAAATCATATCGCTTATTCTTGATAGAAAGGCAAAGGTCATGATTTTTGCTTCCAATAGGATCAATGCGTTGCATTATCTTTACTGTACGCAAACCGATCTTGTCTGAATAAAGGCAATTATCTCCGTCCTTTATCACAAACGTATAAAGAGGCTGCCCACCGTATCCGAGAGGATACCACAAATGTGGTGTGGAAATGTCAAAATCAAGACGAACAAAATCTTCTTTACAATACTTTAATGTACGGCAGGCAACAGAACCATCTGGCGATAAGATCAAAAACTCCAAAACCCGACCTTCATATTCAAATGGAAAGGTTATATCAGCACGAACTGTCGCGCTTTCGTCATCTATATCAGTCGTGACAATATAAACATTCTCTTGCGTGATCTCAAAATCATCAACGATATTAATACTGCATTGCCCTAATCCACAAGTCAAAAAGCGAGCGACCCAATCCCAACCGTACGTACACTGCATTCGTCTGGTATTCATTCGCTCTTTTGTAAAAGCTCCACCTCTCAATGGCAGCTCTTTCACCCATTCGCTCGGAGAATACAGATAGACCTCAAGAACATTGGCTCCTTGTAAAACGGTGTCTGTTATGTCGATCTCATGGGAAATGTTTCCGTTTTCACTGTGATATACCTTTTTACCATTCAATAAAACATCAGCATATGTATCAATACGCTCAAAACGAAGATTAATCTTTTTACCTTCACCGCTAAACTCAAATTTTTTTCTGTAAACATAATTACATTTTTCATATTCTGTAACGATATCCGCATTATTGCGCCAAAAAATATCTTTATGCAGTTTTCCCCAATTTATAAGATCGTTGATAACACTTCCTGGAACACTGCCCACAAAGTCAAATTTATTATTATCATCAATAAAACACTCGGCATTCCACTGCCCACTCAAATCAATAACACGCATAATAATTTGTTCCTTTTTAATTTATAAAAGTATTTTTAATGCCCAGATAAAAAACTTCTACATTATCTATCTTTACATAATTTTATTGTACCATAAAATCGTTATTTTTTCAACTAAAAAAATAAAAAGTCCTTGAAAATTAAAAACTTTAAATTCAGTAAACCTTGCAAACTTTCAATATACCATTTACAGTTACACAATAGAAAAAGAAAAGCAGTACGACCATGAATGAATTCTTATTGAGGCTTCTCGTCCCAGAGAGTTCAATATAAAACATAAAAGACATACCGAATGGTATATATAAATTTAATCAGGGACTCGCCTTTTCTGCGGAAAAGAGCGCTGGAGAGAAAAACCTGCCACTGATAGAACTAAGGAACCCTAAAACATTGCTTGCAATGTTTTCAACTACGATTTTACGAAGTAAAAACGTTGTGCTTTCGAGTCCCCGATGGTTTAATATAAAGCATAAAAGACATACCGATTGGTATGTATAAATTTAATCAGGGACTCGCCTTTTCTGCGGAAAAGAGCGGGGTCGGCTCTGAAGTGCCACTGGCACTTCATTCACTACCGACCCTTCGAGTCCCTGATGGGACGACAAAAAAATATAGGTAGTATACATTTAGTATACTACCTATATTTGGTGGACCATCAGGGACTCGAACCCCGGACCAACCGGTTATGAGCCGGTAGCTCTAACCAACTGAGCTAATGGTCCAAATTATGAGCGGGGATTGGATTTCTTTTGTGAAGCGTAATGAAATTACACGTATTTCCGTATATCTTCCACCTTTTCTCGCTTCCGGAATCCCTTCCGCTGGTATATTAACCTGCAGCATACTAATTTATGCTTGCAGTGTGTTTGCTTGGTGACCCGTGGGAGGGTCGAACTCCCGATTGCGGCGTGAGAGGCCACCGTCTTGACCGCTTGACCAACGGGCCGAATATCAATTTGTCAGCATCGTCCTATTTTCCCGTCTCAAACAGTCTTTTTTTCATTTTCTTCGTTGAAATCATTCAACAACCACAAAGGTTGCCTTCACTCCTTCGCCTCGAAACTGAATAAAATCCAAGTTTGAGAAGAGTAATAATTTACAG
>SVMT01000019.1 GCA_015067305.1 Oscillospiraceae bacterium | reverse complement strand
TTTTCCATTATGAGAATAGCATCTGTCATGACGTCGGGACCGCCTACATACCAATGCCACCAGTTGAACGCATTTATGTCTCTCCAGCCTCTGCCTTCTATTTCGGCATCACCGTACATGTGTTCATTCATCCACTTGAGAGCGAAAAGAATATCCTTTTTCAATTCTTCGTTGTGATAAAGGTCACTGCCAAAAGTTCCCCAGGCAAGAGCCATTGCTCTGATCTGGGCATATTGATTCATTATATCATCTGTAACAGAAGGCGGATTTTTACCCCAAAGAATAACAATGTCATCTCCTCGGTTCATTTCTTTCATGAGTCTTCGTGCATTGTCTGCACAGGCGTTGACTTTTCTCATGATCCCTTCATCTTTTGTATCAATGGTTTCGGGAGACGCACAAAGGAAACGTCTCCAATTATCTTTTGCTAGTACAAAGTCTTCGTGGGTAAGTTTATACGCGTCATACTGACCGACAACAGCTCTTGCTCCAGCCTCTTCTATAGCTGAGTTCTTTTTTACTTCAGCATTGAGTTTTTCAATAGTTTCGGCATTGCCGATAACTGTCAATCTGTTTTTGTAATAGGAGCCTGCCGAAAGTCCAAGGGCTATGGCAAATTCAATTACAGGAACATATACATGTTCATGCAAAATAAACGGTTCAACGGTAAACATGCCTGAAGTTCCGCCTACAGTATAGTTCTTACTTCCAATTTCAAAGGATAATGAATTATTGCCAAATTTGATTGTATTATCCGCTATTTCGAGGTCACTAAGTAATCCGAAAACTTCAATGGGTGAAACGGGAACACCTTTTCTGAGTTCAGTTCTGACCTTATAATTTGAATTATCGATCTGAGAGTTCTTTCCGTTGAAATAGTAGTTCTTGTTATATATAAAAACCGCAAAAGCGTTATTGCTTGTTAATTCTGCAAATTTTGTCATATCCTCCGCTTTAAAAGCGTCGAAATTGATCTTTTCCATATTTACCATAATGGGACTCTCCATTTCAAAATGTTTTTTATCAGTATAACATACTTTATTTAGAAAATCAATTAAATTTGAAGTCCTTATTTGAGAATTTTTTTTGACAACCAAAAACTTACAAATATTGACTTGAGTTTACATTTTTGATTATTATTTGTGTATATAATAACACTAATGTTATTAGAATTTAAAAATTATATTATTTGCCAATAAGCTATTGACAAACAAAAACAGTTATGCTATAGTAAGCATATACAAAATAAATAGGAGGTCATTATTATGACTAAAAACATCAAAAAGACAGAAAACAACATTCGACAGAAAATGCAGGAAATGCTCCATAAAGAAGACGGGTTCTCCTTTATTGAAGTTATCATTGTAATGGCAATGATCTTGGTCCTGACCGCCATACTCATTCCAAACTACCTTGGCTTTGTGGAAACTGCACGCGAAGCAAATGTAAAAATGAGTGCACAGAATATGTACACAGCAGTTCAGATGGCAAATTTGAATCAAGATATTTATAGCGTTTCTGAAGAATTATATGAAGAACTTAAAAGCTTGAATCCTGCTTTGATTGGTATTGGAGCAACATATGATTCTGAAAACAAAAAGTTAGGTATGAGTTGTATGATTTCTACTACTGAAAATGATCCAAAGTCATTTGATGCGGTAGATGAAATTAAGTATGGTATTTTAGTAGAAAATTGTTGTATTATCAGTAATATTACAATGGAAGAGGGGGATTTTGGTTATACTTTCAATTATTATCAGTACACCAATGGTACATTGTATTGTGCTCATTTTGTAAATGGTACAGTCGATTCTGTTGAAGTATGTGACGTTGTTTATCCTGAAAATCCTGATGATGAGAATCTATTTGATTGAAATAATAGTTTAAGTTGACTTAAATGCAGTTTTCAGGCAACCCCAATATTTATAAATCGACTGTTTTATCGGTTGTTTCGATGACTTGATCACGCAAAAAGTAAACGGATATTCAAGACCTCTTCGGTTAAGAATATCCGTATTTTTTATATTATATTTCGTAGTCAAAGGAAAGTCTTTCCGCAACATTGGGGCGGACTGTTCCGTTTGCGACTGCTTGGTGGAGAGGGTTCTTTTGATATGCCTTGAGAGCATCGTTGTCTGCAAAAGTGGAGTCCATCATAAGGTCTCCCGATGATGACTCAAATCCATCAGTAAGAATTTTCATCTCTTTCAATCCGTCGATCTTTCCGACAAGGCCTTCAAGTTCTGTTTTGATCTTGTTTTTTACCTCATTTTTATCTGCGATATCTTCTTTTAATTTCCAAACGATTATATGTTTTACTATTTTTCTTCATCCTTTACGGTTTTCTTTAAATTGTACCACAAACAGGATCGAAAATCAACAGTTTTTTAATTGGATTATATTGACATTTTTTTTAAACAGTTTCAAAGTGGCAATTCGGATAAATTGCCACTTTGTTTTTTACAGATATTCTCTTATATCTATTGCCAATTCTTCTTCGATGTTTATAAGGCGTTTTGTTATTCTCTTTGCCTTTTCTTCTGCTGCTTCATATTGGTTGAGATATTTATGCAAAGATTTGACCCCCATATTGCAGCCGTCCGTCATGAGGTCTGCAATAGTGCTGTCCGATTCGTTCATCACAAGCATTGCATTTGTTTTCATCCATGACATACCTTTTGCTATGGGATTCGGTTCTTTTCCGCCGTCACCGTATTCGTCAAGCATCGATTGTATCTCATCATTCAGAACCACATGGTCGTGTTTGCAGTCTTCTAATATCTGTTTCAGTTTGTCCGAATGAACATAGTCCATTACTTCATTGATTGAATCAACTCCCATTTTTACGCCTGCATCACATTCTCTTAAAAGTCTTATCGTATCTTGTTCTATCATTGAAATTCTCCTTTAAATTCGTTCATTAGTATGTTTTCCCGATATTGTGATTATATAAAAGGAAATTTTTTCTGTTTTACAAAAAAACTTATTGACAATTCGACTGTTTTGTGCTATAATAAACTTGTTGATTTTACAACAAGTGGGAGGCCTGTATCCGAAATGGAAGAACGTTTTAAAACATTTACGGTGCTTATTGCAAAAATAAATCGCAGTATACGTAAGATCAAAACTGAAGAAATGGCTGAATTTAATCTGAAAAGTCCTCATGTTTCATGTCTTTATTATCTTTATAAAGAAAAGTCTCTTACAGCTAAAGAACTTTGCGATATATGTGACGAGGATAAAGCGGCAGTTTCCCGTTCAATTTTGTATCTTGAAAGGGAAGGCTATATCGTTTGTAATTCAGATGCACCTAAGAGATATAAAAGTCTGTTGTGTCTTACAGAAAAAGGGCTCGAAATCGGAAAAGTTATTGCACAAAAAATAGACGGGATCCTTTCCATGACAGGCGATGGAATGACAGAAGAGGAAATGGCTGTTTTTTATAAATGCCTTGGTATTATAAATAATAATTTGCAGAATATTTGCAATGATTATCGGGATAACAAATACCTCAAAAATGAATTATAGATACTTGATCTTTCCATGAGATATCAGCTATATAACAGGGGGATATACGGGAAATTTCTTCATATGTTTCTTAAATAGAGGGAGCAAAGAATGGATAAAACATCAACAGTTAAAAAAATAAAGACAAAAATATCCAAAACCAGACTGGAGTATATTTTTCGCCTTGTTGGCAGAATTATCTGTCTATTGGTTTGTATTCTGATGCTTATTTTCAAATCGGAAGATATGTCTATTCTTGAGGGTATGAATTTCTTCAAAGGCTTTTCAATGTATCATATTATATGGATAATATGGATTATAGATATGATACTTCAACTTATTCCTGTAAAAGATAAGATTCCGTTGGGTTCACAAAAACTGTTCAAGCTCAGATTTAAACCTATAAGAGAAAAGATCAATTATCAGGCTTTGAAAGAATATGTCGTATCAACAACAAAAGCTGCATATAAAATATTCTTGATATGGGTAGCTTTGCTTGCTGTATTGGGCGGATTGTATTGGGGCGGAATAATAGGTAATTCCGTTTTGTTTATAATCAGCGTATTCTTTTATGTGTGTGACCTTATTTGCGTACTTATATGGTGTCCATTCAGGCTTATAATGAAAAATAAATGCTGTACCACTTGCAGGATATTTAATTGGGATCATTTAATGATGTTTACCCCGATGATATTCATTATTGGATTCTATTCCATAAGCTTGATCGTAATGGCTTTTGCAGTTTGGTTGGTTTGGGAATTCTGTGTTATGGTTTATCCTGAACGCTTTTGGGAATACTCCAATGCAGCACTTCAGTGTTCTCAATGTACGGATAAACTCTGCACTCAATACTGTAAAAAATTAAGAAAATAATAATAAGAGAACCGATTCAAACGAATCGGTTCAATATATTATATTCCCGGTGCTATAAAGCCTTTTTGGTTCAATGCTTCATATATGTTGTTTAGTATTTCTTCTGAATCTGCTCGTACTTTATGGTAATGGTAGCCTCCTGTAATATTCATGAGTTCAGTGGATTTTCCGCTTCGAACACCATCAAGAAATTTTTCTATGTGATATTTTGTCGAAATATTCAGATTGGCTTCCATTTTTCCGTATACTTTGTGCCATACAAATACATTAACAACTGTTCCTCCTAAAGATACAATGGTGTTCAATTCATCTTCTGTATCTAATGTTGAGTGTTTCAGTTTGAATACTCTTTCACAAAGAGGTGACTGCATGATGATATATCCATTGTGAGTTGCAAGTATATCAAATCCTTGTGCTTTAAGTTGAGAAATATCCTGAACGATTATTTGGCGTGAAACATTAAATTCTTCTGCCAAAACATTTCCGGGTACAGCTTCTTTTTCAGATAAAAGTTTATTTGCGATTGCAATTCTTCTTTCTTTCGCATTCATTGTATCACCGTTTCTTAAATCTCGTGGAGGTTTTTAAGTGAAAGGTCAAGTATTGGAGACGAGTGGGTAAGAGCTCCACTGGAAATATAATCAACCCCGATATCCACAAGCTTTGCAACATTTTCTTTTGTTACATTGCCGCTGCATTCTGTTTCAGCTTTTCCAGCTGTCAATTTTACAGCCTCTTTCATGTCTTCTATGCTCATATTGTCAAGCATTATAATATCTGCTCCTGCTTCGAGTGCTTCTTTAAGCATGTCAAGGTTTTCAACTTCGATCTCTATCTTTCTTACGAAAGGAGCATATTCCTTTGCCATTCTTACTGCTTCTTTTACACCGCCTGCAGCGCCAATGTGGTTGTCTTTCAAAAGAATACCATCGCTGAGGTTGTATCTGTGGTTGTAACCTCCACCGACTTTTACTGCATATTTTTCAAATATTCTCATATTGGGAGTCGTTTTTCTGGTGTCAAGAAGTTTTGTCTTGCTTCCCTTGAGCATATCTGCAATATTTCTCGTATAAGTTGCAATGCCACTCATTCTTTGCAGATAATTCAATGCAGTTCTTTCCCCTGAAAGAAGAACTCTTATATCTCCACGTACGAGACCGATCTTTTCTCCTTTTTTGACAGTATCTCCGTCTTTGCAATAAAATTCGGTTTTGGTATTCGGGTCAAGCAGTTCGAAAACTCTTTTAAAAACTTCAAGTCCTGCAATGATACCGTCCTGTTTGCAGATAAGATCTACTTCTCCGTTTTTATATTCTCTCATAACGGAATTTGTTGTTATGTCTTCGCTTGTAATGTCTTCTCTCAGTGCTCTGAGTATGAGTTCGTCGGCATTCATTGCCATTGTAATGTTATTCATGTGATTTTTTCTCCTTTTCTATGGCAGCAAGAATCAAACTTTTGTATTTATCTTTGTAGTTAATAAATTTTTCCGTATCTATTTTTATTTCTTTGCTGAAATTTGTTTCTGAATATGATTCTTTAATATTATTGGCAGATCTTTTCGCAAATACAAGGCTTTCCAGTAACGAGTTGCTTGCGAGACGATTTTTACCATGGACATCATTGCAGGCGGTTTCTCCTACAGCGTAAAGTCTGTCCATTGAAGTTTTGCTGTGTCTGTCAACATCTATACCGCCCATGAAATAATGCTGTGATGGAACTACAGGGATAGCTTCTTTTGTTATGTCATAACCTTCTTTGAGGCAATGTCTGTAAATATTGGGGAAATGGTTCTTTATCTCTTCTTCGGGAATAGGCTCAAGTGAAAGCCATACATGTTCTGTGCCTTCTTTTTTCATTTCCTCAAATATTGCATTCGCTACAACATCACGTGGCAGAAGTTCATTAACAAATCGCTCTCCTTTTGAGTTGAGAAGAATGGCGCCTTCACCTCTGACTGATTCAGAAATGAGAAATTCTCTTCCGTTTCCTTTAGTGTAGAGAGTTGTAGGATGTATCTGAATATAGTCTATATGCTTTAATCTTATATTGTGATTTAATGCGATAGCGAGTGCATCTCCTGTCAGATGTCTGTAATTGGTTGAGTGTTCAAACAGACCACCTATGCCGCCTGTTGCCAAAACTGTATAATCGGCATTTATGTAAACATATTTTTCATTTTCATCGTGACCTATTATACCGTAGCAGACATTGTCTTCGCAGACTATATCTACCATAGTGAAATTTTCAATCAATGAAATGTTTTCTCTGTTCAGGGCTTCCGTAAGCAAATGTGATGTTATTTCTTTTCCCGTCTCGTCTTCATGGAAAAGTATTCTGGCTTTTGAGTGGGCACCCTCTTTCGTATATGCAAAATCTTTTCCGTCTTTTTCAAATCTTACACCATAACTTACAAGATCTTTAATTATTTCTCTTGATGAGTTGATCATTATTTCAACCGATTCCGGATTATTTGCGTAGTGTCCTGCTTTCATTGTGTCTTCAAAAAAAGCATCAAAATCATTTTCGTCTCTAAGAACGCAAATGCCTCCTTGTGCAAGAAAAGAATCGCTTCTTCTTGCGATATTTTTGGTTACTATGGTTATTTTTTTGTCTTTCGGTAAGTTAAGTGCGCAGTAAAGGCCTGCAACTCCGCAACCTACTATAATTATATCTGTTTTTATGTTCATATTTTCCATTATTTTGCCAGCTCCAACATTTTGTCAAGAGGAATCAGTGCTTTTTTGCGAATTTCTTCGTCTATTTCAATAGAATTCTGTTCTGTTTTCAGTACATGAAGTATTCTTTCAGGGGTGTTTAATTTCATATCCGCGCAACAGTGACAGCTTTGGGGGAAATAAAATTTTTTGTTTGGATTATCTGTTCTTAATTTGTAGTCGACACCGTCTTCTGTGCAAATTATAAATTCATTAGCGTCGCTGTTTTTTACAAATGTAATTATTTCTGCTGTGCTTCCGAGTTTATCTGAAAGTTCAAGAACTTCTTTGTTACATTCAGGGTGCGAAAAAATCAGTGCCTGTGGATGTTTTTCTTTTTCTGCGATAACTTCTTGTACGGTGACATTTGCATGTACAGGGCAACAGCCATCATTAAGGATGATATTCTTATCGGGAACTTGCTCTGCAACATAACTTCCTAAATTTTTATCAGGGATAAAGAATATATTTTTATTTGGTAGTGCTTTTACAATTTTTATTGCATTGGATGATGTAACACAAACATCGCTTTGGCATTTCAGCTCTGCTGTTGAGTTTATGTAGCATACAACAGCGAGGTCATCGTATTTTTTGCGCATTTCTTCTATCTTGCCATTTTTTACCATATGGGCCATAGGACAGTCAGCTGTAAGGTCAGGCATAAGTACTTTCTTATCGGGATTCAATATCTTTGCACTTTCTCCCATAAATGAAACACCGCAAAAAACGAGAATGTCAGCATCGGTATTCCTTGCAATTTTTGCCAAATAGAAAGAATCTCCCACATAATCTGCTATTGCCTGTGTTTCATCGTTTACGTAATAATGGGCAAGGATAACTGCATTCTTTTCTTTTTTTAGTTGGTTGATCTGATTTAAAATATTGTTGTTCATTTTTTCGCCTTCATGAAATGATAATATTAGTTGATTTAAATTCGGTATAGTATAACACATAACTTTACATCTGTCAAGTTATCTGTAAACCTTTTCTTTCACATTTCTATGAACGAATACGTAAGTTTTTTTGTATATGCTTTTATCTGACGAGAAAATTATATCGTTTTGAATCGGTTTTGTTTTTTTGGACATACTGTATCGGAGAATAAAAATGGAGCGTGTAAAGAATGAAAAACAGTACAAAAAATATTATATTGGGTGTAAGTTCATTGACTGCCGTTGCGGCAACTTTTGGTGCGGTTTCATATATGATGAGCAATACTTTGTTGAATTATGCGCTTGACAGAAAGATACCGACTAACATGAAGATAAACAAAAGCAGATTGTCCGGTATCAAAGGCTTTGAAGATGCTTATTCACAGCTTTCTGAATTATCGGAAACTTTTAAAAAAGAAATCTTTGAAGATGTTGAAATTGTAAGCAGGGACGGGATCCGGCTTGTTGGACATTGGTCTGAATGTGAAAATGCAAAACGTATAATAATAGCAATGCATGGTTGGCGTTCAGATTGGGCTCATGATTTTGCGGCAGTTTCTGACTTTTGGCATAAAAACGGTTGCAGTGTTCTTTATGCGGAACAACGAGGTCAAAATAACAGTGGGGGAGACTATATGGGTTTCGGATTGCTGGAAAGGTTTGACTGCCTCGATTGGATAGATTGGGTAAATGAGCGTACTATGGGATTCCTGCCCGTATATCTCGGCGGAATTTCAATGGGCGCTACGACCGTTCTTATGGCAGCAGGCTTGGATCTTCCGGATAATGTTTGCGGAATAGTTGCTGATTGCGGATTTACTTCTCCTTGTGATATATGGAAACATGTTGTTGAGAAAAATCTTCATCTTCCTTATGATTTCCCGAAACTTATGATCGAGGGTAATTGCCGCAAAAAACTGAATATGGGTTCAGGGGATTATTCTGCTGTTGACGCTATGAAAGTTTGCAAAGTGCCTGTTTTATTTATTCACGGTTCGGCAGACAGTTTTGTTCCCATTGAAATGACTTATGAGAATTATCTGGCTTGCGTTGCGCCTAAAAGACTTCTTGTTGTACCAGGTGCGGAACATGCTATGAGTTATTATTTGGATAAAGAGGGCTACGAAAATTCCATACTTTCATTTTGGAAAGAATTTGACAAAAAATAAAGAAAACAGAAGCGGTAAGATAATGTACCTTACCGCTTTTTGATCCGTATTTTTATTTTTCGGTTTTGAAAAGAACTTCAACTTTACCTAATATCCCGTCAGTATATTTAATTTCATAAAGCTTTTCATTAAGAAATTTATAATATGTAAAAGTGAAGCCTGAAGCCGAATTTTCAATGCTGGAAATTGCATACTGACTGTCTTTCATCTTTCCGTTTTTTGCAGATTCTGTTATGGAATCCTTTGACACTCCGTATTCAAAAATATCGGGAAAGAATTCTTTTATGACTGAAGGATAATCACCCAGAGATGAAATATCTTCAACTCTGACGTTAATATCTTCCATTAAGGAATATGCTTTCATCGCGCTGTTTTCAACATCACTTATGTATGCTTTTTCCGAAAAATTCAAAAAGCTCAAAACCAGCCCTGCCGCAAGACAAAGAACCACAATTATTACGGTGATCACTTCTCCTGCTGTAATATGACGTTTTCTTTTATTATTATCAGTCATTTTGATCTCCATTCTGTCGAAATACTAAGTCTACAAGTTTATATCGCATTATATGTAATAATTATATCATATTTTGTCGATTATGTCAATAGGTAATTAGTTTATGTTATAATTTAAAAAAATGAAAAACTCCTTTACAAACCTATTTTTATATGCTATAATAAATTATAACAAATTATAATGAGGTGCATTATTATGTTTACACTTAACAAAACTTACGGCAAAGACTTTGTTATTCTTAATCTTACAGACCCTCAGCTGAGTAATGGTGAATGGGCTGCTGATCATGTTGCGTATAAAATTCTTACCTATACACTTGACGAGCTTATCAAAAAAGTTCAGCCGGATCTTATTACTGTCAGCGGTGATATATCCTGGGGCGAGGGACATTTTGAAGCTTACAAAAATTTTGCTGATCTCATGCAGTCTTACGGTATTCCATGGGCTCCTGTTTGGGGAAATCATGACAATGAAGACGGTGCAACTGTTGTGGAGGAGATCGCAGATCTTTACATGAAATACCCCACTTGTCTTTATGAAAAAGGGGATCCTGCTCTTGGTAACGGTAACTATGTTATAGCGATCAAAGAAGGCGAAAAGATAGTTGAAGCCGTATTTATGATGGATACTCATGCTAATAATGATATATGTCTTTTTGATAGAAACTGTGTTATTCAGAAATACGGTTCATATGCATCTTTGACTCCTGCTCAGCTTGAATGGTACAAAGAACAAGTCAAAGACCTCAAAGCCCTCGGTTGTAATGACTCTTCACTTATTGTACATATTCCTCTTTACGGTTACAGAAAAGCTTTTTATGCCGCAACTGAGGAAGAGCTTCGCGCTCCGAAGTCTGTTTCTATTGAGGATAGCTACAAAGGTGTCGGTTGGAAAGATGAATATAAAAAGACCTCTTTCGGCGTAAACCGTGAAGGTATCGCAAGCTCCAACTATGATGACGGAGTTGTTGAAGTTCTTGAAGAATGCGGTCACACAAAACACGTCATTGCAGGTCATGAACACGTAAATAATTTCAGTATTCTCTATAACGGAATCAGACTTACTTACGGAACAAAGATAGGTATGGGCTGTTATTGGGATTCAGACCTTAACGGCGGAACTGTCATGACTGTGGACGAAAACGGAGTAAAAGAACTTCATCATGAGTACATTGATGTGTCTCATTTGATTGAGAATAAATAATATTTTATCAATTCGGTTTTATTTTGAAATGGTATGGGAAAACTTGTCTTTTTTCGTGAAAAGAAAAGTTTTCCCATTTATTTTTTTGAATTTGAATTCTTATCTCCAAAGGTCAGGGTCGTAAAAGTAGAGGGGTTTCATCCCACGATAAGGGTCTGTTCCTACTCGCTTGTACCCGAAAGCCGCATCGCAGTTTCCCAAAAGTGTTGCGTTGTCAATTTTTGCCCAGCCTTTTGTAGCGTTTCCTCTCTCGATCCCGATGTGATAGTTCGCATCTCTCGGAACGGAAAATTCAAGTTGAACATCTTCCCATTCAGTATTGCTGAATTCCTTTTCTGCAACAAGTTCTTGAGTTTCAAGGTCTTTTACGAAGATTCTGCATGGGTCTCCGCTTGTTTGAAGTTTTGCCCAAAAGCAGTTTAATTCTCCCGACCTAATGTAAAGTCCTTGATATAAAGCCGCATCACCATCTTCAAGGTGTGAAATATAGCCGTATTTTCCTTTAGGTTGTCCCGCATCATCTGTTCCAATACCAACAGAGTCTTCGTTTGAATTTTTGCGGTAATTCCAAAAAGCCAGTCCGCTTTCAAAGCCACCATTCTGTATTTCTCTCATGGAATGGAAATAGTTCATATCACTTATTTTGGTTGCAAAGAAATCAGGTTCAATGGCATCAATTCTGTTGTTTTCAAATCTAAAATTAGTAACAGGAGTACAACCGGATTTTGTTGTGTACGGACAGTATATCCAGTTCCCCATAGTTTCAAAATGGTTGTCGTGAACGTATACATTTCTGACTTCGATTTTTTCCTGGTCAGGACAGTCAAGTCCCCAGAGTATCATGCCGAAAGATTTGCAATGATTGGTTTTGCATTCGTTGTGGTCTATTTCTAAGTTTATTGACGGTTGAGGGTCGTCAGAGTTCCACCAATCGCTTCTGCGAGGATCTTTGTATGATGAGAATATATAGATTGCATCGTCGCCGCAGACCATATTGCAGCCCGTAACTCTGATATCTTGACAGTTCATAATACAGAAACCGTCGCCGTTTCCGTGGTTAGAGTTTTCCACTGTAAGATTTTTTATGAGACCGTGATCACTATGGAAAGGCATCATTGCATAAGAATGGTAATTAGTTATGGTTACATCGGAAATTTCAAAACCGCTGACTTTGAAAAAACCGATTGGACAAATTCTGATGATATGTTCAATATCGTCCGTCGGCATCATTAAGAGAGAGCCCTTTCCTGTAACTTTTATATTTTTAGTGCCTTCGGGAGCAAATATCATCGGGTAGTTATAGTACCACAAATGGCTCCATTTTATTTCATCGCAAAGATTATAGCCGTATTTAGGTCGGTGCGGTTCGCAAGAATCTCCTACAGGCTTTACATAATCGTCAGGATTTGAGCTTTGCAGTAAAGTCGAACCGTCTTCAAAATGAAGCTCTACATTGTCTCTGAGTATTAAATTTCCACTGAGGTAAGTTTTTCCATCAGGGAGTACAACTATTCCCCCACCATTCTTATGTGCCTCATCAATGGCTTTCTGTATTGCGGGTCTGTCGTTTGTGACACCGTCGCCTTTAGCGTTGTATGGATATTCGGTAATATTTATTTTCAACTTTTCATTCATTTTTTTATCTCCTATATCATTAAGTGTAGTCTAAAATATTTTATCATAAATAAATCTGAAATTCAAGCCGTTTCACAGTTCTTTCAAATGTGCTGATTTAACTATTGAAATTTGAGTATTTTTATGGTATAATATAATAAAACAAACAAGGAGAAAACCGATGTCAGAATTTTTATCATCTATACACCCAATAGCGGTATGTTTTATCGTCTGCGCCGCAAAAATAATCGAAATATCCATTCAGTCCCTGAAAACTTGCATGATGGTCAAAGGTCAGAGACTGAAAGCTGCAGGGTTAGGTTTTATCGAGTGTATGATATGGGGACTTGTTATTTCAACAATAATAGGAACTCTCGGCGATAACATCTTTTTACTTCTGTTTTATTGTGTAGGCTATGCAACGGGATTGTTCCTCGGTTCTACCATCGAAAACAAGATAGCTCTCGGCACATCAAACCTTGAGCTTATCGCAAATGACGACAGTACGAAAAAGATAACTGAGTATCTCAAAGAAAAAAATAAGGGATACACCGTATTTGAAGGCAGGGGATCTACCGATAAAATGAATATGATATTCATTGTTATTCCTCGTAAAGAAACTTCAAAGATGCTCAAAGAGATCCGTAACATCTGCGATAATAAAGTTTTCGTTGTCGCTTCCGAAGTCAGCAAATATGCAGGCGGCTACGGTATGGTAAAATAACAGAATAAAAGTAATGAAAAAATCCCTCAAAGATCATTCTTTGAGGGATAAAATTTTAGTTATCAGTTTTCCATTAAGAACAGGGTATCTTTTTTTATAATATCTACTCAATATGATACTGTAAAGATTGGGACCTTTTCCGGTTTTCTATACATCGGTGGAAGTATTTTATCCATAAGTTTTTCTCCGTTATTTAAGATAAGGTTTTTCTCTTCCTCCGAGGTAATAACTGAAATTATTCGGAGTTTCTATCATCTCTCTTGCAAATATCAAAAGAGCTGTAAAAGAAGGGGTTGGTTTGAAGTTGTAAACAGTTTTCGTTTCATCGTCCAATTCGATGCTTGTTTTATATATTAAATTGTATTTTTCAAGAAAAGCAAGAACTTTTGCAGCTTCATCATTGTTGATATTTAAACCTTTAATAAGCAGATTTTCGGTAAAAGCCTTATCGCCTTCGCGTTTATGCAGGAAAATACAAGCTTCAAATAAAGTTTTATCCGAAAGATCTTTGAAAAAACTCGGGTAGTCAATTCTTTCAAACAATGCCTTATCTGTATTTGCGATTTCAGGCACTATCAGGAAGTATTGCAACCTGTTGGCAATTCCCATCCGTGTGAAGCCGTCGTCCGACATTATTGTAGAATATCTCTGTTCATTTTCTCCGATATCTTTTTCATAATCTTCAATACTTCTGTCATCGGGTATGCATCCGAACATAGCCCTTTCCATATCCCAGCAGTAGTTGAGTATGAGCTTGAATTTCTGCTCTGTCGGGGTATCTACTATCTTCTTACAGAGAGCTGTTTTAACTTCTCCGTAATTTAATATGTTTCTCCCAAACAAAGAATCCACCGAAACTGAAAAGAAATCAGCTATCTTAGGGAGAAGTTCCGTATCGGGAACCCCACCGTTTTCCCATTTTGAAACAGCTTGGGTACTAACACCGACATAACTTGCGAGCTCTTCCTGCTTGATACCTTTTTCTTTGCGCAGAGATGCTATTTGTTTTCCTATTATTTCAATACTCATAAGTTTTTCTCCTTTGAATTTTAATAGTTCTTCGAAAGCTGCTTTCTATGAGCCTATTATAACACAATTCACGCTTGATGTCAATGGACGTGATATTGATAAAATCAAACGGCGGTTGATTGTACTGTCGCCCGATAAAACAAACACCCCAAAAGATCGACTTCTAAGGTGCTTATTTTATATTTATTTTTATTGGAATATATTTATATCAGCGCTTTTACTTTTGTAAACTATGTCAGTAATTATTTTCGATACGTGTTCACAGTCTGCAATATATCTGCATTTATATTTCGCTGTCGCAGTTATGATCACTATCGAACCCCATTTATATTGAACTCCTTTTGCGGAGGCTCTTCTGTAGGAAACGTCAACGATATCCTTAGGATCTAAAGTTATCCCTTTAGGCAAATGTAACCTATTCCTTTCGTCACGGATTATTGCTATAGGCGGAATCATGAAATATTGGATAAGTATTACTGCGCTGACAATCAACAAAACCCCACCGATAATTTTTTGAGAAATTTCATTTCCAATAAATATCATCACAACGCCGAAAACAGCAACTGCAAAATACATAAGCCATATTAGTTCTTTTCTGCGAGCAACAACGCTCATAAATCATACCTCCTGAATGATATTATCTATTATCATGTTGACCTCATATTTTTTGTGCTTCTATTGTTTACTTATATTATAGCATAGTTCTTTTGGTAAGTCAATAAATTTTATCTTCGAAAATATAAAAATAAGTGTCCATAACCTAAATTTGTTATGAACACTCAATATGGTCGGAGTGACAAGATTTGAACTTGCGACCTCTTGGTCCCGAACCAAGCGCGCTACCAACTGCGCTACACCCCGATGATATTTAGTTTTTTTGAATTGCACAGTTGTCCGCTGCGCTTCCGGTTGCGGTGCCCGAAATTTTATTCGCTCGCAGGAGCTCGGTCAAAATTTCGACCGCTGCCCAGTGCTTATTGTTCGCTTCATCTTCCACAGGAAGCGCTTACAAACGCACACCAACTGCGCTACACCCCGATAAGTATTAAATTTTTTGATTTGCACAGATGTCCGCTGCGCTTCCGGTTGCGGTGCCCGAAATTTTATTTTCTCGCAGAAGCTCGGTCAAAATTTCGACCGCTGCCCAGTGCTTATTGTTCGCTGTATCTTCCACAGGAAGCGCTCACAAACGCACACCAACTGCGCTACACCCCGATAATAGTTTATTGTTATCTTGAAGTTATCAACTGCACTGAGATTTTTATTCAGCTTGTATATTATAGCATCTTTTTGCGCCGTTGTCAAGTCTTTTTTTTACGAAAAATAATGAAAAAAGAAATAACTTATGCGTTGACCGGGTTTTTTATAATGAATTCATTAAAAGTTTGGAGAAATCCTATTGACCTGAGAGTGGAAATATTATATAATATAAATATAGATAATAATTATCCTTATTTACACGAAATCAGGTTGTTTTGTGTGGTTTGGAAAAGAAAGACGGTGCAGTTTTGAACCCAAAACTTAAGGAAAAAACACTGGAATCCCTTTCTGCGGTGCTTCCCATCACGGGCATCGTTCTTATGATAAGTGTAGTTCTTATCCCCGTGGAAATTGGTAATATTTTCATGTTCCTTGTGGGGGCGGTAATGCTTATTGTAGGTATGGGATTCTTTCAGTTGGGTGCTGAACTTGCGATGACACCTCTTGGTGAGGGCATTGGTGTTCAGATATCCAAATGCAAAAGCTTTTTTATTGTAGCTTTTATAGGTTTTCTGATGGGGGCTATTATCACCATCTCCGAACCTGACTTGCAGGTTCTTGCCGAACAGGTTCCGTCTGTTCCGAATCAGGTATTGATATGGACGGTGGCTATCGGTGTTGGTGTATTTCTGGCGGTTGCAATTTTGAGGATCAGATTTAAAGTGGATCTTTCGATTTTGCTCATCATTCTGTATGTACTTCTTATCGGAGCATCCTTCTTTGTTCCGAAGGATTTTCTAGCTGTTGCATTTGACTCTGGCGGCGTAACTACAGGTCCTATGACTGTTCCGTTTATTATGGCTCTCGGTGTCGGTCTCGCATCTGTCAGAAGTGATAAAAATGCTGCAAGTGACAGCTTCGGTCTTGTAGCTCTTTCAAGTGTCGGTCCTATTCTTGCAGTGCTTATTCTCGGTTGTTTTTATAAGCCAACAATGGGGGATTACAGCGGAACAGAGATAGTTGATGTATCAACAACTCAGGATGTTGCACTTGAATTTGTAAAAGAATTTCCTCATTATCTTGAAGAGGTTCTTATTTCGCTTTTACCCATTATTGCTGTATTTTTGATCTTCCAGCTTCTGACTCACAGATACCACAGAAAAGAGATCAAAAAAGTTTTTATTGGTTTTCTTTATACATATTTAGGTCTTGTTCTTTTCCTTTGCGGTGTAAATATCGGTTTTGCTCCCGTAGGTGCATTTATCGGAAAGGCATTGGCTGGACTCAGTTATAATTGGATCCTTATACCTATAGGAATGATAATTGGTTATTATATCGTTAAAGCCGAACCTGCTATTCAGGTCCTCAATCATCAGGTTGAAAGCGTTACTGACGGTGCTATCTCTGTCAGGGCAATGAATCGCAGTATGTCCATAGGTGTTGCTGTAAGTATCGGACTTGCAATGCTCCGTATTATTCTCGGTATTCCAATTCAGTTTATCATAATTCCCGGTTATGTTCTGGCTCTCATTATGTCTCTGTTTGTACCGAAGATCTTCGTTGGTATAGCATTCGACTCCGGCGGTGTTGCAAGTGGTCCTATGACCTCTACATTCTTACTTCCGTTGAGTATCGGTGTTTGTGAAGCTTTGGGCGGTAATATCATGACCGATGCTTTCGGGGTCGTTGCTCTTGTTGCGTTGACACCTCTTATTGCAATTCAGATCATGGGTATCATTTACAAGATCAAGACGTCCAAACATCAGAAACATATCGGTTACGTTTCAGGTATTCCTGCTGACGGCGATGACATCATAGATCTTGAGGAGGTAACTTTCAATGGATAATAATGAACAGAAGATATCCTTTGTGATCCTTGCATTGATAACCACTCCCAAACTTGCGGAGCAGGCGGCTGAAGTTTTCCGAGCGAAAGCTCTTCCTGTTCAGTACCGTTTTAATGCTGAAGGTACAGCGTCAAGTGAAGTTATGGATATGTTGGGGCTGGGTAGTACAGATAAATGTATCCTTGTCAGTGTAATGCTCAAACCTTTTGCGGATTCAATTTTGAGAAAGCTTCACGATGAACTTCATCTCAGTACCGCAAACAGCGGTATAGCTTTTACCGTATCTCTTACAGGGGCGAACAGGCTGTTGCTCAAAATGATAAAACAGACACAGGACCCCATAGTAAATAATCTCAGGAAGGAAATTTCTTATATGAGCGAATCAAGACATTCACTTATTGCTGCAGTTGTTAAAAGAGGTTTCAGCGTTGACGTAATGGAT
The DNA here is from genome assembly GCA_015067305.1 of Oscillospiraceae bacterium. Classification (GTDB taxonomy): domain Bacteria; phylum Bacillota; class Clostridia; order Oscillospirales; family UBA644; genus HGM12619. Next base: position 22,536 of record SVMT01000019.1, on the reverse strand, counting down.
GCTGCAAGATCTGCGGGAGCGAGAGGCGGAACTGTTATCCATAGTCGTGGTGTAGGTAACGATGAGATCGCAGGGCTTTGGGGTATAAATACTCAGGATGAGACGGATATCGTTCTTATCATCGCCAATGCAGATGATAAAGTTTCGCTTATGCGTGCTATCAGCGAAAAATGCGGTGTTAACAGCGAAGCTAAGGGACTTATAATGTCACTTCCTCTCGACTCTGTAACAGGCTTCTGATAAATAGTATAATATACAAAAAATATCGGGAAAACTTCTTGAATGAGGTTTTCCCGATATTTTATACTTTATTCTCCGAATATCGCATCCATTGAAGTCCTTCCAGATTTGATATATTCTTCAATAACTGAATTATATGAATAATTTTCTATTTATTACAGTAAACTGTAATGAGCTGATGATTTGAAATAAAAATCCGCGAAATTGTGATATAATTCTAATTTTACATAGTTTTTCATTGACAAAGCCTTTTTACTGTGGTATAATTACAATAATCGAAATCAAACATAAAGAAAGGTAAGATTAAAATTATGGATGAACAGTTACAGATGATACTTGATAAAGGTAGGGAATACGCAGATATTGCAGGACAGAAAGGCTGTGAGCTTGTTGAAAGAGCCCGTCTCTCTCTCAAAATAACAGAAGCTAAAGCTGAACTTCGCAAAGAATATATCCGTCTCGGTAAACTTGCTTATAAAGCAATAGAAAAAGACAGCGATGAATATATTGATGAAATGAAGCGTATAGCAGATTGCATAGCTGTGGATAAAGAACGTGTGGATTTTCTTACTCAGGAACTTTCCGAGATCCGTGGTATGAAGATATGCGCAAACTGCGGCGGTAAAAATATGGAAAACTCAAAATACTGTAATAATTGCGGAACGGAGATCTGAGTTTAAAAAATGTCAAAAAGCAGACGTCAGGACTTTGCTTACGGAGCAATACTCCTTTCTCTTTCGGGATTCCTCGTTAAACTTATAGGTGCGGTATTCCGCATCCCATTGACTAATCTTGTCGGAACCCAGGCGATGAGTTTCTACTCCTCGTCATACAGTATCTATATTTTCTTGCTTTCATTGGCAACATCAGGTCTTCCGACAGGTATTGCGGCAATGATATCGAAATCTTTGGCTCTCGGCAAGCATAAGGATATTCCGCGTATTATTAAAATTGCTGCTTCGATATTTGTTACGCTGGGCGGAGTTCTTTCCGTATTGGGCTTTATTTTTGCGCCGCAGATCGCAGAGATAATGAACAGTAAGGAAGCTTATTATGCTGTTGCGGCTATCATGCCTGCGATTTTCAATATAGCCGTCGTTTCGGTTTTTAAGGGCTTTTTCCAGGGCTATAACAATATGGCACCCACAGCTATATCAAATCTTGTGGAAGCCGCTGTGAAGCTTTGTGCGGGCTATGGTATTGCGTATTACATGTTTAACCATGGTTATCCCCTTGAACAGGTCGTCGGTGGGGCAATTTTCGGTGTGACGCTCAGCACTTATGCAGCAATGATCTTCATGACTCTGAGATATGTATTCAGGGATAAGTCATACAAGGTCAATGTTTCCGATTTTATAAATGATGTGGGAACTCCCAAAAAGGAACTTGTACGTACTTTCCTTATTATTTCTCTGCCGATAATGGTAAGCTCTATTTCCGCAAACCTTATGGGTGCAATAGATGCTTTTACTGTAATGAACAGGCTTAAAAGTTTTATGCCGTTGGAAGAGGCTCAGATGCTTTGGGGTTCATATGGCAATATGGTCTTGACTCTTTTCAATCTTCCTTCGTTTTTTATCGTAAGTATCGGTATGAGTCTTATTCCGACGATATCAGGTGCTTATGCAAAGAAAAACGATGAGCTTGTTCAGCGAACTATCCATCGGGCATATACGTATTCTTCAATTATTGCTTTCGGATGCGCTTTCGGACTTTGCGGTATTGCAAACAGAGCCTTACTTCTTTTCTTCCCGGGAGCAAATAATGCGGCATCTGTTGAAGCTGCTACTCCTTTGTTGGAGATCCTTTGTTTTGCGCTTGTATGTGTAGGTCTTTCCAATATTACAGGTTCGATACTTCAGGCAATAGGGAAGTCCTATCTTCCTGTTATTTCCGTGACGGTCGGTGCTTGTATTAAAACTTTGATGACATGGATACTTGTAAGTATTCCTGAACTGAATATTTATGGAGCACCTATAGCTACCAATATTGCATATCCTGTTATGGTCATCATGAATTTTATTTTTATAAAGAAACATATAGGCGGAAAACCCAATATTATAGCCGTATTTTTAAAGCCTTTGATTGCAGGGGTATCGTGTTTTGTGGCGGTAAAACTGTTCATGTATCTGTTTGAGCTGTTTTTACCTCCCCGAATTGCATTATTCCCCACAATTATTTGTGCAGGAGCGATATATTTGCTGGTTATTTCAATGTGTAAATTGGTTAGTTTTAACGAAATTAAAGGAATTTTCTTAAAAAATAAACAAGGTTCTTGAAATTTGGCTCAAAATAGTGTAAAATATATAGGCGATAAAGAAAAATACAGAAATATAAATTATATGGAGGCAAAAAAATGAATAAGAATTTACTCATCACGGAAGTTGCTGAAAAAGCCGGCATTTCCAAAAAAGACAGTGCGAAAATCGTAGAGATCGTTTTCGACAGCATCACAGACGCTCTTAAATCCGGCGACAAAGTTCAGCTCGTAGGTTTCGGCTGTTTTGAAGTTCGTGAAAGAGCAGCTCGTGTTGGCAGAAATCCCCAGACAAAGACTGCTATCGAAATTCCTTCTTCTAAAGTTCCTGTTTTCAAAGCAGGTAAAGCTCTTCGCGAAGAAATCAAATAAGAGTAAGCTAATTTGTTTTTTAAAAAGAAGATCCCGTGCGTGAGATCTTCTTTTTATCTTTTTTTATGCAAATTCTTCCAAATGGGTTGACTTTTGGAAGAATTTAAGCTATAATATAGTTGAACTTTTATGTGAGGTGTATCTTTATGAACAAAGAATTGAGTAACAGCCTTAAATTTAATGAAAACGGTAAATTTAAAGTTCTTATGGTATCGGATTTTCATGCGGGTTCTCACTGTAATCCCAAACTGATGAAGTCTATGGATGCTCTGATCGAATATTCAGAACCTGATCTGATTATTCTCGGCGGTGATATTATGACCTGTAGCAGATCAGAGATGACAGAGGATGATTTCCGCAGAGGACTTGAAGCTATCCTCGAACCTATTGAAAGCCGTAATATCCCATGGATGCATGTTTACGGTAATCATGATAAGGAAGGTGGATTCAGCAATGAATATCAGCAGACTGTATATGAATCCTTCCCTCACTGTATTTCTGAAGCAGGTCCTGAAGAACTTTCAGGGGTAGGTAATTATGTCCGTACTGTATATTCTCCCAAAACAGGTAAACCTTTGTTCAATATCTGGGCAATGGATTCCCACAGCGAATGGCCTGAATATGTGAAGAGATTCAATATCAAGCCTGAAGATGCAAATATAAGAATGCCAAAACCTCTCGGTGGTGGCAGTGCTCAGGCTTCCGTTATGTTTGATCAGGTAGTTTGGTACTATAATAAGTCCATGGAAATGGAAAAAGAATATGGTTACAAAATTCCTGCGCTTATGGTAATGCATGTTCCCATTATGGAGTATCATATCATTGCAAACAATCCTGAGCAGACAGGTTTTGTAGGTTCAAAACGTGAAGGTATTTGTTCAGGTGAGTTGAATTCGGGCCTGTTTATGGCGTGTTTGCAGAGAGGAGACGTTAAAGGTATATTCTGCGGTCATGAACACCTTATCGACTTCCACGGAAAATACTGCGGTATCATGATGGGGTATGACGCATGTCTCGGTTTTAATATGTCAGCTCATGATGATCTTCGCGGTGGCAGACTCTTTGAGATAAACGAAGACGGAACTTTTGAAACACGTACCGTCAAGATAATGGATCTTATGGGTAAAGAAGCTATCAGAAATCCCGAATTTATTGAGGGTGGAGATCAGTATTATATCAGAAAGATTGATTGATATGAGTGACATGAATAATACTCGTCTGACAACAAAAAACGGAAAGTTCAAACTTCTCATGGTGTCGGATTTTCACGCAGGAGACCGTATAAACCCGAAACTGATAAAAGGTTTTGAGGCTCTTCTTGATTATACTGAACCTGATGCTGTATTTTTAGGCGGAGACAACCTTTGTGTTAATCATTCAACTGTAACCGAAAAAGAATTCAGATATTTGCTCTCGGTCATTCTTGAACCTGTAGAGAGCAGAGGTATTCCATGGTTTCATTGCTACGGTAATCACGATGCAGAGGGCGGGTTCAGCAATGAATTTCAGCAAAGCGTTTATGAGACATTTCCATACTGTATTACAGAGGCTGGTCCTGAAGATGTCAGCGGTGTGGGAAACTATGTGAAAACTATTTATTCGTCCGCAACGGGGGAGCCTGTATTTAATCTATGGACGATGGACTCTCACAGTGAAAATACTGTAATGGCAGAAAAATTTGGATTGAAGGGCTCAGATTCCTGTATACGTATGCCTAATCCATTGGGTGGATTCAACAGCAGTCATTCGTCTGTTTATTTCGATCAGGTATATTGGTATTACAATAAGTCTCTTGAAATGGAAAAAGAATTAGGCAAAAAGATTCCAGGGCTTTTGTTTTTGCATGTTCCTCCAATGGAGATGAATCTTATTTGGGCAAATCCGGAAGAAACAGGCATGATCGGTTCGAAACGTCAGGAGATCTATGGAGCAAGTATAAATTCAGGACTTTTAATGGCTTGTCTCCAAAGAGGCGATGTTAAAGGAATTTATGCGGGACACGAACATCTTTGCAATTTTGAGGGTACATATTGCGGAATAAAACTTGGTTATGATTCCTCTTTGGGTTTCAATATGTCAGCCCATGACGATCTTCGCGGAGGTAGACTCTTTGAAATAAACGAAGACGGTTCATGGTCAACAAGACATATAAAATTGATTGAACTTATGGGTAAAGAAGCTATGCGAAACCCCGAATTTCTTGAGGGTGGAGATCTTTACAATATAAGAACTCTTTAAATTAGAATTTGGAATTTTTTTATTGGGAAAACCTTATTTTCGCGGAAAAATAAGGTTTTCCCAAACCCTTTCCAACAAAACCGGACTTGATGATGCTTGTTATGCCCAAGTATCGGTTTTCTTTTGAAGAGGGTTTAAGGGAGAAACTTTTCTTTTTTCGCGAAAAGAAAAGTTTCTCCCTTAAAAATTGCTATTTATTCGTTTTTGATCGCATCAAGTGCAGAGAGTTTCATTGCTCTGATTGATGGGTATAGGCCTGAAATGAAACCTACCAAGGCGGAGAATATGATAGCCGCAATACAGAGCCATGGCGTGATTACAGATGATGTCGTAGCCATTGTGGGATCATAATACATCATGTCATTGCTTGTGCCTGCCTGCATGTGGTTTATTATCATTGACAAAATAATACTTACAGGCACGCCTAAAACACCGCCGCAGAATCCCATAAGTCCTGCTTCGAGAAGAAACAGATCTCTTATATCTTTTATTCTGCATCCGAGAACTTTCATTATACCGATCTCTCTCGTTCTTTCGTAGGTGGACATCATCATAGTGTTGATGATATTCAGAGCCGCTACGAAAAACGCAATACAGCCGATTGCAAGGAATAAGAATTGATCCTGTTCTATCTTATCCTGCAAAGGTTCTATGTAGGACATATAACTGGAAGTGGAATATCCCATTTCCTCTATCTTTTTCTGAATGTCTGAAACATCGTTCATGTTTTCAGCTTTGACAAGTATCTGGTCGTAAGTTACAGTTTCGTTTGAAGCTGAACCTCCGTCATAGTAACCGCCGATTATTATAGGCTCTTCATAATATCCGCCGTTGTTCTGCTGGTTGTATTTCTTCTGCTCTTCCATGAGATATTTCATGTCTTCAACGGACATGTATATAGTATCATTAGTCATCCAGTCCTGATCGAAATTCAAATAACCCACTACATTAAGGTTATAGAATTTAGTCCTTTTCATCGGTGTGACTTCTGTAACTTCGCTGTTAAGGTCAACATGCGGAGGATTTCCGTAATCCATATTGAAAGTGAATTTGAACAGATCGTTCATGGGGTCTACGTGACGGTTTCGGATATCTTCACCTTCACCGGAATACCAACTCGACCACATTTCTTCTTGTTCTGTTCTGCTTTTCGGATTGTAAAACTGATATGGTATATTATATCCGAAAACGACGTCTATAGTGGATTCATCTTCATCGTATGGGGAAAGCAAGGATCCGCTTTGGAGATTGTCAAAGTATTCAAAGTGGGGCATTGATTCAGGGTTGAAACCTTGAATCGTTATCCAGTCAGTCACACGTTTTCCCGATACTATTTTACCGTTGTACAGGTAAAGCTGCGGAGTTACCGTTTTGACTTTGTTTATCTGTTCAAAAGCAGCTATTGCGGAATCATCCAGCTGTCGTCCGACTGTGGATTCTCCTGTTTCTTCGTTCCATGAATAGTTACGGTAAACGGTTATGACTTCAAGGGATGTGTATTGGGAAAGGAGCTGTTCTTTCGATTCATTCAGCCCCAGACCCATTGATAGCATGATGATAACGGAAGTTGTACCGACGAGGATACCCAGAAGTGTCAGGAAAGTTCTGCCTTTTCTGCGGAAGAGGTTTTTAAATGCCAGCTTGATTATATCAAACAGTCTCATTATTCGTCAGCTCCGTCCTCCAATGCTTTTTTACGTTTCTTTACAACGATTACAATAACAATAATTATTACAGTAACAAGCACGCAACTTGCGGCTATCAGTGTTATGGGATTTCCTATAAATGCAATTATCGAATCGTTTTGTGCTGTCGGAAGCATAGGATCTATTATTGGTTCATCTATAATAATATCTCCGCCCATCATTGGGTCATCACCCATCATAGGATCATTATTCCATACAGGAGCTGATTCAACGATCACAGTGCAGGGATATTTAAACTGGGCATCTTTGTTCATCGCATCTTTGAAATTGAACACTATATCGAAGGTGTATTCGCCTGCAGGAACGCCCACCTGTACCATTCCGTCAAACATATCTGAGTAACCTGAGGGAATAGAACCCATTTCCTGTTTACCGTCTATGAATGAGAAATCGCCTTCAAGATCAATGTTAAGGAAGTAAAGGTTTGAACGGCTCTTGTTATTGTAGTTGAAAGAAATATTGAACATATCACCTTCGTATACGATTTCGGGAATATAAACGTTTGAAAGTTCAATGTTTATGGGCTGAACAACTTTTACGGAAAGAGTTTCTCTTACGGAGTTCTGTACATAAGCAGAAATTCCGTTTGATTTTGTGAGATATTCATAATCAATAGAAAAACTTATCGCATAGATGTTTGATTCTGCGCTGATCTTTGGAAGCAGGGGAATTGATATTTCGTGAGTTCCGCCTGCGGGAATTTTTTCGATGAAGTAAGAATATGATGCTGAAACGGGAGTGAAGATATTTGTTGAATCATTCTGGAGAAGAATAGTTATGTTTTCAACATCGAAATCTTCGCTTGTGTTTTTAAGAACAAATGTGAGATTGAATTCTTCGCCTGCGTTGATCGTATCTCTTCCTGCAGTAAAGCTTTCAATGATGATTTTGGGTGTTTTGTATACAGGCTGTTCTTCAGGTTTTTCTATTTCTTCTGTCGGAGAAACACTCATTATAGTAAGATTTGCTTCATCTGTGTAGAAGTTACCGAGGGCGTCCGAATATGTAAGTGTGAGAACCATTGGTACCTGAGTATCCTGAGGGAATATCTTGGAAAGTTCTATTGAGTATTCGACTGAAGTTTTTGCGTTCATGTCTATATTTCTTGCGTTCTTCTGTGAAGTTACTTCTCTGAGACTGATCTGGGTGCTGTCATAACCGCCAAGAGAGACCTTAACATTTTCAGCGGTGAAAATACCGAGGTTTGTGAGGTTTATCTTAAGTGTTGCCGTTTTACCGGGCTGAACACCTGTGGGGGAGAGGGAGTAGCTGTCAACAATAACTTTGGGACTGTGTTCCGTAAATTCAGATGATTTTGTTACTGTGAAATATGCACCTTTGGATGTTGAGTGTGTTTCACCGATAGCATCTGTCGCAGTCATTGTGATATTGAAATCATAAAGACCTTCGGGTGTTTCTGTAAATGTAGTGAATTCCGTGGAAACTTTTACAGAAGCCCCTGCTTTTATAACATCAATGTTTTCTATGTGTTCGGCATCTGTAGCCCCTGTAATTATACCATCAATATTGAAAGATACATTATAAAGGTCTGTACTGTTGGGGTTTGAAACTGTAAATGAAAGAGTGTTTTTCTCTCCTGCGATAACTGACTTATTTTCAAATGAAACATTTGAAATAACAGGAGTATTGATCTTCTCGATCTCATTTACTATAATATTTGTACTGCCTGTAAATGAATGAGTTTGAATGTTGAATATATCTCCGCTTTTACAAGAAAGACCGAAATTGATGTTGTGCACACCGTTTCTGGTATCAAATGCAACATCATAGGGAATAGTCAGTTTCACTGTACCGTATGGGGAGACAGAACCTGCTTTGATTATGTAATACTCAGCCCCTACAGTAAAACAGTTATCGGGAGAAACTGTTACTATAACATCATAAGCAATACTGAATGAGTTGTTTACTATTTCAAATTCGAGCTGGTTGTTTGTTGATCCCGCATCTACGGTAGGAACATATGTCTGTTTTACAGAAAGCGCAGGCGTCTGGAATTCAGGCATTTCGATGCCGCTTGCTGCAAAAGTCGCAACTGTTGGGGTAAGTATCATCACCATATAGATGATGAAGGAAATTATTTTTTTCATTTTATTTCTGACTCCTTTTCGGTTTCATCTTTTTTATTGACGGTTATCTTGTCTATCTTACCGTCGAGAATGTGGATCACTTTGTCCGCATAAACGGAAAGTTCAGGTTCGTGGGTGACTATCAGCATGGTCTGATTGTTTTTCCGAACCATATCCACCATCATTTTCATGACTTCGACTGTTGTTGCTGAGTCGAGGTTGCCTGTAGGTTCATCTGCCAGTATCAGGCATGGTTCACTGACAAACGCTCTTGCTATTGCCACACGCTGTTGCTGTCCACCACTCATCTGCGTTGGTTTATGCGATAGTCTGTGGGATAGCCCCACTTTTTTCAGCATTTCTCTTGCTTTTTTGTCTCTTACGGATTGTTTTATCGAACTGAACATCAATGGCATTGCAACATTTTCTGTTGCTGTCATTGTTGGCAGCAGGTTGTAAGATTGGAAAATGAATCCCAGATTTTTTTGCCGAAAGATCGCCAATTTGCTTTCATTCAGTTTTTCCACATGAGTGCCGTTTATGACCACTGTACCCGATGAGGGTTTTTCCAATCCTGCTATCATGTTCAGGAGCGTACTTTTACCTGAACCTGATGTTCCGATGATACAGCAGATCTCACCTCGTTGTATGTCCAAAGAAACGTTATCAAGAGCAATGACTTTTTCGGTGCCGATCTTATAGACCTTGTTCAGATCCGATATTTGGATCAAAGGTTTTGACATTTCAGATCAATCCTCTCTTAAGCGTATTTTACCTTATATTTCGTTAGACGACGGAATTGAAAAAAAGTTCCACATTTTTCCAATAAAAAATATTTTTTTTACTTTAAATTTTTTTCTGCTAATCAAATAAAGTCTTTTTATTATATTTTATCATAAAAATTACCGTTTGTACAGCCCTATTTTTAACATTTACATGGAATTTGAGCTTAAGGTATTGTAATTTTCATTTTAATGTTGTAAAATAATCATAGGGCAGTATGTGTAATTGTAAGTCTGCCTATCTACTACCTACTTAGAGGAGGAATTTTGATGCTGAGATTAGATAATGAATACGGTGTAATCCTTGTTGACGAGAACGTTATTTCCAATATCGTTTCCATTGTTGCAAACAGTTGTTTCGGTATTTCAGGAATGGCAGCTAAGAATGTTACCGAAGAAATCCGTGATATGTTCAAGGTGAATAGCGGTGAAAAGGGTATTTCCGTAAAATGCGCAAATAACAGCATAGATATAGACATTCATATTATGGTGGTTTATGGTATCAATATCCCTGCGATCACCGACAGTATAATTCATAAAATTAGCTACAGCGTAGAACAGGCAACAGGTTTCCCTGTAAACAGCGTAAACGTCTTTATTGACGCCGTAAGCACAAAGTAACAGAAAAGGAAGAAAAACATGATTAACGGACAGTTGTACAGGGATATGGTCATTTCTGCGGCCAATTCCATAGAAAATGAAAAAGAGGCCATAAACTCCCTCAATGTTTTCCCCGTTCCTGACGGTGATACTGGTTTGAATATGAGCCTTACCATGCAGGCTGCAAAAGCAGCTATGCTTACAAACAGTGAAGACCTTTCAAAATGTTCTGATACTGTTGCAGGTGCTCTTCTCAGGGGCGGCAGAGGTAACTCAGGTGTTATTCTTTCCCTTTTCTTCCGCGGCGTTTCCAAGGGACTCAAGGGCATAGAAGAAGCAGGTCCTGCGGAGCTTGCAAAAGCTTTCAGAAGCGGTGTTGATTCTGCTTATAAGGCTGTAAGACATCCTACAGAAGGCACTATTCTTACAGTTATGCGTGTATGTACTGCATCAGGTGAAGAATACGCCGCCGGTGAAGATGCAAACGTTGTTGATTTCTTCAATACGGTCCTCAGTTCTGCTGAAGAGATACTTTCTCAGACTCCCGAAATGCTTCCTGTTCTTAAACAGGCAAAGGTCGTTGATGCGGGCGGTCAGGGCTTCGTAACCATTCTTAAAGGTATGGTTTCCGTTGTAAGAGGTGAAGGTATCATCGAACCTCTCAATGGCACTGAGATCAAGGCTGTTGCTGACTTTGGAAGTTTCAGCACAGAAGATATTCAGTTCCAGTATTGTACAGAATGTATCATAGACCTCAATAAAGATGTTACCGATGCAGATATTGACGCATACGAAACAGTCGTTATGGATGCAGGTGACAGTAATGTATTTGTTGTTGACCGAGACAGTAATATTATTAAAGTCCATGTTCATACAAATGATCCCGGTAAGGTTCTTTCCGCTGCTGTAAAATGCGGTCAGTTCTTTACTGTTAAAGTTGAAAATATGAAGCTTCAGCATTCTGAAATCATTGAAGAAAAAGCTGAACCTGTAAGTAATAAAAAAGCACCCGAAAAGAAATACGGTTTTGTTTCTGTATCCGCAGGTGCAGGAATCGAAGCTGTTTTCAAAGACCTCGGTGTTGATGTCGTTGTAAGCGGCGGTCAGACTATGAATCCCTCCACAGATGATATCATCAGAGCTATTGATATGACTCCCGCTGAAGTTGTATACGTTCTTCCCAACAACAAGAATATCTATATGGCTGCACAGCAGGCTGAAAAGATCGTAAAAGACAAACAGGTCGTTGTTCTCAGAACCGTTTCCATTCCTCAGGGCGTAAGTGCGATGCTCGCATTTGATCCCGATGCTGATGTTGAATCAAATACCATTGCCATGAAAGAAGCAAGAGACAATGTTAAGAGTTCTATGCTTACTTTCGCTGCACGTGATTCTGTGTTTGATGGTGCAGAGATCCATGAAGGTCAGATTCTTGGTCTTGTTGAAGGCAAAGTTAAATACATCTGTGATACAAAAGAAGAATGTATGGATAATGTGTCCGAAGATTTCGGTGACGCTTCATACATAACAGTTTTCTATGGTGAAGATGTATCCGACGAAGAGGCTGAACAGATGAGAGTTCATATGTCATCTGTAATGCCCGATAAGGAATTGGTATTTATCAATGGCGGTCAGCCTGTTTATTACTATATCATTTCCGCAGAATAAACGAATCAAATAGTTGTTGCAAACCGGAGGTCAGATGATGAAGAAACGTATCGCAGAAGGATTCATTGTGTCTTTTCTGTTAGTCCTTTCATTGTTTTTTGCCTCCTGTTCGCATATAAGTGTTCAGGCGGAGGATCTCATTGAGCATCCCTCGCCAACATCGCTTATGAACAGAGTTTCAGAGGCTATAGCTGAATATTGCGGAGAAAATGCTGATCTTGTATATCCTTCTGACGGAAAAAACATCAATCCTATTTTATTTAAAGATTTAAATAATGACGGTGTTGATGAAGTCGTTGTGTTGTTCAGAAACCCTGAATTTACGCCCAATAACAGCGAACTTGTCAATATAAAGATCTTTTCCGATGACGGAGAAAATTTTATTCCAATGTTTGATATCCAGGGCGGTTGGTACGATATCGGAAAAATTGAAATATCTGATATTGACGGTAACGGTGTTTCAGAACTTATCGTAGGGTATCAGAACCTTGATATCGACAGACGTTTGAGTGTTTATTCCTTTGATTTTGAGTCAAAGGTCTGCACAAAAATGAGAGACGATCAGTACACGGATTGGACTATTGCGGATATTAACAATGACGGAATAGACGATGTTGTTCTTATTTATTCCAACGATATTCAGAATTCATCTCTTGCCATTGCTTATAAGCCGGGGTGTAGCGCAGATGAAAATCCTCTTGACTATACTGCTTTAGGTTTGGGCGGAGATTTTTATAAGATGACTGTAGCTAAAGACTCTTTGGGCAACAATTATATTATTGTTTCTTCAAAGTATGGCACACTTCTTTCTGCTACGGAAATCCTTTCATGGGATCCGTTGAAGATGTCCATGGATAATATTTCTTATTCATTGAGTAAAACACGTAATCCATTCAGCACTTCAGATAAAGCAAACGATAATACTGATCCTCAGAATGAGGGGGATACAGTTAGTATCTCCGAACTTATTCAAAGCCCTGTTAAAAATGTCTTCTATAATTTTTGTTCATATGGCAGATATGTTCCTGAAGATGTGGATGGGGACGGTCTTGTTGAATTTCCGATGTGTTATGAATTTGACGAAGCGTATCTCCAGTATACATTGTCTATCGGTAAGGAAAAGAGAAAATACCGATATAATTGGTATAGATACGAAACAGATTCGGAAAGATTCGCCACTTCAAATGTGTATCGAAGTGATTACAATGATTATGTATTCCTGATTGAGGATTCATGGAATTTTGACAATGTTTTTATTGAAAGTAACAGCGAACTTTGTAATTTCTATTATATGAAAGATGATCTCAAACATGATATCAGCGGTCATTCTGAGAAAGCTACTCTTCTTTTCAGAATACGAAAAAGTACGGCAGAAATAGAAGCTTCAGACGGTACAATACCTTTGACAGCGTATAAAGGTCTGTATTATTATATCGAGATCAATCCTGATCTTTCTTCAGAAGAAAAGGCTATTATTCCTCCTGTGAAAGAATTGCAAAAAGCATTTGTCTGTGAGTATTATCCTAAACTGATAAATACTTTTGATTCATACATTAGCGATTATCATAATTACATTTTTGTAATAAATGATAATTGGGATTTTGACGATGTGTATGCTTTCGAGAGTTACAACAGGGATTTTGTTTTTTATCATATTTCAGACCCTGAGTATCTTTATACAGAGAATTCTTCCATGAAGATACCTATCTTTACCATCAAGACCTCTCCTTCGAAAATCAAAGAAGACGAGTATACCGTAAACCTTGAATGTGTCAATAATGTTTGCTATTATATTGAGATAAATCCCGATCTTTCAGAAGAGATCCGAAGTGTTATACCTTCTGTTGAAGAATTAAGAGAAGCTTTTATCCTCACTATGATCTCTGCGTCATAATAAATAATTTACTATAATATAAAACGGAGCGTAAAAATGAAAAAGATCCTAATTCTTGAAGATGAAATGTCTATCAGGGAATATTTGGTTATTAACTTTAAAAGAGCAGGTTTCGAAGTCGTTGCGGCAGCTACAGGCGGCGAAGCCATAAGTGCATATAATGATAACCCTGATATTCAGGTTGCGGTTCTGGATGTTATGCTTCCTGACATCAACGGTTTTGAGGTGTGCCGTAAGATCAGAGAGAAAAGTAAAGCAGTAGGTATCATTATGCTTTCTGCAAAGGATATGGACGAAGATGTCCTTTCGGGATTTATTTCAGGTGCGGACGATTATATGAAGAAACCCGTGAGCACAACGATCCTTCTTGCAAAAGTTGAGGCTCTTTACAGACGAATAGTTAATTCTTCCGCGGCGGTAAGTGCTCCTGTTGTTGAGCCCGTTGTACAGAAAGATGAAAAAATCTTTGAGGTCAATGAAGCTGCAAAAATAATCACAAAAAGGAAGATTCGTCTTAATCTTTCCCCGATAGAGTTTAAAATACTTAAATTTTTTATAGATAACCCCAATAAAATAATAACACGTGACGAACTTTTGAAAAGTATCTGGGGTGAAAATTTTACCACAGGAAGCGATATTGTAAACGTTAATATCAAAAGGCTTCGTCAAAAGATTGAAGACGATCCCACAGCTCCGATGTTTTTACAAACAGAGTGGGGCGTGGGATACAAATGGGTATGTGAAGACTGATGGCTGAAGAAAGTTTTTTTAATACAATTAAATCAAGTATTACTTACCGTTGGTTCAGAAGTGTATTTTCTGTTGTACTTTTTTTCCTTATTTCCGTTGAGTTTCTTTTTATCGGAGCTTATTTAGGTAGTTATACGGATAGTGTTTCCGAATACATAGCTTCAAAGCACGATACAAACATGATCTCTTTTCAGGTTTTGCTCAAAGCCCATAATTATGATCTTTACAGCACTGTAAAGCCTTTTTATGATGAAATAACTTCAGGAAACGAGATAATGACGGAAATATTTGATACCGACGGCAGTCTCTTGGTTTCAACAAAAGGTATTTCTGTTTCTTATAATAAAGAACTTGATGTTACCCCCGGGGTTTCGGAAACGATGTATAAAGAGGATAGTACGGGGGAGAGACTGTTTGTCTATACAGCACCTCTTAAAGATCAGGTGGGTAAGACATATGCTCATATAAGATATACTACGACTCTTGATAAAATGTTTGTATTGGAAATGGCTGTTATTGCTGTTTCGATCCTTGGAATTGCAGTCGTTGCAGGATTGGTTTTTATTTCAGGTCTTTATTTTATCAGGTCTATCGTCCGTCCTGTTGAAACGATCACAAAATCTGCAAAACAAATATCTTACGGTGATTTTTCGATACGAATAGAGAAAAAATACGATGACGAGATCGGTAATCTTTCTGATGCAATCAATGATATGGCTTCAGAACTTTCAAAAATAGATAAATTGAAAAATGATTTTATATCATCAATATCTCATGAATTAAGAACTCCGCTTACAGCTATCAGAGGTTGGAATGAGACCATTGAAATGTGTGATCCCGAAACTGACGGAGAGCTTATAGAAAAGGGACTTAATATAATTTCCATTGAAACGGACCGTCTTTCTACCATGGTTGAAGAACTTCTCGATTATTCAAAAATTCAAAGCGGACGTTTTCAGATATCAAAATCAAGGATAGATCTTCTCAGGATCATGATGGAGACCCTTGATGTTTATACCCAGCGTGCTGAACAGGCAAATGTTTCCATTGAATTTGAAATGCCGCCTTTTGAACCTACAATAATAGGGGACGGAAACAGAATTAAACAGGTTTATATAAATGTTCTTGACAATGCTATAAAGCATACTCCTGCAGGAGGAAAGATCAGTGTAAGCTTTCTGAAAGCAGGTGGAGGATATTCTGTTATTATCAAAGATACAGGAGCCGGCATCAGCGAAAAAGATCTTCCCATGGTCAAAGAACGTTTTTATAAAGGAGCTTCCACGAAGCCGGGTTCAGGTCTTGGTTTGTCTATTTGCAACGAGATCGTAACACTTCACGGCGGTGAGCTCAATATATATAGTAAAGAAGGCGAGGGTACAAAGGTCGTTATAACCTTACCCACTGCTGATGTTACTGAAGAAATAGAAAGGATAAAAACAAATAATGAGTAAAGCAAATTATTCTAAAGTCGGCGGACAGGCTATTATGGAAGGCGTAATGATGCGTTCTCCCGAGAAAACGGTTATGTCTGTCAGAACTCCCGATAAAAGTATAACAACCGAAGAAGTAAGATTTCCCAATGTTCGTCAGAAATATAAATTTTTGTCTATTCCAATAATCAGAGGTATGGTCGCTTTTGCGGAAAGTCTTATTCTCGGATTTAAAACAATTTCAAGATCAGCGTCTCTTTCAGGGCTGGAAGAGGAAACTGACGGGAATAAAACGCTTGAGACTATAGTTCTTGTGGTTTCATTTATTTTTGGCCTCGGTCTGTCTTTGGCTCTTTTTGTGTTTATTCCCGTAGGTCTTCGTGTCGGAATCGAAACTCTCTTTAAATTCAGTTTCGGTCCACTCAGAACTCTTTTTGAAGGGGTTGTCAAGATCGGGATATTCCTTCTCTATATGGTACTTATTGCTCAAATGAAAGATATCAAACGTCTTTTCCAATATCACGGTGCGGAACATAAAACTATTTTCTGTTATGAAGCAGGAGAGGAATTGACTGTTGAAAATGTAAGAAAACACAGCCGTTTTCATCCCAGATGCGGAACAAGCTTTATCTTCGTGGTAATGCTTATCAGTATTCTTTTCTTTGCGATATTCTCAGGTTTTCCCAACGGTGTTTATACGATATTGAAGGTTCTTCTCCTTCCTGTTGTTGCCGGTCTCAGTTTTGAAGTTACTCAGTTCACTGCTAGACACGATAATCTTTGTACAAGGGTTCTCAGTGCTCCAGGTAAGTGGATACAGCATATTTCCACAAACGAGCCTGACGACGATCAAATCGAGGTTGCGATTGCTTCCATGAAAGGTGCGCTTGGTATGATCGAAGTTAACCCGCCTTACGAAGAACAGGAACAGGCTGAAAAATAAAATGAAAGAAGATATTTCACTTACTGAAAGATATATGCTTGTCTCTCATGTGACAGGTGAATCTTTCAATCAGGTTCAATTAAAACATAAACTCGGTCAGCAGGTAATGACCGAAAAACAACAGAATGAATATATTCAGCTTCTTTTCAGAAGATTGAACGGAGAACCAATACAGTATATCATTGGTTATACTGATTTCTATGGCAGAGATTTTCTTTGCGAACCAAATGTTCTTATTCCTAGATTTGACACGGAATGTTTGGTCGAGAATATTCTTCCCAAATTAAATGATGGAGATACCGTTTTTGATCTTTGCTGCGGTTCAGGCTGTATAGGACTTACTCTTGCACTTGAAAAGAATGTGTCTGTAACACTTGCAGATATTTCCCCTTATGCTTTGGCTCTTACAAGAAAAAATCTTGCCAAATTTGACCTTGAGGAAAAGGTATCTGTTATTAAACATGATGTTTTTGCTGACAACCTTGGCGAAAAATATTCATGTATCGTTTCAAATCCTCCTTATATCAGAACTTCTGATATGAAAACTCTTTCCGATGATGTTAAAAGAGAACCGTCCCTGGCTCTTGACGGCGGTGATGATGGTTTGAATTTCTACAGACATATGATTGCCAAATATAAAGAGAATCTTTTCGTCGGAGGTTTTATGGCTTTTGAATGCGGTTACGATCAGGCTGATGATGTGGCTGAAATATTCCGTGAAAACGATTTTTGTAACATAAAGAAATTTAAGGATTATAATAATATAGAGCGTGTAGTTTTTGCTGAACTTTAAGCTCAAATAAGATCCAAATAAATGGAGATCGATCTAATGAAAGTATTACTTATTTTCGGCGGTAAATCGTCGGAATTTGAGGTGTCCTGCGCGTCTGCGGCATCTGTTATCAGAAATATAAGAGGTCATGAATTAACAAAATTGGGCATAACCAAAGACGGAAAATGGTTTGTTACAGATTCAGGTGCTGATGATGTTCAGAACTGTAAATGGGTAACAAACGAATCCAACAGACCTGTTACTGTCGATGTAAGCAACGGTGCTTTCATCATTGACGGTGAAGCATTAAAATTCGACGTTGTTTTCCCTGTAATTCATGGTAGAAACGGCGAAGACGGAAGACTTCAGGGCTTGCTTGAAATGATGAATGTCAAATATGTGGGATGCAGACTTCTTTCTTCTGCTGTTTGCATGGATAAAGCATATACAAATCTTATTTTTGAAGCTAACGGAATAAAACATACTCCCTGGGTAAGCTTTACACAGTATGAATACGAAAAGAATAAGGATCTTATTCTTGATAATATTGTCGGAAGACTTAAATATCCGTTTTTTGTAAAACCTTCTAATGCCGGTTCTTCTGTGGGTATTACAAAATGTGATTCTTATGAAGGTCTGATTGCAGCTATTGACGAAGCCCTGAAATTCGACAGTAAGATCATTGTGGAGCAGGCTGTAAAGAATCCTCTGGAAATTGAAGTTTCCGTTATGGGTAATGAAGAACCTGTGGCATCTTGTACAGGCAGGATCAAAGCTGCAAATGATTTTTATGATTACGAAGCGAAGTACATAAATGCAGCTTCCGAAACTATA
Organism: Oscillospiraceae bacterium; assembly: GCA_015067305.1. Classification (GTDB taxonomy): domain Bacteria; phylum Bacillota; class Clostridia; order Oscillospirales; family UBA644; genus HGM12619. The sequence continues at coordinate 3,960 of SVMT01000019.1, read as the reverse complement.
GTTCCTGCTGATATTGATAGGAATCTTTCTGAAAAGATAAGAAAGATCGCAATAGCGGCTTATAAAGCATGTGAATGTCGAGGTCTTTCCCGTGTTGATTTCCTTGTGGACGATTCAGGTGAGATCTTTATCAATGAAATAAACACTCTTCCCGGATTTACAAACATCAGCATGTTCCCCAAGCTGTTTATTGCAGAAGGAATTTCCTACAGTGAACTGATCAATAAACTGATTGATTATGCTGTAAGTTACAGAGAATGAGGTTTTGATCTGATGGATAACAGACCTATAGGAATATTTGATTCAGGACTTGGCGGTCTGACTGCGGTCAGGGCTTTGAGGAAAATACTTCCTCATGAAAATATCGTTTATTTTGGGGATACAGCAAGAGTTCCTTACGGTACAAGAGGCGTAGAGACTATCAAAAAATTTGCTCTTTCTGATTTGAAATTTATAAATTCTCTTGATGTAAAGGCTGTTTTGGCTGCCTGTGGAACTGTCAGCTCTGTAGCTATGCCCGAGCTTAAAAGCGCAAGCGAAGTTTATATTACAGGTGTTGTTGAAGCTACAGCCAAGAAGGCTTTGGAATCTACAAGAAACGGTTTTATAGGCATCATAGGAACTTCTGCAACCATAAAAAGCGGTTCTTACGTAAAATATATAAACAGTCACGACACTTCTGTGAAGACTATCGCAAAGGCTTGCCCCATGTTTGTCCCCCTTGTGGAAAACGGGTATTCTTCTGCTGAAGACCCTGTCGTTAAGCTTGTTGTTGAGGAATATCTTTCCGAAATGAAAGAATTAGGTGTCGATACTGTCATTCTTGGATGTACACATTATCCGATTCTTCGTGAAGCTATTGGAACTTTCCTTGGAAATAATGTGGTTTTGGTGGACTCCGGAAGTGAATCTGCGTCAGAGATCGCATCATATCTGAAAGAGAATAATATGCTTTCAGACAATAATGAGAACGGAATTATTGAGTATTATGTTTCCGATAACGTCGAGGGTTTTGCCGAAAATGCGGGCGTGTTTTTGTCTGAAGAGATATCGGGCAATGTGAAAAAAGCCCATATCGATCTGTAATTTTGAAAGGTTAATATAATGAACGAAACAAGAAAAGGAAAAGAAGTTGCCATTGAAATACTGTCTATCCAGAATGGGCAGGAAACTTCGGTTTTTATTTCAGATGCGCGATTTAAGAAAAATAAAGATAAATATAAGATAGAGTTCGACGGCACAGAGCTTTGCGGTATGCCCGGACAGATAACTTCTCTTGAAGTTGAAAATGAACGTGTCGTAAAACTTACTACAGGCAAAAAAGAGATATTCTCTCAGATGATAATGGAAAAAGGAGTTCGTCACTGTTCGTTGAGAATAGATGACCGCGAAGGTCCTTTGTCTATGGGAGTTTCCGCAAAGAGGATCAAATCTGATATTAGTGAAAACGGTGGAACTTTGGAAGTTGATTACTCATTGGAGTTTAATAATTTCCATGCGGGAGATCATTCTATGATCGTTTCTGTTTACAACAAATGACTTTCTATGAGGAGATAGTTGCAGAGATCTATTCTGCAATACGGAAAAGCATTTCAAGTGATCGTGATTTTATCGTAGATATTCCGACATCAGGAAATTTTGATCTTTACAGCAATGCGCCTAAAATTTCAGGTTCAGATATCTTATTTACGGAAAATATTTCATATGTTGAAAGTATATCTCTTAATAACGGCTTTTTGAATTTTAAGTTAAAGGACTCTTTTTTATATGATTTTCTTTCACAGTTTGAATTTTGTGAAGTGAAAAATGAAGATGATTTTACAAAAAAACTTTCCGCTTATATTCAACTTGCTGAAAATGAAAAGAAGTTAGCAGGTTCGCCCTGTGGAGATATGGTTTTTACGCCTGATGTCAGACGTTGTGTTATTCTTTTAATGAAGTATCAGTATACGGTAGACTCAAACATTCAAAAAGCTTCTGTAATTTGGAATGAAATAGTCCGTCTTCTGAATAAGATCGAATCGTACGAAGAAAATTTAAAAACATTTGTCATAAATTACGAACCTCTTCTGATTGCTGTAAGAGGTTCTTTGGTTAAATTAAGATCATAATATTGTGAAAGGAAAAATATGGACGAGAAGTATATGTTCGAAGCTCTTGAGCTTGCCAAAAAGGCGGCATCTGAAGGCGAAGTTCCTGTCGGTGCTGTAGTTGTACGTAACGGTGCGGTCATCGGACGAGGATATAATCGATGTGAAAAAGAAAAAAATCCTCTTCTTCATGCTGAAATAGTTGCCATAAACGAAGCTGTTTCAATTATTGGCGACTGGCGGCTTTCTGATTGCGAAATTTATGTGACACTTGAACCCTGTGCCATGTGTTCAGGTGCTATAGTGAATTCCAGAATCAGTTCAGTTTATATTGCCGCAAAGGACAGCGTATACGGTTCAATGGGCAGTATTTGTTCTCTTCAATATTATTTCCCTGAAAAGCCTGAAGTCTTTTACGGTCTGCTTGAAGCGGAAAGTCAAAAACTTTTGAGTGATTTTTTCAGATCTGTACGAAAAAAAGGAGGTTAATTCCATGAAAAACCATTCTCATACAATGAACAGTATCCGTGTTATATTGCTTTGTCCAATTTCGCTTGTTGTTGCATATTTTATGTCTTTGAATCCGTCATGGGCAGAGTGGTATGCATTGAATGTTTACCCAATTATTTCGAAGTCTATCAACTCTCTTTCATCATCAGTGGACTTTTCCGTTGCTGAAATTGTGGTTATCGTCTTTTTTGGATTGATAATTTTATATACTTTATATACGGTTGTGAAATTGATTTTCGGAGATAATCGTTTCCATAGACTGTTTGATTATATTTTGAATATAGCATCAATCGCTAGCATAGTTTGTTTTGTTTTCGTCTTTTTCTGTGGAATAAATTATCACCGTTTAACTTTCACCGAAGTTGCCGGTTTTGAGCTTAAAGAATCCTCAACAAATGAACTCTATGAGCTTTGTTTGAGTCTTACAGATGAAGTCAATTCTTTGAGAGGGGAGATTCCTGAAAATCCCGACGGTGTATCGTATTCTTCTTTATCCACTGATGAACTCGCTGAAAAGTGCAGGAAAGCATATGATACTCTGGAATCTGAATATCCTACTCTTATTTCAGGTTATTCGGACACAAAACCTGTTCATTTTTCCGATATAATGTCTTATAGTGGAATCACTGGGGTTTTCTTTCCGTTTACATATGAAGCAAATGTAAATGTTGCGGCTCCTGAATATTCTATTCCTGCAACCATGTGTCATGAGCTTACACATCTCAGGGGGTATATGAGAGAAGATGAAGCGAATTTTATTGCATATCTTGCCTGCAAAAACAGCGAGGAACCTTTTATCAGATATTCGGGCTATATGTTGGCTTTGACCCATTCTTTGAACCGCCTGTACGGTGACAGTAGTGAAAAATACTATACCGTATATGATAAACTCAGCGAAGATGTTAAGACTGATCTGCGTTTCAGCAACAGCTATTGGGCTTCACATGAGGGTATAATTGAGGATATTTCCGATAAGGTCAACGACGTTTATTTAAAGGTAAATCAGCAGGAAGATGGAGTAAAAAGTTACGGCAGAATGGTCGATCTTTTGCTTGCAGAGTATAAAAAATCGGTTTCTGTTGAATAAATTAAAAATCTAATTTCGAAATTTATTTTTCATGAAAAGAGAAAAAGCGAGTAAAACGGAGAAAACACGAGAAAAACGGAGCTTGTGAAATTTCCCTCGATAATTTTTCAAAAAAGGTATTGACAAATACCTTTTTTTGTGCTATAATATCCGAGTACAAAAACGACACCACAATTTTATGGAGGAAAAGATATGTCCACATTTATGGCAAACGCTAACAACATCGAACGTAAATGGTATGTTGTAGACGCAGCTAACAAACCTCTCGGCCGT
>SVMT01000056.1 GCA_015067305.1 Oscillospiraceae bacterium | reverse complement strand
ACAAGGGAGCCTGTAATAAATCCAACTCCTCATCTAAATACTGTAATTTTTAATATATTTATATGGGGAACCTTGTTGAAGTTGAGACTTGCAACAGGGCTCCCTTGTGTAAAGGGAGCTGGATTTCCGTAGGAAAGACTGAGGGATTGTCCCATTATCTCTAAATGAGCCAACCCCACCCTTTCCAAAAAAACTTTTGGCTGAAGCATTTCATGCTTCACAAAAAATCAAGGACGTTTTTTATTAACGCACCCAATTCGGTTTTCTGGGGTGGGGTTTGGGGCGGGGTATCTTTTTCCGCGAAAAGATACCCCGCCCCATAAATCATCTTAATAATATTAAATTTCAGAACCGTCGTAAACACCGTCTCCGACCTTTTCTTCATGGTAGAAGCGAACGACCTCACCGTTTTCAACACGGAAACCGTCTGTGCCGTCATATGCGAAGTAAATATCCTCTTCTTTAACATTACGTCTGACAGCTTCAAGTTCGGGATTTACCTCTTTTTCTCTCTCGTCGGAGTCCTGAGGAATCAAAGCAATGGAAGGCTTCATTGCATCGTAAAGATATTTGAGGAGATTTATAAGATGATGTGCAACCTGAACCACATCACTCTTGAGATATTCGGGAGAATAATGTTTCAACATCATCATTTCAGCGTCGTCGTCAACGTCACCTAGGATAACAAATGTCTTGCCTGAACCCATGCCGATCCTGAGAACGGTGGAAGTGTCATTGAATCCTCTGAATCCGGGGAATCTTTCGTTTTCCACTTCAAGAATACCGTCTTCATGAGTCTGAATGACCTCAAAAAGAGAATCCGCAAGCATAAATTGCTGACCTGTGTGCGCTTTGAGATATTTTGCATTGGGATAGAATTCGTTTATTCTGCCTATCATCATGTAAGTTTCGGGCATCAAAGCGAAATGTTCACGACAGTTGAAGTTGAAAATAACTCTTTCGACTTCAAGTTTGTCGTGGTGGAACTTAACAAGCTTGCTGATAAGATCCATATGGTCGTCATGAGCGTGAGTGATAAATATGCCTGCGACGCGGATCTTTTCTCCTGCAGGAGTTTTGGTCATGGCACGGAGCTTTGCCATAATGTCATTGACCACAACATCGGAAGACTGTTCGTACTCGCCACCGTCAACTATGAAAACAGAATTGTCAGCCAATTTTACAATATAAAGCATACCGCAGTCGCAGGTAAAGCCTGCTCTCATACTGCCGTAATGATGGCCGTACTGGTAAACTTCAACTTTTTCACCTTCAATAGCGTCACATTCGTAACCGAAATCGGTAATTTTTACGCTTGTTTTGTCGTCAATTACTCTTACGGTCTTTGTATTTGCCATATAGTAGGTATAAACGTGCTTTTCGCCCTTTACAAGCTCACGGAAAAGGTTGTTTTCGATCTTATTTTCATAAATGACCTCAAATCCGTCAGCGATAAGCTTTTCAATATAGGCAAGGAATTCCGATTCGGAAGTTTCTCTGATGACTCTGATAAAAGAGGATCTGTTCTCATGCTGTTTTGGTTCTGGATCAAGGAATTTTACTTCTTTGATCTCACCGTCATTCCAACGGAGCTGAATAAGTCTCATATCATTGCAGATCCTTGCAGCAAGACCCTCTTTGGAAGTTTCAAGATGAGCCCTGTGAGTGCGTTTCATGTCGAGGATCTTCTGTTTGAACTCCTCTTCAGTAAATTTGTCACCAACATGAAAAACAGTATCATAGGAATCCAATGGAGTTCTGTCGTCATAAAGACCTGCGCCGACATCTATTGCATCCATTATTTTGCCACCGTCATAAGAAGGGATACCTTCAAGGAAAATATTTTCAAAAGCCATTTTTATCAATCCTTTGGTTATAATTTTCGTTATCTTAATTTTACCATATCAGGAGACTATTGTCAAGACCTTATTTTTATGTTAATTTTACGAAATTTACAAACCTTCTTGACAACCTATGTAGTTATATGTTATAATAAAAATAAACGGAGGTTTTCGGTTTATATGAAAAAATTTTCAACAATCATTTTACTTGTGCTTTCCTTAATTTTTGCTGTGGGTTGCGATGCGGAAAAAGATGCAACTTCAATTATCTTTGACCACGACAAAGCCTACAAGGAATACAGGGGAAATCATTCCGAAATGGAAAGTTGGCAAGAAGTGAAAGTCCCAATTGACGGCTCCGTTACTCTTGCAGACACCGAACATTTCAGTCTTTATCTTGAAAACGGCGACACAAACCGAGGCGAACTGCGCATCGTCCATGAATTCAAGCAAACAGAAGCACGGGGATTTGACGCTCCCGACCTGTGCAGCTTTATTGCTTATGACAGCAAGGGAAATCCCGTTGCATCCCTTTCCGCAGGAACAAAAAGCGGTTATTATAACCCTTACATCGGAGAATGGGAGCCCTGCGTTTGGACAGAAAAAAACGACGGCAAGGAAATTGTTCTGAAAATGATTGCCATAGAGAGTATTTTCGTCAGCGAGGAAGTTCTTCCGACAGTCATGCTTGAAGAGGATTATGCAGAGCTGATGACCCTTGCGGAAGCGAAAGGCGAAGCGAATATTTTGGATAATTGGTATTTGAAATATGACTTACAAAAATATACCATAGGGCAAATCCAACAGCTCGGATTTGATTCGATTCTTGATAAAAAAACCGTAGAAAAGGGCGTATATGCTTTAAGAAACACAGAAGCAAGACACCAAGGCGAAGCAGACAATGAGGCTCTTGATTGGGGATTCACCACAGAACAGAAACGTATTTACGAGAAAAATGTACTCGGAAACGTCAAAGCGGTTTCGGCAATAGTTACTGTTACAATAAATATTGAAGGAGAATACCCCGTTTTCAGCATCGAACACGAGACTATCTCCCCGAAAAACACGGAAATTGCAAAAATAGATATGATATTCTCGGTAGAAACAGTAAATAAACTCTACGCAGAAGCTTATGAAAATTGATATAAAAATAGGTGTTGGTCTAAAAAGCCAGCCCCTTATCTGTTAGTCACGTTCTACGTTCTTAATTATCTGTTGCATGAATTCATCGGGAGTTACGACCTTTACATGGTCCGCAAGTTGATCTATCATGTCACAAAGGTCATCCATCGTATAGCCACTCCATGCGTGAACGGTAACGAATGTATAGCCGTCTTCCGATGTGATATCAACGGGCGCAGAATTCAGCTTTTCAAGGCAGTCTTCGAGTGTCGCATCTTCCATTGCGCCGGGGTCCCAGATAGCATATTTTGCGGTAACTACAGGCTTGTCGTTTGACCAGATTATCTTACCGCCATGCTTGTGATATTTTTCATATTCCAAATAGAAAAGTCCGTGGATATTTTCATGCTCCGTGTATTCATCAAAGGCTTCCGGATATCTTTCCAATGTCTCAAGCTCGTTTATCTGAACGTACTTCAAGCCGGTTTTTCCCATGAGAATATCAAGGTGGTAAGTCCACTCGTTTAAGGTTTCTTTGTACTGTGTTGCATAAGCAAAATGAGGTCCGACAACAAAATAATCCTTTGCGTTTTCGTTATTTGCGGCGGTTTCATAGAAATATTCCAATGTTGAGGGAGCAGCTTCATAAAGAAGATTGTTTATGCCCCAACCGATGCTGTATTCGCCACGGGATTCCGATGCCCAATATTTGGGATTCACCGCAAAATCGCCCGATGTCCATTGAATATTATCGCCGTCAGTCCAGATAAATGTAACGTAATGAACATTTTCGGTCACAAGAGTTTCGGGGTCGGTAGCAGTCTGCTGCTCGATTATTTCTTCCATCGGTCTCAATGCGGAAAGTACGGAAAGGTTTGAATGCCAGTCGCTGGCAACCTGCATTACGCCGTTTCTTGCGGAAGCCGAACCCATTTCGGACTCACCGACCTTATCGCCGTTACCCCAACCGATAAGAATACTGTCTTCCTCAAGCAAGTTGAGGAATTTGTCTTTGAGGAGAGAATCGCTCTGATAAATACAAGCCATATTGCAGAAAATTGCGTAGTCTCTCAAAAGGAAATTTCTTTCGTCAGTTTCGAGAGCTCTTTGTTCAAGGATTATGGTATCGTTGATCTTATCCTCGCCGTAGCCGAACTGATCCTTATAGTTATCGTAAAGCCATTGGTCATCACAGCCTCTTACGTCCATGATGCACTCAAAGCCCATAGCCTTAACGGTTTCTTCCATAGTGTAATCCACAAGAATCGCTCTGTTGATTCCTGCCAAAGATGTTGCAACATTCAAGGAAGTACCGTCGGTCAAATCGTAAAGAATATAACCGTTTATGGACTCTCGCACGGTCTCCAAAAGGAGATAAAGGTCCGTGACAGCCTCTGTCTGAATTCCTCTTGTTTCCACCATTTCATCAAGCCAAAGCTGATAGTTGCCGTTCATCACGATATAAATACATGGCGTATCCTTCGCTGTAATTCCCTGCATCGAGGCAAGCATGATTCTTTCGCGGTGTGTAAATTGAAGTCTGTCATATACCACATAGAGAAAATCGAACTCGTCAGGCTTGGGGAAATAAAAAGAGAGGTAGTCAGAGTCAGTAAACTCAAGAACATCTTCCTTATTTCCGCCGCTGCAAGAAATCAGGCACAAAGAGAGCATTATTGCGGTCAAAACTAAAATGATTATTTTTTTCATGGGATATCCTCCTGTTTTTTCGGAAATTTCCATTTAAATTATAGCACAGATGCGGTTAAATGTCAATAATTTTCGCACTTATATTGCCAAATCCTCGAAAGTTCACAAAAAAGACCTGATACACCCCTTGACTTTATTCAACTAATGTATTATAATAATACAAATTGTATACAATCATACAATAATACACGAATCCACGCATAAAAACTCAAAGGAGACAAAAAAATGCTTGAAATAAACAAGAAGACCAACCTTCTCGAAGAAGAAACTTACCGATATAAGGTTCAGGACGTTTCCGAACCCAACCTTTACCGTGACCTTTACCCCTACACGGAAGTTCCGAAGATCTCATTCAACCACCGCCGTGTGCCTATGAATATGCCGGAAGAGATCTGGATCACAGATACAACATTCCGTGACGGTCAGCAGTCAAGAGCTCCTTACACAGTAGACCAGATGGTCTACATCTACGACAAACTCCATCAGTTGGGTGGTCCAAAAGGTATTATCCGACAGACAGAATTTTTCGTTTACAGCGAAAAAGATAGAAATGCGCTTTATAAATGTATGGAACGCGGATACAAATTCCCTGAAATTACCACATGGATCAGAGCCTCAAAAAAAGACTTCCAGCTTGTAAAAGATATTGGTATCAAAGAGACCGGTATCCTTGTAAGCTGTTCCGACTACCATATTTTCAACAAACTCAAAATGTCCCGTGTTCAGGCAATGACTCACTACCTTTCAGTAGTTGAAGACGCGATTGAAGCAGGACTCCGTCCAAGATGTCACTTTGAAGACATCACAAGAGCAGACTTTTTCGGATTTGTTGTTCCTTTCGTTAACGAGCTCATGACAATGTCTGAAAGAACAGGGGTTCCCATAAAGATCAGAGTTTGTGACACCATGGGTTACGGCGTGCCTTATACAGCAGTTGCTCTTCCCCGAAGCGTTGCAGGACTCATTTACGGTTTGCAGAAATATTCCGATGTACCGTCCGATATGCTTGAATGGCACGGTCACAACGACTTCTACATGGCTGTTGCAAATGCGGCCACTGCTTGGCTCTTCGGCGCAAGCGCAGTAAACTGTTCCCTCTTCGGCATCGGTGAAAGAACAGGCAATATTCCCCTTGAAGCTATGGTAATGCAGTACGCATCACTCAAAGGAACAACTGACGGAATGGACACAACTGCGATTACAGAACTTGCAGAATATTATGAAAAAGAACTTGATTATCAGATCCCACCCATGACACCCTTTGTAGGTCAGAACTTCAACGTTACAAGAGCAGGTATCCACGCAGACGGTCTCCTTAAAGACGAAGAGATCTACAATATTTTCGACACAGGTAAGATCCTCAACAGACCTGCAAATGTTTCGATCAACAACGTCTCAGGTCTTGCTGCTGTGGCTTTCTGGATAAACAACCACTTCAATCTTCCCGTTGAAAACTGGGTAGACAAAAAAGACGAAAGAATCTTTAAAATGAAGGAATGGATCGACGCACAGTATGTTGACGGAAGACAGACCGTTATCAGCGACGACGAGATGCTCTATCTTGTAAAACAGCATATGCCCGAACTTCTTGAGGATTGATATGGAAAGAATAAACACATCGGAACAGGGTTCTCTCACAGCAAAAGTATTCAAATCTTTGGAAAAAGCGATACTCAGCGGCGAATTTCTTCCGGGAGAATCTCTCACAGAGCAAAGTCTTTCAAGTCAACTCGGTGTAAGCAGAACCCCCGTCAGGGAAGCGCTCAGACAGCTGGAGCTTGAGGGGCTCGTGAAAAATGTTCCCAATAAAGGTGCGGAAGTCGTCGGACTTTCAGAGAAAGATGTGGAGGACATCTACACGATCAGGGTTCACATAGAAGGACTTGCGGCGCGTTGGGCGGCAGAAAACATCACCGACAACGAAATTGAAAAACTTCGTGACACATTGGAACTGCAGGAATTTTATGCTTCAAAGGGAGATTCGGACAGAGTTAAAAGTCTCGACTCCACATTCCACGAAGCAGTTTATAAAGCAAGCGAAAGCAATCCTCTGCGCCAAATTCTATCTCAGCTCCACAACAACATCCAAAGAGCAAGAGGTCTTTCTATTCAATCCGAAGGTCGTGCGGTTGCCGCCGTTAAAGAACACAGAAAAATATTTGAAGCAATAAGCTCCCACAACGGGGATCTTGCGGAAAAAGAAGCTCAGACTCATATAATCAACGCAAAGCAGAGCCTGATAAACGCTAAAAATAGTAAATAGTAATTGAAATAATTATACGGGGCTGGCTCATTTAGAACCAATTCCGATTTATATTGTTAAGACAATCCCTCAGTCGCTTCGCGCCAGCTCCCTTTACACAAGGGAGCCTGTAATAAATCCAACTCCTCATCTAAATACTGTAATT
>SVMT01000055.1 GCA_015067305.1 Oscillospiraceae bacterium | reverse complement strand
AATTTGTCTATACTCATTTCAATGAATGTCGAGTTAATTCAAATTGTTATCAATTTGAATTAACAAAAGCCGATTTTATCGGCTTGTCGAAACGGTTTAGCGTTTCGACTTTCGATAATCATTATAATAATATCACATGGGAGGAATCAAACTATGAAAAAGGTAACAGAAGTAAGCAAACTGACAGGAATAAGCATAAAGACCCTGCATCATTACGACAAAATAGGACTACTGAAACCGACTCAAGTAACAGGAGCAGGATACAGACTTTACGATGAAAACGCAATAAAACGCCTGTATAATATCCTGCTATTCAAAGAATTACGCTTTCAGCTGAAAGATATAAAAAAAATTCTCGATAATCCAAAGTTCGATCCCACCGAGGCTTTGTCTCGCCAGATAGAACTTTTGGAAATTCAGAAAAAACACCTCGGAGAACTCATTGATTTTGCCCGTGAAATTCAGGAAAAAGGAGTTTCGGATATGAATCTTGAACTTAAAATCAGAAATGAATTAAAAAACTACAAGGATGAAGCATTTGAAAAATGGAACGAAACAGCGGCATACCAAGAATTCAAAGAAAAAAACAAAGACAAAAACGACAATGACATGGTAAAAACAGCAAAAGAGATGATGAATATTTTTGCTGAAATAGGTTCTATCAAAGACCTTTTACCGGAAGATGAATCCGTACAGAGAGAAATTCTCCGTTTGCAGAATTTTATCACAGAGAATTATTATACTTGTACAAATGAAATTCTCAAAGGTCTCGGACAGATGTACACAGCAGATGAACGCTTCAAAAAAAACATTGACAATGCAGGAGGTCCCGGAACAGCAGATTTTGTACAAAAAGCAATAAATATCTACTATGAAAACAACAAACAGGCTTGATTTTTTCATAATAATATGGTATAATCAATGTAAAACAAATCCATTGAAAGAGGCATTACTATGAAAATATCAGAAATTGAATACAAACGCCCAAATGTGGAAGAGCTGAAAGCCAAATACGCTGAATACACAGCGGCTTTCACGAAAGAAGGCGTTACCGCAGAAGAACAGGCTGAAATCTACAGAAAAATAAACGAGACAGATGAAGAAATCGGTACGATGGCATCTTTGGCGTATATTAGATTCACTTTGGATACAACCGATGAATTTTACGTTAAGGAAATGGATTTCTACAACGAAGCAGAACCCGTCATGACAGGTTTAAAGACTGTTTTTGCGGAAGCTATGTTGAATTCTCCCCACAGAAAATATCTTGAAAAAGAATTTTCGCCCCTCATTTTCACAAATTACGAGATACTTAAGAAATCCTATGACCCAATCATCGAAGAGGACTGCGTTGAAGAAAACAAGCTCCAGACTGAATACAAAAGACTGCTTTCTTCCGCAAAAATTCCTTTCAACGGTGAAATTCTGAACATTTCACAGCTTGGAAAATACAAGGACAGCCCCGACAGAGAAATTCGTCGTCAGGCTTTCAATGCTCACGGTGAATTCATGAAAGAAAACGGCGAAAAATTCGACGATATCTACGACCGCATGGTAAAAGTCCGCACAAGAATGGCTCAGAAAATGGGCTACAAAAACTATGTGGAACTGGGATATTACCGAATGGGCAGAAACTGCTACTCCCCCGAAGACATCGCAAAATTCAGAGAACAGCTCATCAAGGATTGGGTTCCTTTTGTCTGCGAACTGAAAAAGAAGCTCGCTGAAGAATTGGGTATCGACAAAATAATGCTCTACGATGACAATATCTACATCAAAGAGGGAAACCCACAGCCCATCGGTTCTGCGGAAGAAATGTTTGCAAACGGCAAAAAAATGTACGAAGAAATGTCTGCTGAAACAGGTGAATTCATCAGATTCATGCTTGAACACGACCTTTTCGACGTTATCGCCCGTGAGGGAAAGAGCAACGGCGGCTACTGCACAGAGCTTCCCTCCTACAAAATGCCCTTTATTTTCGCAAACTTTGACGGTACTTCAGGAGACGTGGACGTTCTCACCCACGAGGCAGGTCACGCACTTGCTTCCTATAAGGCAATGAATTCGGGAATTCTCAACGAACTCCGTCAGGGCGGTATGGAGACCTGCGAAGTTCACTCCATGTCAATGGAATTTTTCGCTTGGAAATGGATGGAACTTTTCTTCGGCGATAAAGCAAACGACTACAGACATATGCACTTACTGAACGCTATCACTTTCCTACCCTACGGTACAATGGTAGATTATTTCCAGCAGAAAGTTTACGAAAACCCCGAAATGACACCCGCAGAAAGAAAACAGCTGTGGCTTGAGCTTGAAGGCACTTTCAGACCGTATCTTTCAAATGAAGGCATCACTTACATGGAAGAAGGCGGAAGATGGCAGTATCAGAGCCACATCTACGAAAGACCTTTCTACTACATCGACTACTGTCTTGCGCAGACCATTGCTTTCGACTTCCTTATCCAGTCTCAGGAAAACTACGCCGAAGCTTTTGAAAATTACGACAACTTCCTCAAAGCAGGCGGTTCCAAAACATTTGTTGACCTTGTAAAAGGTGCAGGATTCAAACTCCCCTTTGAAGAGGGCAAACTCGCAGATATGATAAAAAAGCTGAACGCAATTGTATGACAAAATTAAAATAATTAGCACTTTTTATAAAACGGGTTGACAAGCAAAAGATTTCAAGGTATAATATTCTTATCAAATAATATTGATAAATAATTTCAATCATAAAGTTAAGAAAGGAACGTTTACAATGGGAAAGAAAACTGAATTTGTTCTCGGTATGGCAACAGGTCTCGCACTTGCAGGTGCAGCATATGCAGCATACAAAGCTGTTAAATACATGAAAGAGCTCAAAGAGCTTGAAGAATACAACTGCTGCGATTGCGAAGAATGCGACGACGATTGCTGCTGCGATGAAGAATGTGACTGCGAACCCGATTACCTCGCTGTTGAACACGAAGAATGCGGTTGTTGCTGCGGTTGCGAAGAAGAAGCTTCCGAATGTTGCTGCGAAGAATGTTGCGCAGAAGAAGCTCCTGCTGAAGAAGCAAAAGCTGACGAAGAATAATTTCTTTAACGAAAAACGGCGAGACTTTTGTTTCGCCGTTATTTTCATAAATAAGAGGTGCTACCATGTACAAAAATACATCACACGATAAAATATTCGGAAAACTTCCCAACGCCTTTGAAAAACGTGATGGAAGCAAAATGACAGATACAAAGGATTGGGCTGATCAGCGTAACTTTCTCCTTGAAAAAACGCTTCCCCTGCTTTGTGGCGGAATGCCACCCAAACCGGAAGTAATAAAAGTCAGCCAGACTTGCGCGGGTAACTACATAATCTATGCAGGAACAAAAGAAAAGACGCTATCATTTGAAATGCAGATAAGAATGCCTGAAAAGAGTTCAGGTCCCGTACTGATCTGCGGCGATCCTTACGCATATTGCAACGATGAAGTCATAAAAGAGGCACACGGAAGAGGTTTCACCGTTGTTAAGTTCAACCGCTGCGCTTTGGCAGGAGACAACTACAAAATCGACAGAAACCACGGTCTTTACCTTATCTACCCTGAGCTGAAATTCAGCGCCATTGCCGCATGGGCGTGGGGCTATCAGCGTTGCGTTGACGCTCTTGAAATACTGGGAATAAACACCGAAAACGTAGCCGTTGCAGGACATTCAAGAGGCGGTAAAACCACTTGTGGGCTGCGGCAACTGACGAAAGGATCAAATTCGTACAGTCAAGCTGTTCAGGATTTGCAGGTTCGGGATGCTTCCGTTACGAAGAGACATTCGACCCCGAAGAGGTCAAAGACACAAATTTCGGTGACCCACGCTGTGAAAACCTTGTTGATATGCTGGGGCCTGTACCTTATTGGCTGGGAAATGACGGAAAGGACATCGCCGAATACATTGGCAGAGAAAACGATCTTCCCTTTGATATGCACTTCATGAAAGCCGCTGTAGCCCCCAGATACCTTTTTGAATCAATAAGCGTAGATGATATATGGGCTAATCCAAGAGGCGCATACATCACCCACAAAGCCGCAAAAGAGATCTTCAAATTCCTTGGCGCAGAAGACAATATCGTACTTTCATGCCGTTACGGACCCCACGCACACACATTCAACGACTTCTGCAGATTCTTCGACTTCATCGAATGCAGCCTTCAAAACAAGACCTACCTCTGGGACAACGCCGACCAGATGTTCTCTTATATGGATATAAGTGAGATAATTTAAGATTAGAAAACACAATATTATTAAAGGAGAGATATAGATGAAAGCAAGTATTATTTATGCGTACAGGTTTTTAACTCATAACAAGAAAAAATCTTTTGCTGTCTGGATATCATTGGTTTTGGCAGCTACAATGATATCAATTTGTTTTTTCACTGTAGACAGTATAGATTTTACTATTCTTAATGATGCGAAATCTGAAAGCTGTGGCTATAATCTATATCTCTTCGGCAAAACATCTACGGTGCAAGACTTGCTCTTGAACCACAAAAACAAAATCGAAAAAATATCTCAGACTGAAATAACAGGAAGTATTTCTCCGAACCTTCATCTCACAACCGATAATAGTATCATACAGGAACAGATCCATAAAAATGCGGTAATGATTGAAGGGGATCTCCCCGAAAAAGGAGAGATACTGATAAACAAACTTGATCTGACTTATTTAGGGAATCCTGAAATCGGTGATCCTGTTGAAGTTAAAATCACATTTTCAGATGAAAGTTCCACTTTTCATACCTTTAAGGTCAGTGGCATTTATAACGGGGAGAACTGCCCGTTTATTGACGATCTTCCTTTAGCTTTTATAGGTGAAGAAAGTTTAGATATCAGTTCCGATTTACAGTTATTCAGTTTAACTTATATTCAAACAGATACGGGAAATAACGGTGCTTCATTATACTCAGAAATTGAACGCTTTATTTTTGAACACGAAAACGAACTTTCAGGAATAAAACTCGGTCAGTACACTACATACAATTCAATTTTGTCGGGGACTTCGGGAAGCTCTGTATATTTTATATTTTTGGTTGCAATAATTGCGGCATCTGTAATGGTAATTTGTACACAGACCGTTACCATAAAAGAGGAAGTTCAAGCATTTTCTGTCATAAAAGATCTCGGCGCAACGGATAAAAATTTCATTCAGATATCTATCATCAAAAATCTTTTCATATGTGTATTGTGCGTTCCCATCGCATTATGTTTATCGGCTCTGACAGTTTTTTCCCTGACAAAAATCGCAGAAACCCCTTATGATTTCTATATTTCAGCAAAGTCGGTTGTTATTTCTGTTTTATTGCCCTTTGTTTTAACAACTGCTACAACTTTAGTTTCAGCGATTATTATCAAAAAAGATAACAGGCAGATCGACCGTTTGATAAGAACTTCCGTACAGCTTGAAGAAAACAAAAGCTTTTGGCTGAGATATTTCCGAAAAAACCTGACCATAAACCTGAAAGATAATGTTCTGATGACAATAACTGTTTCATTGAGCGTTTGCTGTCTTTCCGTCTTTTTTTACACTGCATCAATTTGCAGTATGAATATAGAAACAAGAAATTCCCAGCTGAGCGAAAATAATTCGTTTATTACCGTTTATGCAAACGGCAGATCGGCAGGAATATCAGGCAGTCAACTTGATAAAGTCCGTTCTACGCCTTTTATCAGAAATGCATTTGCGGAAACTTCCTATTATTCGGAATTCATTATGAATATAGATCAAACAGAGTTTCTGATGCAGGAACTTGACAACAAAGATATTTCACATTTATTTGCAAACAGCAGGATCACAAATTACCTCAGAGCAGATCTGATATATACAGAACAGCTGGAGAATACGGTTGATTCTTACGGTGGGACAGTTGTTGAGGGCAATTTGGATAAAATATTCTCCTCGGAAAATGTTGGGGTCGTAGCCGTTGTAGATAATTTCTGGACAGAAAACGGTAAAAACTGTTATCATGTAGGAGATGAAATTATTATCCGAAACTGCGAATTCAACAGCTCGGAGTCATCATATACACCTGTTGATGAAAAAAGAACCGCCCTTACCGTAGGTGCGGTGATCAGATCCTCATCAGGGGACGTATATAACGGATATATCTCTTTTCCGCTGTATGTCGGTTATGAAACATACAAACAAATAACGGGATATGATAGATATAAAAAGCTTTATATCCATTGTGAACCTGAAAAAAGTGTTGATGTAGAACGAAATCTTTATCATATTTTCAACACATCCGAATACGGGGACGAACAACTTATAATTGCAAACCAATTTGACGGATATAATGAAGACCGTGTTTTCACGCAAAGAATTTACGGATTTATCAATTCAATTTCCGTCGTTTTGATGATCCTTGTCTTTATCGGTGTCGCATCTTTAGGCAGATCCCGGATAATTTCAAGAAACAAAGAACTGCGTATAATGCTGAACATCGGCGTTCCGAAATCGGAATTTTTAAAAATTGCAGTTTGGGAAACTTTCCTTTATACTGTATCTGAATCAGCGCTTGTAAGTATAATAAATACATTTATGCTGCGATCTGTTTTTAACATGTTCAGGGCTACTAATGTATTTTCCGCTGAAACTTTATGGAAATATCCCGTCCCCATATTTGTATTTACTGTTGCCTTTTGTTTGGTGATAAACATTGTCTCTGTGACAGTATCATCAATTTCAGAAATAAAAGATACGGAGGTTAATTCTTATGCTGAAAACCAATGATTTAAGTAAAACATATTTTCAGGGAGATGAAGAGATTCTTGCCGTTAAGAAATGCAATATTCACATTAAAGAGGGTGAATTTGCGGCTCTTATGGGAAGTTCAGGCTCGGGAAAAACCACCCTGCTGAAAATGTGCGGAGGAATGCTCCGTCCAACAAACGGAACAGTCATTGTGAACGGAAAAGATATTTATAAATTATCGTCCGGTAGTTCTGCCGAGATAAAGCGAAAAAACATCGGTTTTATATTTCAGAAATTCGATCTTCTTCCGTTTCTTACTGCAAAAGAAAATATAATCCTCCCCTCTTTGTTTGATAAAAACAGTTTTGACAAATCATACTTTGAAGATATCGCAGAGACATTGAATATTTCCAAACGCCTCAGTCATTTTCCGTCTCAATTATCAGGAGGGGAACAGCAACGTGTAGCGATCGCAAGAGCACTTATAAATAA
>SVMT01000018.1 GCA_015067305.1 Oscillospiraceae bacterium | reverse complement strand
GTTAATTCAAATTGTTATCAATTTGAATTAACAAAAGCCGATTTTATCGGCTTGTCGAAACGGTTTAGCGTTTCGACTTTCGATAATCATTATAATAAAGATTATAGAGGCATTATGCCCTTTTGTGACCGAAATCCTGTGTCCTCGGCGCATAAATCTTGATTTTACTATATTTTTCCATGCAAAGGAGGTCTGCATATGGCAGAAACGCTTTCGGAATACCTTTCAAAGATTCCCGAACACGTCCGCAAAGAGATAGAAAATATCGGCGTAAATGTTTCCGATATAGTGGCTTATGTTTACAGCGATATGACATCTGACGGGAAATTCGCTGACTGCTGGATGTTTTTCGACAAAGAAATACTCTATGTAATGACGGGCTATGACGTTGTCGGCGAAAAGAAAGGTCCAAAAAAATTACAGTGCGTTTATGAACGCAAAACCTTGGAAAGATTTGACATATCAACCATCAAAAAGCTTGAAACTGAGCGTTTTATTGATACTGCAAGACTTATGGTCCACTATAATGACGAATCAAAAGTCCCCGAAGAGATAGCGAAATTCTCATTGGGTGTAGCAGGTAAAACGGAACGGTTTGTAAAGCATTTTTCAGACATGAAAGACGGCAAACCCTTCGACGTGAAAGCAAGTGAGGAAGAGGAACTTTTCTGTCCCAAATGCGGAACAAGATACCCGAATCCCGCAAGAAAAGTTTGCCCGAAATGTATGAACAAAATGTCTATTTTCAGCAGACTGCTGGGATTTTTCAAGTTCTACATGAACAAGCTTGTTGTATTTTTCGTCGTTTTAATACTCAGTACAGGATTTTCGGTACTGTCTCCGTATCTCGGAACAAAACTGCTTTACGATAACGTCCTGACACCGGGAGTTGACGATAACCTTTACGGTGAAGTCGGTCTTGTAATGCTTGTCATTATAGCCGCACGACTTGTGGGACTTGGACTGAATATCTGGCAGGGCTACATATCAGGCGGGCTTATCCCGTATGTTGTTTACGACCTGAAAATGAAGATATTCACGGCAATGCAGAGACTTTCCGTAGGGTTCTACACAAACAAACAGACAGGTCAGCTGATGGAACGTGTAAACAGCGACACGAGAAATATCTATTGGTTCTTCGTTGATGGCGTACCGTTCTTTATAATTAACGTACTCACATTTATCGGTGTACTCATTATAATGCTTGTAATGAATCCGATACTTGCAATAATCGTAACGGTAATGGTCCCCATCCTGCTGTTCCTTTTCAGATTTATACACAAATCATTCAGAAGACTGCACCATAACAGATGGGTCAACCAGGCAGTTCTTTCCTCACACATCAGTGACTCAATGGGCGGTCAGCGTGTTATCAAAGCATTCGCAAAGGAACGCGAAGAGAGTGACCGTTTTGCAAAATACAGCATGAATGCAAGAAATGCGGATCTGAAACTGAGTAATACTCAAGCGACAGTATTCCCTCTTTTGGGATTCATCACAATAATCACAAACCTCCTCGTCCTCGCCCTCGGCGGCTGTATGATCGTTTCAGGTTATGCAGACATGACATTCGGTAAGCTGATGACTTTCACAGCATATATGAACATGCTCTACGGTCCGATGGACTTCCTTTCAGGTTTTTCAAACTGGTGGGCAAGATGCGTGGACTCTGCGCAGAGAGTTTTTGAAATTATTGACTCCCATCCTGATGTTGCCGAAGCTGATGATCCCGTACATATGGAAGAAATGCAGGGCAATATCGTAATGGAAAATGTAAATTTCGAATACGAACCCGGCAGACCAATTATCAAAAACCTCAGTCTTTCCGTTGAAGCAGGTCATATGGTCGGAATCGTCGGTAAAACAGGCGCAGGCAAGAGTACCATCGTGAACCTTATGGCGAGACTTTACGATGTTGTTGACGGCAGTATTTCCATTGACGGAGTAAACGTAAAAGATATCGCAACGAAAGATATGAGACGAAACATCGGTATAGTTTCTCAGGAAATATATCTGTTTATCGGCACAATAGCAGATAATATCCGTTACGCAAAACCTGAGGCTACAATGGACGAAGTTATTGCAGCTGCTAAGGCAGCATCCGCCCATGATTTCATTATGAAATTACCTGACGGCTACGAAACACGTGTAGGTGCAGGTGGACAAGACCTTTCAGGCGGAGAAAAACAGAGAATTTCCATTGCCAGAACGATCATTCAGAATCCTAAGATACTTATTCTCGACGAAGCTACAGCCTCAATGGATACTGAAACGGAAAGACGAATTCAAGATTCGCTTACAAATCTGAAAGCAGGCAGAACCACGATCGCCATCGCCCACAGACTTTCTACTCTCCGAGACGCTGACGTACTTGCAGTAATCAACAGAGGCGAAATGGTTGAATACGGCACCCATGACGAGCTTATCAGAAAGAAAGGCGAATACTACAACCTTTACAAACTTCAATTTGATGCCGTAAAACATATCGGTACGGCTGAATAAATCCGAAAGGACTGAATTTAATGAGCGAACTTCAAACACTTGCGGAAATGACGATGCTTGACGCTTCTAAATGCGTGTTCACACCCACTGAAGGCGGATATCTTTCCTTGAAATACGAAGATAAAGAATATGAACGTGTAAAGATATGCAGAGCTTTGCCCTATAAAGCTCCCGACGAATACATATGTATTATAGATAAAGACGGTAACGAGATCGGAATTCTCCGCGATATAAAACATCTCAGCGAAGCAAATGAAGCAAATATTCGTGCTGAACTAACAAAACTTTACTATTGCCCGTCTATCACAAAAATACTGTCTGTAAAGGACAGAATGGGTTATCAATATTATGAAGTTATCACAAATGCAGGCAAAAGAGAATTTGCCCTCAGAGACGCTTCAAGAAATATCAGATACGTAAACCCCGAAAAACGCGGCGCAGTTCAGATAAGAGACATTGACGGAAACAGATATCTTATTGACGACTTTGACAGTTTTGATATTCAGAGCCGCAAAAAGATCGAAGCCTTCCTGGTGTGATCATGATCTGTACTTCTCAAAAAAGGAGATGATACTTTGTCCGAAAAAGATACAGTCGTAACGGATGAAATTCTTTGCAGATCCGAATACGACATCGACGAAAACGGAAATATCTGTACGGGAAAAACCACATTGATCCGTAGAAACGGAATTTATTACATGGAAGTGGGAAAAGAAGGCGAAACACCGAATTTCTCCTGCGAAGTGGATTCCCTGAAGAGACTTTCCATTGTTTCCAACATCGGATGCGCAACCCTTGAAGCAGATTTCAAGGACGGTCCCTCTGTCAGACTTTGCAGAATGACACAGAGCTGCGTAAAACCCCTGTCGGAATTCATAAAAGTTATAAACTATTACCTCGAAACGGGCGAAATGACGGAGATGAAAGAAGAACACTCTCATTGCCCGAAATGCGGAAAACCTTTCGTTGCAAACACGCAGTTCTGCATAAACTGCGCAGACAAAGGTTCTATCGTAAAAAAATTCATCGTATTGGGTAAACGCTACATACCCTCTTTCCTGCTTGCGGGACTACTTGTGCTTGTTTGCAATATGGCAAACCTTATGATTCCCGTGATCAACAGGATACTTGTGGACGACTACCTCTTCCCTGCTTCCGAGGGACAGGCTCCCTGGGGTGAAGCAAATCCCTATCTCGCCATTGTAGGACTCGTATTGGCAATGTTTGCCATATACGTTTTGATACGTGTTGTAAATATTTTTGCGGCACGACTGAGAAACAAGGCTGGGACCTCTTTCATGAACGAACTGCGTACAAAAATGTACGAAAAAATACAGTTCCTTTCAATGTCTTCGATCTCAAGAAGAACCACGGGCGACCTCATAAAAAGAGTAACGGAAGACACTTCGGTAATTTCCGATTTCCTTAAAGCGGAAACAGCTCAGATCATCGAAGTAGGCGTAATTTTTATCTGTGTTTCGGTATATTTTATCGTTACACGTCCCATACTTGCGCTTTTCGTATTCCTCCCCGTTCCCATTACAATGTTTGCGATATCACGTTTCTGGAAATTCATCCACAGAAAATATGAAAGACAGTGGATACTCGGTTCACGTGCAAACGGTATTCTTCATGATATCATCAAAGGTATCAGAGTCGTAAAAGTCTTCGGCACAGAAGAAAAAGAGATCAAAAAATACGATTATGCAGCTGAAAAACAGGCAGAGATCTCTGCTCAGAACGAAGAGATCTGGGCAATTCTCTTCCCAATACTCGGTTTCGTTGTAGGTCTCGGTGAATTCCTCGTGCTTTACTTCGGCGCATGGGCAGTTCTCGGAGAATCCTTTGTAGGTCCTCCCATGACGGTCGGTGAACTCACACAGATAATCAGTTACACGGGTTACATCTACGGACCTCTCCGTTGGATGACCAATCTTCCCCGTTCTCTTGCAAATGCAGTAACAAGTATGGCGAAACTGACTGAAATTCTCGACGAAGAACCTGACATCAAGGACCATGAAAATGTTGTTTCTCCTGTAATTCACGGTGATATCGAATTCAAAAATGTTACTTTCGGTTACAAGAGCTATGAACCCGTTCTGAAAAACATTTCACTCAAGATCAATCAGGGTGAAATGGTCGGCATCGTAGGTCATTCGGGTGTTGGTAAATCCACCTTTATAAACCTTGTAATGAGACTTTACGACGTAAACAGCGGTTCGCTTATGATCGACGGTACAGACATTCGTGACATCGAAAAGCAGACCCTGAACACGAGCATCGGTATAGTTTTCCAGGAGACTTTCCTCTTTGCAGGTTCGATCTACGAAAACATTCTTTACGCAAGACCAGATGCGCCTCCCGAAGACGTATTTGCGGCGGCGAAGATAGCCAACGCGCATGACTTCATAATCAAGCTACCTGATGCGTATAACACCGTTGTAGGTGAACACGGTTACAGTCTCTCAGGCGGCGAGAGACAGCGAATTGCCATTGCCAGAGCCGTACTCCGTGACCCGAAGATACTTATTCTTGACGAGGCTACAGCGAGCCTTGACACGGAAACGGAAAGAAAGATTCAGGAAGCTCTCCAGCGTCTGACAAAAGGCAGAACGACCATTGCCATTGCCCACAGACTCTCAACTCTGAGAAATGCGGACAGGCTGATCGTTCTCGAAAAAGGTGAACTTGCGGAATTCGGAACTCACGAAGAACTTCTGAAAAACAAAGGCATCTACTACAATCTCGTTATGGCACATCGACAGACAACAAAAATGGCTAAAGTCAATAAATAATATGGGGGATTTTAAGGGGAAACTTTTTTCTTTTCGCGGAAAAAGAAAAAAGTTTCCCCTTTACCCCTTCAAAAAAAGAAAACCGAATTGGAACTGTTTTAAAAACAATAATTTAAGTAATTATAGAAATTTCATACTCACAAAGATTGACGTATGGTCTGAAATATGTTATAATACATACAGTAAATATATAGGAGCCTGCCACATGAGAAAATCATTTATCTTTTTAGCCTTATTCTGCTTATTACTGTCTTCATGCAGCAATGGAACCCACAAAGATTATACAGCCATAGAAGTTACAAAATTTATTTCAGAAACAGACGGAATAAAGCAGTTAGATGATGAAGTTTATGAAATTCCCTGTGGAGACGATTTTGTATATGTTGCAGCAGAAGCATACACTGAACTCGTCAGAGCTGATAAATTACGTTATTTAGGGATATGCTTGGAATCATTACTCTGCAATAAGGAATTATATCCCGATAACCAATATCATTATTCTTCAATTTTCAATGATATGAATTCTGAAGACACATATTTGGGCGACACTTCAAATTTTGCATATACACTTGAAAAATACAAGATCCACGCTACTCCAGAATGGACTGAATGGATAGAGTATAACATTCCTGAATATGTACACAGTGAAGCACACGGAAAATTCAATCTGTATTGGTATAACCCTCTTACCGAAGAATACGAAAAATGTATTTACATTCGGGAAAACGGTTCTGAAACAGAAATATATGTTATATTTTTTGATATTTCATTCTTCTACGGAATCAACAAAGATGAAGTTGCACCGTATTTGATGTCCGAAAAAATGTATACTGAATTGCAGAGCCAATATGAAGACGAAGACATAGATTTTTCAGTATTCTATAAAAAAGGAACTGTTACAGAGTTTTCTAACTGGTTTATGGGTGAATATTCAGAGAACTCTCATTTGGTATTTGAAGATATTAAAGAAGATGTTTATTATCCGATCAACGGAGCACCAAACTACGGAAGTATTTTTGAAAGCCGAAACGAAGCTATTTCCACATTTGTGTCAGACTTGGAATCTTTAGGTGTTAATTTTGATAAGCTCACAGCGCAAATAATTAAAGTAACCGTGCCTCATAACGGTGACATAAATAATATTTCATTTGAACTTATCCGCCAATAAATCCATATTATCACTATATTGACTTTATTTATTGCGGGAAAACCTATTTTTACAAAAAATGGTTTTCCCGCATAAAAAAATCACGCTTACCCTATTGACAAAAAATGAATTTTGTTGTATACTTAGTATAGAGAAATTTTACCTTCAGTAATTGGAAAGAGGTTCAGCGTATATGGAAATTTTACATAAGACGATAATTGAAAAAAGACTCGAAAACGGCTATAAAAACTACCGTATTCCCGGCGTTATCGTAACAGATAAAGGAAATATTATCATCTACTATGAAGCACGCCACGGCAACGACAACT
Organism: Oscillospiraceae bacterium; assembly: GCA_015067305.1. GTDB lineage: Bacteria > Bacillota > Clostridia > Oscillospirales > UBA644 > HGM12619. The sequence goes on along the minus strand of SVMT01000018.1, from coordinate 37,957 downwards.
CCATAATTGATATCATGATGAGAAAGAGCGAAGACGGCGGCTTGACATGGTCCGACAGAAAGATCATCTTTGACGGCGAGAACCACTACACTTCCAATAACCCCGTAATGATCCCCGACGGCGACAAGATCCATTTTATCTGCATGAGAGACTACACAAGATGTTACTACAGATACAGCACCGATGAGGGTGAAACATGGTCTGAACCCGAAGATATAACATACGCTTTCGATATGCACGAACACCGTGAAGTTATCCCCCGCACAGTTATTGCCGCAGGCCCCGGTCACGGAATAAAACTCCATTGGGGAAGACTTGTAGTTCCTGTATGGATCGCATATAATCCCGAAGACGTTCATGCTCACGCCCCCTCCTGCACTTCCACGATCACAAGTAACGACGGCGGTAAAACATGGAGACTTGGCGAACTTATCAACCATTTCACAGTTAAAGACCCCAACGAAGCTTGTGTCTGTGAGCTTCCCACAGGTGATGTGCTTATCAATATCAGAAACGGCACAAACATCAAACACCGCGCAACAGCAAAGAGTATCAACGGTTCTTGGAGATGGACAAAACCCGAATATCAGGAAGAGCTTATCGACCCCATCTGTGCCGCAGGTATGTGCAGTTATGACAGGGAGATACTCTTTACAAACTGTGAATCTCAAGACGGCAGACAGAATCTTACCCTCAAGAGAAGCCATGACTTCGGAAAAACATGGGAAGATAAACTTATGTACGAAAAATGGGGCGGTTACAGCGACGTAAACTATGACCCAGTAAGAAAACAGGCTGTTCTTTTCTATGAGTCCGAAGAAGGCGAAAGAAGAGACCTTGTTGTTGCTGTTGTTAAGTTGTAATAATAATGATTTTTTATATGGGGGAACCGATTTTTCTTTTCACAGAAAAAGAAAAATCGGTTTCCCCATGCCCCTTCCCAAAAAGAAAACCGACATTTTAGGATTTATAAAAAAGTCTCAACAGCTGACGCCGATACAATTATTCAAACTTATTACCTCTTCCCTATTACTTCTTACCTCGTGCGCCCCGAAAATGTCACAAAAAATTCATATACGGGGAGGGTAGACAGAGCTGATTTTATATGTTATAATATAAAGAAAAACCTCTAAAAGGAGAATTTCTATGTTTAAAAGAATTTCAGCGCTTTTTATTGTTTTAATAATGGCGCTTACAGTAAGTTGCGCAGGTGAACATGCTGAACTTTTGGCATTTATTGACGATGATTACAGCCAATTCTGGAAAGACAACGATTACTACACCCCCGCAAACAAGTACCGTATGAACTGGCTGACTTACGGCTTTAATTCGGCCTACAAGGAACAAATCGACACCTTTTTGATGCAGGGATACGGCGGTATCGTTTCCAACATCAACTTTAATCAGCAATACCTCAAGGACGAAAATGAATTTACCCTCTTGCGCGATACTTACCTGTACGGCAAGGAAAAGGATATGACCCTTTGGATTTACGACGAATACCAGTGGCCCAGCGGCTCGGCTTACGGTCAGGTACTGGATACCAACGAGGGCTGGCGTGCGACAGGCATTGAGCACATTCAGCTCGTTTTAGACAAGGCAAAGGGCTCATTCTCCCTGCGTAATTACGATATCGCACTCAAGCTGGCAACCGTTAAGACGGCAGACAAGACGTGGACGCTGGACAGCGACGGCGCTTCCCTTACATTTGATTTGACAAGTGAGATCAGCGGCGAGTGCATTCTCGACCTTTACGTGCTACGCTACAACGACACCCACGAGCAGGACAGAACCAATTTCAACACCCTTTACCACGTGGACACTCTGCGCAAGGACTCTGTCGCACGCTTTATAGAGCTGACGCATCAGCACTACAAGGACAGCTTCGGCGAGGATTTCTCCATGGTGGATGCTTTCTTCACCGACGAACCCAGCCAGGGTAATCGCGACCAGGAAAATTACATCGTATGGACCGAGGGGCTGGATCAAAAGTTCAAGGAAACGTATGGTTATGCGCTTGAGCTGCCCTTGTTGTTTGAGGGCAAAACCGAGCAGGCACAGCGTATGCGTATCCACTACTACTCCTTGGTAGCATCTTTGTTCAAGGAGGCTTATATTGACCAGATAGAGGCTTGGTGTGCGCAAAACGGTACGGCATCCTCGGGACACCTGCTGTTTGAAGAGAACATGAACGACCATGTGGAAACCTACGGCGGTGACTTCATGCAGATCATCGGAGGTATGGCGATTCCCGGTGTGGATATTCTGTGGGTACACCCTAACCAGCTGCTCTCCGAGAGCTTTATCGGTAACCACCTCGGCATTCGCTTTGTGGTAAGTGCCGCTCGTAACGCGGGCAAAACCGACGTGATGATTGAATACAACCCCGCCGCAGTACCCACCGACGACTTTAACAATGACAAAATGGGCGCATCGATCGGTGGAGTGACGCTAACCCGCCTGTTCGGCACTACTATTTATAACGTTATCAACCCTCAAAAGGATTATACCCTGGATCAAATCACGTCACTCAACACCTACGTAGGTAGACTCAACACCTTGCTGGACGGTACGATTGAGGCTGGCGACGTTGCAGTCTTCTACCCCATTGCAACCGTACAGGCATTGCACAATGCTGACGATGTGCACTCTTCCGCATTCGGCAAGAGTACGGAAGCAGTCCTTCTCAACAAAAACTACACAGATCTCTGCTTGGATCTCTTGCAAAGACAGGTACTTTACACGATCATAGATGATCAGAGCATTTGTGCCGCAACCGTAACCGCTGACGGCAGATTGATCATCGGAAACGGCTCTTACCGCACATTAGTGCTGGCTTACGGTCAGTATATCTCCGTTCCCGCTGCAGAAAAACTGGCAACATTTAAGGCTGCGGGCGGCACGGTAGTATTTGTGGGCACAAGCTACGAAGAATACAAGGCAATTGAGACGGACGGAAACGAGAGTGTCAGTGCCGCTATGGCAGCTCTTGCGGATTGCGACAATTATTCGCCGACTACCGCTGGCGCCAGCATCTCCAATCTGGCAACCCGTACCATGAAGCTGACCGATGCGAAGGGATCGACCTCCAAGACGGTGCTTTATGGTGAATTTATCGATGCCGACCACGATATTTCCTACGTGGCAAACTCATCCTCTGTGGACAACAAGGTATCACTGACATTCACAGACGGCTACGACGGCGCATACACCGTATACTACCCCAACTTCGGCAACATTAAAAGTGGCTGCGGTAATGAAGTCACCATTGATCTGCCCGCATACTGCGCAGTTCTGATCGTACGCGAGGATGATAACGAGGTGGAAAACCGTCCCATAACCCCCGAATCCATCGAGCAAGAAAACACACAGCCTTCATAAACCGATCCACTTGATAACGGGGGAACCGATATTGAGCAGAATTATAAAAGAATCTTAACAGCCGACGCCGATACAATTATTCAAACTTATTACCTCTTCCCTATTACTTCTTACCTCGTGCGCCCCGAAAATGTCACAAAAAATTCATATACGGGGAGGATAGACAGAGCTGATTTTATATGTTATAATATAAAGAAAAACCTCTAAAAGGAGAATTTCTATGTTTAAAAGAATTTCAGCGCTTTTTATCGTTGTAATAATGGCGCTTACAGTAAGTTGCGCAGGTGAACCTGCTGAACTTTTGGCATTTATTGACTCAAATGACAGCGGAGAAATTGATCTTGAAGGAAAAACATTTTCTTTTGCTTCATCCTGGCACTCAGAATGGTACGCATTTCCCGATGAAGCGTTGCCTACGGATTCCGTTGAACGAATGATGGAAAGATTCCACAGCATAGAACAAATATACAACGCAGAATTTGAAATGCTGGAAATGACCGAAGATGATGTAACAAAGTTATTAATTACAGGAGAGGACATTCCGGAGATGTTCGACACAACTGCAGCAGTTGCTTACGACCTTTACAAATCAAATGTTCTCGCATCACTTAATCAACTCAGCGCAATTGATACCAGCAATATGAAATGGGGAGCTACAAACTTCATTCAATACGGTAATTTCGACGGAGAGCAGTACGGTTTCTATCCTTGGCATTGGGAATTTATTCCGCAGTTTGAAGGAGCTGTGCTTTTTAATGCAGAACTCATCGCAAAATTCGGAGGTACCCATCCTTACGAACTCCAGGAAAGTGGAGATTGGAATTGGAATAATTTTGAATCTGAGCTGAAAACATATTCTGTTACGGAAAATGAAACTCAGTATTACGGAGTTATTGCAGGCGACGATCAAATGGCGAAAGCCGCAATCCTTTCAAACGGAGGCAAAATAATCGAGGGAGATTCCGAAACAGGATATACTTACGGTTTGACTTCGGAAAAATCTGTTCAGGCATTAGATTGGCTTAAAGGCCTCAAATCTGAAAAGCTTTGGACTGGTGGCGGTTGCACAGATTTCACAAAGCAGCAAATCGCTCCATACCATGTAGGTCCATCATATTACGGAACTGTTTTTAACCCAAATGACGAAACAAGCGTTGACTTTGCTCCGTCAGCATTAAACGATTACGGCTTTATCACATTTCCTACAGGACCTCAAGGCACAGAAACAGATGTGGGAGCTTTCGTATACAGAAGCAGAAGACTCAATTACATTTCGGATATTTCAGATATTGAATCAGAATACATTGCACATATCGTAAATTACATTTTTGAGCCACTTGAAGATTCTGCTGAAGAAGGTTGGAAAGACTACGTTAAAAATCTTATTTTCACAGAAAATAATAACGATAAATGCTTTGAAAACTTTAATTTCATCATTGAAAATATGGGTTATGACTATTCAGTTCAAATGGGTAGCTTTTGTTACGACAATTTGAACAGAGCATTTTCACGAATTATAAACGGAACATCTACTATAGCTGAAGCTCTCGATTCTATTGAAGCTCAGATAATGGCGGAAATCAATAAGTAAAAAATTTAATTACAAAGTTATATGGGGGAACCGATTTTTCTTTTCACGGAAAAAGAAAAATCGGTTTCCCCATGCCCCTTCCCAAAAAGAAAACCGACATTTTAGGATTTATAAAAAAGTCTCAACAGCTGACGCATAAAAAAACTAAACAGCGTTAGCTATTGAAATTATTTTTTTATAATCCTCATGAAGCATGAAATGCTTCTCTAAAAGTTTTTTGAAGGAGCGCGAGGGAACAATTTTACAAAAATGTTCCCTCGCAAAACCTACTCAATATATTAATTCTGTTTTCTTACGGTTTTGTACTCATCACCTGAGTGGTAATACGGACATGAGGTATAACGGCGTGCACAATATCGCTCATATTCGTCCTCATCAAGAGAAACGGTACATTCATAAGATGCGGTATACTCGTTGTATTCGTAATAGAGACAGTCTCGGCATTGCGGATTTTCAGTCATTGTTTTTTCGCCCTTTCAGTAATAAAATTCACTACCAATATTTTACTATATATTTTCCGTATTGTCAAGTCTTTCGCGCACTTACCTTATTGACAAATTGCCATAAGTATGATATAATTAAAGATAATAAACTAAAAATGGGTTCTTATACTCTTTTTAAGAAAAAATAAAACAGAATATGTTTTGTATCTCAGTATAATATTAGAAATTACAGATTTACAAAACATGCTAAAAGGAGGGAATGATAATTTTATGAAAATTATTGCCAGCGACTTTGACGGCACGATTTACAGAAACAGAATTATTACCGACAGAGACAAAAATGCTGTTCTCGAATGGCAGAAAAACGGTAATCATTTTGGAATCGTAACGGGCAGAGGAACCGGGATCATAAGCACTTTGGCAGAACACGGAATCAAGCTGGACTATGCCATCGCATACAACGGTGCAGTGGTCCTCGACAGCGAAGGCAAAATTCTCTATGAGGATTGGTTTGAACGAGGAATTGAGAGGGAATATCAGGATTACGCTTATTCCTTAGACTACGAGTTTGAACACGAATACGACTGCAATGTTGAGGCCTCGGATAAGGGCAAAGAACATCAGCTGTCCCTGCTGCTGAAAAACGAAAATGATGCAAAAGAATTGGCTGAATTGCTCAATAGAAAATTTGAAGGAAGACTCACTTCCTATTCAAACGGTCAATGGATAAACACAGTTAAATACGGTACAAGCAAAGCTACGGGAATTGCGCATTACGCAGAACTGAAAAATGTTGACCTTAAAGATATCTACACAGTAGGCGACTTCTTCAACGACTTGCCAATGCTTCAGGCATTCAACGGATATGTTGTGGACACCTGCCATCCCGAAATGAAAAAACTCATTCCGAATGTTTGCATTGACATTGCACATTTAACTGAAATAGCGTATAAAAACTAAACTTAAGAAAGTTACATAAACTTTAAATATGTGAATTTTATTTGACTCCGCGGGGGGGGTAAAACGACTCACCTCTCTCGGAAAAGAAAATTGGAGAAAAAAAACAATGAAAACAAAAAGAATTTTAGCAACTCTGGCTCTTGCCGCAACAGTATTTACAACATCGTGCGCAGAACCTGCCACACTTATGGACTTCATTCCCCAAAGTTACGATTCTTTGAATCTCAACGGAACAAAAATCAGCTGGGCTTGGTCAAAGGGCGGAGAGGAACACGCATATTACGAATGGGGAACACCTCAATACGATTTTCTCATTGAGAAAATCGACTCGATCGAAAATGAACTGAATTGCGAAATCGAAGCGATCATTGACGAAGATAAAGTCAATATGGATGCAATCAAAATCAAAATGATGAGTGGCACACCGTCACACGATATTATTACGGCAGGAGGAACCTCCGATTTGGCCGTAGGTGGACTTATCTATTCTCTCACAGACCTTTCCGATTACATTGACCTAAAAAACACAATCAAATTCGGTCCTTTGACTGCGCAGGAAGCTTATATGTACAACGGTGAAGTTTACGGTGTGATTCCTGCTCAATGGCCGGGATTTGAACCCATGGGCGGTTATGTAATCGCTTACAACAGAGACCTTTTTAAAGAAAACGGATTGACAGACCCTCACGAATACTACGAAAACGAAACATGGACTTACAACACCTTTGAAAATGAATTCATAGGAAAATCAAATATTCAGGACAATGAAGGTAATCCCGTAGATGTTCTGCTTCTCCATGAATCGAATTGGTATCAAGCACTCATTCATTCCAATCAGGTACAGTTTGTGGAAAAGCAGTCAGACGGAACACTGGTTGCTAACCCTTACTCAAGCTCATTTATAAACGCAATGACTTGGGGCGAAAATCTTGTGGATAATTACAGGGATAAACTTAACTTTGAAGACACACGAGATATTGAAAGTTACAGACTTGGATTGAATCTTTCAGCACTTGCTTATACTCAAGCATTCACAACCGGAAATATCGCATATAACGACCTCGGAAATTTTGAGTCCGGTCTCATGCCTTTCCCCTGCGGTCCCGACGCAACCTACGGCGAATGGACTTCATGTATGGTTCATATTTACGGTTTCATGATCCCCATTACATCTGTCAATGCAGAAGCCTCAGCAATGGTAATCGACAGACTTGCAGAACCCTTTGAAACTTTCGGCGGAGACGCAGGACTTCTCGAATATTACAAAGACAACATCTTCATGAATGAGCGTGATGCAGAAATTTTCGTTGAAATATCCAAAAATACTTCCTACACTTATGCTAACGTTGCCGGAAGTCTCGGTACAGACGTAAGATCAGGATTCCAGGATGTTCTCTACAACGCAAACACCTCCATCACCACAGCTATGGACAGATACAGAGATATGCTCACAGAACTCATCGAAGAGTGGATGATCCCCAACTACGAAGCAGTTTACGGCAATGAATAAGTAATATTATTGAAAGTTACATATTTTTGACATATATGAACTTTATTTTACCTCACAGGGGGGTAAAATGACCATATCCCCCACAAAAAAAACAACATTGGAGGAAAAACAATGAAAATCAAAAAACTATTAGCAATACTGTTACTTTTCGTAATGGTACTGACAACAGCATGTAGCGGTGACCCCGCAGTATTGTTGCCGTTTATCGACGGAAACGATACTAAAGTGGACTACGAAGGCTACAAATTCCAGTATTTCTGGGACGGCGGTTCAACTTATGATGAAGCAAAAAGTATTCTCGGCTACGATAAGAATACCCAGCAGGGTGAAGCAATGCTTAAAAGAATTGCTGATATCAAAGACGAGATAAATGTTGAATTCGTATTCAATTACACATACGACTATTCATCCTATCAGACCGCTGCATTATCAGGAACAGTCAAAGCTGACGCATTCAGTTACAGCTACATGAACGCAATGCAGATGCTTGCAAATGCTGGATTCCTTTATCCCGTAACAGACTTCACTGACTACATTGACCTGAGCGACACAGACAAATACGGTGCGGCAAATGTACTTGAAGCAGGTATGATAAACTCCGTTCCCTACGCAGTTCTCCCCTGTTTCTGGCCAGGATTTCAGCCCCTTGACAGCTATATCCTTGTTTACAACAAAGATATGACTATCCCCAACGGTATCATAGACTTCCATGAATTCTGGGAAAACGAAACATGGACATGGGACACATACGAAACTGAATTTTTAGACAGAGCATATGTTGAAAGATCTGACGGCTATCTCTATGCTATGTCTATGGTTCCCATTCAGTATTTCAGCGCACTCCTTTACTCCAACAATGTTCAGTTCGTAACAAGAAACGACGCTGGCGAAAATATTATAAATCCTTATCCCGATTCTTTCGTTACAGTATACGAAAAAGCTCTTGAATGGGCAACAGAATACAAGGATACTATCTTCTTTGAAAGCGGAGTTCAGAGCATTGATAACTTCATGGACGAACTTTCAATGGTAGGTCTTGCAGGTGCAGATCAGGTTACTACAGGTACAGTTGCTTATGACGCAAAATTTGACTACGGCATGATGCCCTTCCCCGCAGGTCCTGATGCTCCTTACGGTGTTTGGGGACAGTATATGCAGAGAATCAACGGTATCGGTATCGCAAAAGCCAGCGAAGAACCCACCATTGCAGCACATACACTCTCTCTTTGGTTTGAACCCTTTGAAGATTTCGGCGGCAGAGCAGGACTCTACGACTTCTACAACACAAACGTGTTCCTCACAGAAACTGACACTGAAATATACTTCGCCCTCATGGAAAATGTTCGTTACGACTATACATTCTGGGAGCAGAGTGACGTAGGCAGACAGGTACACTCTGATTTCGGTACGGCGGCAAAAAATGGCGTGGGCGTTTCCGAAGCTATGGAAAAATACAGAAATACCATCAACGAATTGGTTTACGAAAACATCGAACCAAACTTTAACTACATGTACGACAACTATTACTATCAATTTGATAACTGATAAGACCTCGGCTTTCCCCGTGAGTGCTTCACGGGGAGAGTCTCAAATATAAAACCGTTCTATCGTCTTAAAAAAACTTTTCATAACTATGCAAATTATCCGCATTGCGGTTTGAATAAATGAAAAAATATTCCACTGAAAGGAAGATCAAAATGTCATACCTTGAAGAAAACTTATATACCAAGATACCTTTGAAATTCAATTCTGACGGAAAATTCAAGATTCTTATGGTCTCGGACGTTCACGGAAGAGACAATCATAATCCACGAACTGCGGCAGCATTCAGAACCGTTGTGGAACACGCAGAGCCAGATCTTGTCCTCATCGGAGGCGACACGATCCACAATATGACAGGTAAAAATGATGAGGAACTTCTTGAAAAGATCTACGAATTTATCAAAGACCTGACAGAAGTCCTTGAAGAGAAGAAGATCCCTTGGGCTCATGTTTTCGGAAACCACGACTGGAACTGCGGACTTACAAACGCACAGCAACAGCCTGCATATGAGCGTTTCGCACACAACATTTCCAAGCGCGGGCCTGAAGAAATAAGCGGTATGGCAAACTATGTTCTTCCCATCAAAGCCCACGACAGCGATGAAATAATATACAATGTCTGGGGATTGGATTCTCACGACACTCTCGGAGTATTCGCAAAAGACTGCAATAATTCTGAAATAAGCAGACTTCCCAATCCCATGGGGCTTATCGGCGGAAGCGACACCATTCGTTTTGACCAGATGATGTGGTATTGGAACAGCTCTGTGGAAATGGAAAAATATTGCGGAAAGAAAATTCCCGGCATGATGTTCTTCCACATTCCTCTACCCGAATTCAGGCTTGCACCTGCAAACCCCGTTGAAACAGAGCTCCAAGGTCACGTAAACGAAGGCGTTGGTTGTTCAGGCATAAACAGCGGCCTTTTTGCGGAGATCCTCCAACGCGGAGACATCAAAACAGTTGTTTGCGGTCACGACCATAATATTGAATTCTCCTCAAAGGTTTGCGGCATAAACCTTTGCTTCGACGGCGGACTTTCATTTGACGGTTACTGTCTCTCGTCTATCAGAGGCGGCAGAATAATTGAGATCGACGAAAAAGACCCATGGAACATAAACACATATATGGTTCATTATATGGACATAACAGACAACCCCGATAAATATTTCAATACTTAACAGAACGGAGATCAGACAATGTACCTCGAAGAAAATCTTTACACAAAGATCCCACTTAGATTTAACAAGGACGGAAAATTTAAAATTCTTATGTTTTCCGACACTCATGGTCATAACGAAGCGACCCTTGACGCAATAGACGCCGTTGTTGAAAACACAAAACCTGACCTTATCCTGATCTGCGGTGATACTGTGCATCACATTACAGACGAAAGCGATAAGCCTCAGGTAGATAAGGTCTATGATTTTCTTTGCGACCTGGCTGTTATTTTTGAAAAACGCAATATACCCTGGGCGCACGTTTTCGGAAACCATGACCACGAAGCAGGTCCGAACAAAATGCAGCAGATTGCTTATGAACGTTTTGAACTGAACGTATCAAAAAGCGGTCCCGAAGATATCGGCGGCGTTGCAAACTATGTTTTGCCAATAAAAGCACATGACAGCGAAGATATCCTTTTCAATGTCTGGGGACTTGATTCCCATATCGGTCTTGGCGATTTTATTGAAAGATGCAATAATCCCGAAATCAGCGATGTCCGCAAACTGCCTATAAACTTCACAGACCAAACAAATTACGGCGCGCTTTATTTTGAACAGGTCATGTGGTATTGGAACAGCTCCGTTGAACTGGAAAAACATAACGGCAAAAAAATCCCCGGACTTATGTACTTCCACGTACCTCTTCCCGAATTCTGGCTTGCAGCAAAAAATCCCGTAGAAACGGGACTTGAAGGCTACTGTGGCGAAGCTCTCGGAAACGGAAACATAAATTCAGGACTATTTGCGGCGATTCTCCAACGCGGCGACGTAAAGACTATCTGCTGCGGTCATGACCACGACTGCAACTTTGCGGCAAAATACTGCGGCATAAAACTCTGCTATGACGGTGCCCTTTCCTACAACGGCTACAATCGCTACTCAATTCGCGGCGGCAGAGTCTTCGAGCTTGACGCAAACGACCTATGGAATGTCAACACCTACAACGTCCTCTATAAAGACATCTCCGACAACCCAATGGCTCAAATGAACTATTACGATTAAGAATAAGTAAACGATACTCAATGGTAATACGATAAAGGTTATATACTTTAACATTCAATTTTTTATACTTTCCCAATTTCGGTTTTCTTTTTTGGAGGGGTGTGGGGAACTGTTTTTTCTTTTTCCGCGAAAAGAAAAAACAGTTCCCCACATATTTTTCATTCAAAATCAGCTCAAAACCTCGGTCTCTACGCCGTCTGTAACGATCTCAATGTTGCCGAGAACCTTGGTGGAAAGTATCTCTCCGTAAGGAAGAAGCCGTTCAAGGACTTCATCTGCAGGATGTCCGTAGCTGTTGTTGCCAACGGAGATCACAGAAATATCAGGGGAAACCATGGCAAGGAACGCTTCGGAAGAGGAATATTTTGAGCCGTGATGAGGTACTGTAAGAACCGAAGACCTTAAAGTCAGACCGTAAGCATCAACAAGCCTTTTCTCTGCTGCCGCAGTAATGTCACCCGTGAACATAACTCTGTAATTCACAAGAGTGACAACTGAAACAATGCTGTTTTCGTTCTGGTCGGAAGATTCGGGATCAAGATGCTCTGTCAGGAGATCAATTCTTGCATCACCGAAATTTCTCGTCATATCTTTACTTATTGTCAGAACTTCAGCCCCCTCTTCAGCGGCAAGCATCATCAGTTCAACAAGGATAGCAGGGTCGCCTTCGGTATAAGGAACGATGACCTCGTCAATATCCCATTGAGCAAATATTTCAGCGATTCCGTTTGCGTGGTCATCATGAAGATGTGAGATAACAACATAGTCAATTTCCTGAATACCGCCCTCACGGAGAGCCTCATTCATGGCTTCTCCTGCGTCTTTCGAACCACCGCAGTCGAAAATAATCGCTTTTTCATTGATCGAAACATATGTACCCAATCCCTGACCAACATCCACAAAAACCGTGTGAAGTTTATTGTCGCTGGGCGTTGCAACTTTTTGAGCCACGGAAGTGGAAATGAGGACCACGATGGCAGAAATAACAGCTGCGGCGATCCTTCCAACCTGTTTACTGCGCTTTTTGCGCTCTTTTTTTGACTTTTGCGTACCCATGAGCAGGTATACTATGTAACCGATCACAGCCGCAAGAATAACCGTTGTCGGTCGGGAAGAAAGCTCCGAAAGAACTGTTTCGGAAAAAATATCGCTGATCTTCATTATATATTTTACGCTCCAATTTACAAGTAATGAGATAAGAGTAAAGAATGGTCCGAGGAACGATATCCCCGACAAAATGACCGTTACAGCAGAGAATACAAAAATGTATTTTATAAGCCACAGACAAAGAATGTTTGTCAGAAGTCCTGCCGCTGAAAAAGTATCAAAAAGCGCCATACTTACAGGTATTGTGAACACAGTACACGCTAATGAAACTGAAAATGTTGAGATTAAACCTCTGAAAATTTTTGATATATATTTCCCTGTAGCCCTGAAATACCAAGTGGTGAATGCCTTTTGAAGAGTATCGGAAAACAGTATCAAACCTGCAGTTGCCGAAAAGGAAAGCAAAAGAGATGCGGAATGAGCCGAAAACGGAGAAACAATAAGACATACAGTCAAAATTGCGCCAAGAAGATTCAATGTATCGGTACGACGCAGCATTATGTGCCCTGCATACCCTGCGCATATCATAAAAACAGACCTGATAACAGACGGAGAAAATCCTGTAACCGCCGCAAGGAGAAAGAGTATGGGGATCACAAAAATATAACGCAACCAACGCTTCTTAATAAATGAAAACAGCGCAAGAACAAAAGATGCAGTGATACCCACATGAAGGCCTGAAACAGCAGTTATATGAAGAAGTCCTGATCTCCGCAAGGAATCAAATTCTTCAGTTTCAAAATCGGAACGATCTCCTAAAAGTACCGCTTTTATAAAAGAATGAGCTTCCCCGAAATTCGCAGTTATTGCATTTCTGATATATCTGCGGAGCTCAACGAGATAAAAACCGAAAGGTCTGTCGGGATTCGTTTCAACAGTCACTTCGTTGGCAAAGGCAGACAATACGATTCCCTCTGAACGACTCCAGGTCCAATATTCCTCATCCGGTGCTGAAAACTCAAATGTTCCTGAGATATAATCATAAACTTCGGCTTCGGGCAGACCGCTGCTGAATATCCGCACGGAATACCCATTTGTATCAAGGCCCTCAACAGGAATAGCTTCAAAATACCCATATCCGCTGTCAGAAAAAGTCTCCTCAGAAACGATCTGAAGTTTACATTCAACCTCCGCACCATTATAATTCCCCGCCACGGAATTGAATCGGTTTGAATGGTAAACATAAACAGAACCGCAAAGACAAATTGAAATACAAACAGCCAGAATAGTTTCAAAGATGCTTCTCGCCTTAGGATACGGCTGACCTTTACGGAGAGCTTTTCTACCAAGAATAAACCTGACGGCGGCGGAAAGAATTCCAACCGCCGCTGTAAAGCATATTAACATCGGGATATAACGGACATTTACATATTCAATGCATAGCAAAAACGCCAATGCTGAAACGCCCGTCGAAAGAAAAGCTCTTTTCATAGTTTATTTTTTCAAAGTTATGATAGTTACACCGTTTTCACCTTCGCCATAGAGACCAAGGCGGTACTCTGCGACGAGAGGATGATTTTTAAGCTGCATCTGAACTGCGGAACGAAGCGCTCCCGTACCTTTACCGTGAATTATGCTGACAGTATTCAGACCTGATGTGACACAGTCGCTGAGATAATCTTCTATAAGACTTTCAGCTTCAAACGCAGTCATGCCTCGGATATCAAGCTCACTCTTGACACTTCTTGTGGCACGGTTCGTCTTAACTGTGGCAACGGATTCGTATTCCGTACGTTTCTTCTTGATAAGCTCAAGGTCTGTAAGTTTGACCTTTGTTTTCATTGCGCCTGCCTGAACGTAAACCATTCCTTTTGAATCGGGAAGTTCAAGCACAACAGCATCAACCCCGAGGCTGTAAATACGGACATCATCACCCTTGACAAGAGCTCTCGAAAGAGGTTTCTTTTCAGGTTTTTTGTTCAATTCAGCCTCATTTTCAAGGGAAGCAATGGTTTCATCAACTTTAGCCTGAGCCTGTTTGAGGCTCTTACGGAATTCTTCCTTATCTTTAGCCTTACGAAGATCTTCGATCTGACGCATCATGCTTTCAGCCTCACGCCTTGTTCTTTCGATAAGGTCTGCGGCCTTTTCCTTTTGTTTTTTGATATCTCTTTCGGAATCAGCCCAACGTGCGGAGATCTCATTCTCGATATTCTTCAAGCGTCTTTCGGCGTCATATTTGAGTTCTGCGGCACGCTCTGCATCAAGTTCAATACTCTTCCGCTTAATTTCAAGATCAGCAAGAACGGCTTCGACATTCACCGTTTCGCTCTTGAGGTTTTCTTTTGCATTCTCAATGATCTCATCTGTCATGCCGAGCTTTGAAGCAATGGCGAAAGCATTGGATTTACCGGGAATTCCCACAATAAGTCTGTATGTGGGGCGAAGTGTTGCAACGTCAAACTCACAGGAAGCGTTTTCGACATTGGGAGTATGGAGAGCGTACAGTTTCAGTTCCGCATAGTGTGTTGTACAAACGAGACGGACGCCTATCTTCAGCAGTTTTTCGATAATTGAAATTGCAAGAGCCGCACCTTCCGCAGGGTCTGTACCTGAACCAAGCTCGTCAAGAAGTACAAGGGAATTATTGTCAGCTTTCTCCAGAATACCGATAATATTTTTCATATGTGAGGAGAAAGTGGAAAGGCTCTGCTCAATGCTCTGTTCGTCGCCGATATCGGCAAAAACGTTATCAAAAAATGCAACGGAAGCACCGTCTTTTGTGGGAATGAACAGACCTGATTTTGCCATAAGGCAAAGAAGTCCTACTGTCTTCAAAGTAACTGTCTTACCGCCTGTATTTGGACCGGTAATAATAAGGGCATTGTATTCCGAACCGAGACTTACATCAATGGGAACGACCTTTTCCTTGTCAATAAGAGGATGTCTTGCGGCACGAAGTTTTACGATGCCATCCTGATTAAGCTTTGGTCTGGAAGCCTTCAAGTCATAAGCAAATCTTGCTTTTGCAAAAGTAAAGTCAAAGAACAAAGAGACTTTATAGTTCTCAATAATGTTTTCAGCAAAAGCACCTGCTTCAACGGAAAACTCGGAAAGGATCCTTTCGATCTCCTGCTGTTCTTTGGACGCAAGCACGGAAAGTTCGTTATTCGCCTGGACAACCTGAACAGGTTCAATAAAAAGTGTTGCACCGCTTGAAGAAACATCATGAACAAGTCCTCCGAATTCATTTCTGTACTCGGCCTTTACGGGAATAACATATCTGCCGTTTCTGATGGTTACGATGGAATCCTGAAGCTGTTTCTGATGCGTCTGAGAATGAATAATACCTTCAAGGGAAGAACGTATCTTATTTTTTGCCTGCATCTGTTTGCGTCTGATCTCAAGAAGCGCAGGAGATGCAGTATCAGCAACTTCATCTTCGCTGATAAATGCGGACTGTATTTTTTCTTCAAAATACTTATTGGGCATAAGGCGTTCACAGTATTCGTTGAAAACCTTAGCCTCTGGTTTCTCTTCGAGAAAGTCATGGAGATTTCTTGCCACACGAAGGACAAGACCGATATCCATGAGTTCGCGTATGGACAGCGTAGAGCCACTCTGAGCTCGCGTACAGGAATTCACAACATCACGCAAGTCCTCAAACTGAGGTATCTGATACTTAATGTAGAGAACTGCTGCGGCATCTGTCTCAGCAAGTGCCTGATCCGCATCTTCTATTTTTGCATATGGTACAAGGGTCTCACAAAGTTTTTTGCCGTCTTCGGAAAGAGCAAACTTTGCAAGTCTTTGCCTTATTTTATCAAATTCAAGTGATTTAAAATTATAATGCATTTCTTTTCCTTTCTATTCATTTGAGCCTAATTTTGATATAAACTCCAAGGCTCTGAATCGTGTTTCGGTCTTCGCTTCCAGATATTTTTCGGAAAGGGTCGAAAGATCTCCGAAAGCTTTTTCGCTCATTTTGAATGAATATGAGCCTATCCCGTCTGTGGTAAGAATATGTTTCATTGCCTTTTTCACAGCAGGTGACAGCGGATGTATGACAGCAAAAGTGCTTGCCGCACAGTCACTGCAAAGAAAGCCTTCTTCAAAGCTCCAATACAAAGCTTCTTTTCCGCAATCGGAACAAAGGTCAGGATCCGCACCGTAACCGCATAAGTATGCAAATTTCAATTCGTAAACAGTCTTTACCACAAAGGGGGAAATACCGCTTTCCTTATGTGAAAGCAGGTACAGGGAATTCAACAGAAGCTTAAGAAAATCTCCACCGTCATTCACATCCTCTCCCACAAGCAGAGAGGTCTCAAGAAGATACTGCCCGATGGCAAGTCGGTCCATATCCTCCCGTAAACCGTAGAAAGTTTCTTTCAGGTCTGCTGAACGGCAAACGGGAAGTCCCTTACTTTCGCTGAGAACAAATTCCGAATATGAAAAGGGCTGGGCATAAAGTCCGCTTTTTTTGACTTTGCGAACCCCTTGGGCAACCACAGCCATTTTTCCCCGTTCTGCGGTAAGCAATGTCAGAACAGCGCTGCTTTCCTTGAAAGGTGCTGCTCTGAGAACTATTCCGTTGACCTTAAAATCATTCATTTGTAGACCTTTTTATTCCATAAAGTTCAAACCGTAAGAACGGATGAGACTTTCGTTATCACGCCAATTTTCACGGACTTTTACGTGACATTCCATAAAGATTTTTTGACCTAAAAGGTCTTCGATATCAGCGCGGGCTTCGGACATCGTCTTTTTGAGCATAGCACCCTTTTTACCGATTATCATACCTTTATGCTGTTCTTTTTCGCAAATAATGTTGATGTTTATGTTGGAGATAGGCTCGCCCTTAGTGGTTTCTGTATCCTGGTATACGACCGTTTCGATAGCGATACCGTGAGGGATCTCATCGTAAAGATTATTGAGAAATTTTTCGCGCACGATCTCCTCAACAAGCTGACGGGAAGTCATATCCGTAGCAATATCCGTGGGATAAAGAAGCTCACCCTCATCAATGAAAGGCAAAAGTTCTTTAAGAACGATATCAACACCATCTTCATTTTTAGCCGAAACTGGAACTATGGACGCAAAGGGATAGAGCTGAGAATATTCACCGATGGCAGCTGCAACTTCTGATTTTGCAATAATGTCTACTTTATTTAGGACAAGGATAACGGGAACATTTGAGCCCTTTAATTTTTCGATTATCTGGAGTTCGGAACTTCTGGGCTTTTTAGCTTCCGCAACAAAAAGAACCACATCAACACCGGAAAATGCTTCCGCCGAAGTTCTTATCATATGTTCTCCCAATTTATTTTTTGGTGTGTGGATACCGGGGGTATCAATAAAAACGAGCTGAACATCATCGTCGTTGTAAATACCCGTAACTCTTCCACGGGTGGTCTGAGGTTTATCTGAAACAATGGCGATCTTCTCGCCGATAAGAGCGTTCATGAGTGTGCTTTTGCCGACGTTTGCACGTCCTACGATTGAAACAAATCCGCTTTTCATTTTTTTACCGTCCTTTAACGTTTTTTACCAAAGAAAAATATAAAATATATCCAAAAAATTACTGCTATAATTAAAATGGGAAGATGCGGCAGAGAAAATACCGCTGAAAGTGCAACTTTGAGCTTTTCAATATCGGAAAACAGTGCCACAGCCACGCCTATTGCGCCGAAAGCCGCCACAAGAACAGCCGCCGCAGAAGAATCCTTTGCGATCTTTGCCAATTCATTGTGTTCCTCTGTACTGAGGTCCACAGATTTTTCAACAGCTGTATTCACAAGCTCAAGCGCAGGAACAAGTGCCAACACAAGATACAAAACCGCATATTGCATTGAGTTCAGCCCGTAAAGTGCCGCAAAATACAGCACAAAAAATATAGCCGTCATATGTATTCTGAAATTTCGCTCCGTCAGGACCGCATTTTTTATGCCGTTGAAAGCATAAACAAAGCTCTTCAAAAGCCCTCTCAAGCCCGTCGCCGCCTTTCTATAATATCTCAATATACAGTATACCATATTTTTAAGCAGAAGTCAATAAACTAACGTAAGAATTCAGCAATTTTTGCGTTCATATCTTGACTAAACAGGAAAATCATGCTATACTTAAACTGCGAAGGAGGATATACCATGAAAAAGTACTTTTATACCGTTTTATTATGTATTATGATAATATTTTTAACATCATGTTCGGAAGGAGCTGAACTTATGGATTTCATCGACCCAAACGAGCCTCATACCCTATGCGACCTCGACAGCAGTTGGACCAATCTGTTCAACAGAGCAGGGACGGATTACGGCTGGCTTTGCGCTGACGGAATCTACACCGTTTCTCTTGACGGAAACGACAAAATATCAGGCGCTGACGGCGAAACGAAAACACTTTTTATTTTCAGCGATACAATTATCGGTTCTGCGAACAAAAACGGAAAAATTTCAAACTCATGTTGGGCGAACCACAGCGCCGCAGTTCTTGAGGGAGACACCCCCGACCCTGAAAAAATGACCTTTTACTACGGTCTGAACGGCTCAATGGATACGGAAGAAAACACAAATCTTTTCGGTCAAAACCAATGGCTTTTTGATTGTTTTACGTTAAACAATTCCGTTTATATTCTCGCTTTCACCCAGGAAAACTGGAAACCCGTTCAGATAGACATCATTGAAATACCGATTTCCGAAGACTGCGAACCCCTATTTTCAGATTTTAAAAGAACTGAAAATGTCACTCAATTACTGAAAAAGACAGCCGCAAAGGAATATGCGTACGGCATCGGAATAATGAACAATACCACAGATGCTCATGCGGAAAATGCTGATGAATACATATATTTCTACGGATACATAGACAACATTGATGCGTTCCACACAAAAGACTTGATAGTTTCAAGGATACACAAGGACGATATCGGTGATTTTTCAAATCTTAGGTATTGGAACGGAACAGATTGGTGCGAAAATATCGAAGATTCCGCTATTTTGATAGAAAATGTATCCTGCGAATTAAGCGTAACATATATTCCCGACGGACCTTTTGAGGGCAAATATATGGCGGTCTACACGCAAAATGTTGAATCCGAAAAAATAATGTACGCGTTGAGCGATTCCCCCATCGGACCGTTCGAAGAATCCGTTCAGATATACACCGCAGAAGAATACAGAAAACCGCTGGAACACGGAGACGGAACTTATTACACCTACAACGCCAAAGCGCACCCGCATCTCTCCAAAGACGGCTCGTTACTTATTTCATACAATGTGAACGTCCGTGACGGAAACGCAGTAAAAACAGAAGACTATCACCCAAGATTTATAAAACTTGAATGGTAATCTTATAAAATAAAACCGCCGTAAGGATCACTCCCTACGGCGGCTTTACAATTCATTCTTTATTTATCTTTTTTCTTTATTTTGTATTTTACATTTTTATCTGCATATATGAATACTGCTTATTTTTGAGGCGGAGCTTATCGGAAAGCATTGCGATGAACTCGGAATTTGTTGGTTTGCCCTTGTTGCTGTTTATGGAATAACCGAAAATGCTGTTGAGAGTATCCACGTCTCCCCTGTCCCATGCGACCTCGATAGCATGGCGAATGGCTCTTTCCACACGTGACGGCGAAGTCTGATATTTTTTCGCAATGGTCGGATAAACTATTTTCGTAATAGCGTTTATGGTATCGGGAGTTTCTATCGCCATGATTATTGCACTTCTGACAAAATGATACCCCTTGATGTGTGCGGGAATGCCTATCTGTAAGATAAGCTCCGTCACCTGAGATTCAAGATCTGGCTCTTCTTCATCATCGTAAATAACTGTGGAATAATTGGGAGAACGGTTCTGATTTTCCTTTGTATATGTACCCACAGATGACAGCTGAAAATCTTCCGATGTTTCCGCAACATATGAGCCTGACAGCATATCTATTCTGTCCTTGAGAACCTGGAACTCACAGGGTTTTATCATGAAATAATCCGCACCCGTCTGCATTGCTTCACGTACGACAGCATCACTCATAATGGACGATAAAGCTATAAACCGAGGTTTTTTCTCCAAATTCATGGAAACAGCTTCTTTCAAAAATGTTATTCCGTCAATGGGCGACAAAACAATATCGAATAACACAATATCGGGCTTCTCGTTGGAGATCATCTCCAACGCTTTCCGTGGATTTCCCGTTGCACCTATAACATTATAACCTGTATAAGCCAAACGCTCCGTATAAGCATTCCGCTGTTCACTTTGCTCGTCAACGAGCAGTACCTTCAATTTTTCTGACATATTTCTATCTCCTTGTTTGTTGAATTTTTTCTATAAACAGTATAACATAAAAACACCGCAAAACAAGGGGATTTTTCTGTAGCTTGAAATTCGCTTTTCGACAAATAGAAATCATTTCTGACGTAAGTTGCCGAAAGTATATTTTTTTCACGTTCTAATCTTTCAGTAAATAGAAGAAAAACGGATTATTTTATCAAATAATGAGGAAAACTTTTTTCAACAACCTTTTTCTTCCTTTTCAGAGGTTTTTCTCCCTTGACATAATGCAATTTTTATGATAAAATATAAGAAGAAAAAATAAAAAAGGAAATCAGTAAAATGAAAATAGCAGCATCAGATTTCGACGGAACTTTATTCAGAAACGGCACAGTTACAGAAGAAGAAAAAGAAGCAATTATAAACTGGCGTAAAAAAGGAAATCTTTTCGGGATCATCACCGGCAGGAACTACGCCTCACTCAAGGAAGACCTTGACCCACTCAATGTTGAATACGATTTTATAATAAGCACAAACGGAGCATTGATCCGCAACGAAAAATGTGAAGTTCTTAAATCTTTTGAAGTTGATACAGAGATCGCAAAAGAACTGTTGGAACTTGGCATCAATCACAATGCGATCTGGTCAGAACTGATGTATCTTGACAGCTTTCACAGAAGAGTGATAGAACACAGGACAGCTGACGGGGAAATGAACATAAACAGAGAGATTTTCAACGAAACGAAAAGTTTCCACCAAATGTCATTCACTTTCCCCGACATTGAAGACGCGTTGGCACTCACAGATCATATCAACGAAACTTATAAGGGAAAGGTTTCCGCATACAGTCTCATTTACGGAAACACAGCAAATATCGACATCGTCAAATCGGGAATCAGTAAAGCTTCGGCACTTTACACCCTCGGGGAAATAAAAAATGTCGCAAAAGAAGACATCATTACTTTTGGCGACAATTTCAACGATATTCCCATGATTCATGAGTTTGACGGGTACATTATGAGCAGTGCGATAGAAGAAGTCAGAAAGCTGGCAAATAAGACTTGCAGTTCCCTTTGCGATGTTTTACTGTAAAGTTTTTTTACTTTCCAAATAGAATTTCGGATCAGTCGAAAATTTCAGGACCTTATTTCCTTCCGAATCTTTTTCGTAGAACATAAGAGAACCTTTTTCGCAATCGGAAAACATTTCGGGAACAGTTTTATTATCCTCAAACATCGGAGGTACGGCTGAGTATAATATCATTTTCGCTCCTCCGAACCGATAAGCTCATAGAGTTTTTCCATGGCTTCTTTCAATCCACCAACAGCGTCTATAAGTCCCTCACGGACAGCCTCTTCACCCGAAAGCATTGTTCCCACATCATTCATAAGACCTCCCGTGGAATTCATCAGTGCTTTGAATCGGTCAGCCGAAATATTGGAATTATCGGTAACGAATCGGATTATCCTGTCCTGAGTTTTTTCAAAATATGAAAAGGTCTGAGGAACTCCGATTATAAGACCGTTAAGGCGTACAGGATGAATTATCATCGTAGCGGACGGAGCAATGAAAGAATACCTTGCAGACACGGCAAGTGGTACGCCGATTGAATGACCTCCGCCGAGAACAAGAGATACGGACGGTTTTTTCATACTGGCAACCATTTCGGCAATGGCAAGACCTGCCTCTACGTCACCGCCTACAGTATTGAGAACGATCAAAAGGCCCTTGATATCGGGGCTTTCTTCGATGGCAACAAGAGACGGTATTACGTGTTCATACTTTGTAGTCTTGTTCTGCTGGGGTAAAATATAATGACCCTCTATCTGACCGATCACCGCAAGGCAATGAATACTACTCGTTGTCACCGAACCCATTTCTTTTATCTGTTCGGAATTTTCAGATCTTTTATCTTTCATTCAACTTTCCCCCAATAATTTTTTAATGATATTTTGCCCTCACAGGCTAAAATTATACAAAATAAATTTTTCATAAGGAGAAAAATATATGTCTATTTGTTTCATTGCACACAGAGGTTTCAGCGGAAAATACCTCCAGAATACAGAAGAAGCTTTTCTCAAAGCTGTTGAACACGGTTCAGGCGGTATTGAAACTGATGTAAGAATCACTAAAGACGGCGTTCTCGTCGTAAACCACGACCATGCAGCACACTATGCTGACGGCACAGACATGGTTATTTCAGACCATACATACGAAGAGCTTATTTCCAAGCCTCTCAGAAATCCGTTCACAGACACAGACCTCAGAGTTTGCACATTCAAGAGATATCTTGAGATCTGCCGTGACGGTCATATGGTATGTTTCATCGAATTCAAAGGCGAATTCCCTGACGAAAAGATACATGAAGCTTTTACAATGGCTCAAGAGATCTATGACCTTAAAATGTGTAGCCTCCAGTCTTTTGATATGGATAACCTTATCAGAACGCACAAAGCGTTCCCAGAGCTTGCGATAATGCTCACTTGCGGACACCACGACGAACTTGTTGATAAGAGCCTCGAACTTGGTTTCGACATCGACATGGCCATCGGTGGTATCACGCCCGAACTCGTCAAAGCTTTCCACGACAAAGGTCTTAAAGTTGCTCTTTGGACAGCCAACACAAAAGAAGCTCTTGACTACTGCGTAAGCCTCGGTGTTGACTACATCGAATCCGACCTTTTCGCAAACGAAAAAGGCGAATAATTCAATAATTTTTTATGGGGGAAAACTTCTTTTCACGTGAAAAGAAGTTTTCCCCCAGACCCCCTTTCAAGAAAAGCGAATTGGGGCAATTAAAAAAACAAAATCAACAGCTAACGCATATAGAAATATCATTGCATTAGCTGTTAAATTATTATTAACTCCACATAAAGCATTGAAAATGCTTTATACAAAAGTTTTTTGAAGGGGTGTGGGGGGAACAATTTTACAAAAATGTTCCCCCCACAAAAAAACATATATCTAAATTTCAATCTCTTTGGACAGCCAGAAAGACCAGATAAGGCACTTTTTAACAGGCATGCCGTAGTTTTTCTCAACTGCAAGACGGTAAAGCTTCAGCTGTTTTTCGTAACGCTGAATAAGCTCTTCCTCGCTGATCTTGTCGGTTTTATAGTCTATGATCATAAATCCGTCATCATATTCGCAAAGCATATCAAGGCTGCCCTGAATGAGCAAAGTCTCATTTTCGGCGGCATTTTTATCGTATTCGGAAGCAGAGATCCTGGTAACAAAGCTCTCTTCACGAAAAATGTTTTTCGCTGAAAGCACTTTTGCGTAAAGGACGCTGTTTTCAAATCGCTCTATACGGTAACTTTCAGACATGACGGCATCAAACTGATCTGAAGTCAGAAGATCTGCATCACGCATACGTTTCGCTTCGCTGTGAACACCTTTACCCAGCTCACAAAGCTGCATATACAAATGGACAGCAGAACCCTTTCCTGCGCCCATAAGAGGCTTTCCGCTGATAAAAAGCGGTTCCTTGTAGGTCAGTTCCGTGGCATACATCTGCGCAGCATTATCGTCATCGGAAAGCTCAGAAACGCTTACTTTAAGTGGTATTTTTCCTACAGAAAAACTCTCATCACGGGCAAAACGACGGTCAAGCTCCTCGGCAGAAATATCCAAAGTAACAGTTGATTCCGTTTCACGTTCCACCTCAAATTCTTCAAATGGCGGGGAATTCAGAACTTCGACATTCACAGGAAAATCAGATGATAAAACATCGCAAAAATCAGAGTGTATCGCAACAGCATCCTGATGCCGGCAAAGAGTTGCCGTGATCAGCGATTCAAAACTTGAAGCCCCGTATATCTGAGACCTGTACAATCCGTCCCCGTCAGCAATCAATGCGTTTGCAAGCAGATTTTTATCGGAAACTGAATTTCCGGGTGAAATAAGGATCAGTTTTTCACGTGCGCGAGTGAACGCAACATAAAGCAAACGCAGACATTCAGACATATTTGCACGTTTCATTCGCATGCGCAAAAGCTCTTTCATGAGCGTTGTCTGACGGTATTCAAATCCCTCGGAAAGTCTGTCTGCCGCAATGCCGAACTCTTCATCAATGAAGATCGGATCTTTCAGATCCATCGGCTCAAGCCTTTTTTCAAGTTCAGGCACGATACACACAGGGAATTCAAGACCTTTTGAAGCATGGATAGTCAGAATTTTAACAAAATTACCATTGGGAACGGCTTCGGAATCCCCCGTCTGCCCTGAAGCAATGGTCTTTTCGGCAAAATCCACAAATCCGCCCAAAGTGCCGCCGCCTGTCCGTTCACCGTAAGTACGAGCAAAATTATAAAAAGACATGAGGCGGTCACGTTTGATATTTCCCAAAGGAAGCGGTAAAACTTTTGCAAGGTACGCAGTTTTTGTGTAGATATCCCAGATCAGCGTATGAACAGGAAATCCCACGGAACGAAGTCTGAAACGCTTAAGATCCGCAATAAAAGAACCGAAATCAGGGTCATTTTCACCCAATTCGATAAGAGCATCGTAAAGTCTGCCTTTTCGTCCGCCCGTAGACTCCGTGCGAAGAGACGCAAGTTTATCCGTAGAAAAACCGTAGAGCCGTGAATACATCACGGCAAAAAGAGCCGCATCATCATATGGATTATCTATTATTTTCAAATATGCAAGGACGGTATTGACTTCAATACTGTCAAGGAACGAACCTCCCGCCTTGGAATAGCAGGGTATTCCCTCCTCATAAAAAATACGCTCATATACGGGCAAAGTATTGGCAAATTTACGCAAAAGCACAGCAAAATCGCCAAAAGTTACGGGACGTTCTCCATTTTTAGTGCTTATGGTCATACCGCTTGCCACAAGTCGTTTGATCTCATGAGCCGTGAATCTTGCCTGCACGGCAGAATTTTCCTCTTCAGAATTTTTCAAATACGTAAGATACTTAACTTCAACATCGGGTTCATTTATATCGGGATAATTGGCACCCGGATTAAGTTTTTCGTTGTCATCATAGGCTGTATCTCCAATTTTAGGAGAAAAAAGCTGTGAAAAAATGAAATTTGAAAAGAAAAGTACCCCTGAACGGCTTCTGAAATTCATATTTAACGGAATATTGCAGAAATTATCACGTTTCTTGACGAAATTCTTGGGGTTTGCATGGCGGAAACGGTAAATACTCTGCTTTACGTCGCCAACACAGAAGCAATTATTGTTGGATATCGCCGAGAAAAAGAGATCCTGCAAGTCGTTTACATCCTGATATTCGTCGATCAATATTTCATCAAATTCCTCGGAGATCTTCTCTGCAAGGGCTGTCCGACTGAAATCTCCGCTTTCGGGGTCATAGTCATCAACGACCAATTTCAAAGCGGATTTCGATACGGAATCAAAGGAAAAGGCGCTTTTTTTATTCATTTCAGCAAAAATCTTGTCTCCGTATTCTTTCACTATACAGAAAAGGCAATGTACTGCACCTTTCAGATAGGAAGCATCGTCAAAAGCCTCTGCTTTATTTATCAAAAACATCTGTGAAGAGAGAAATTCTTTGAATTCGTTGCGGAAAAGGCTGTATTTCTGCATTATCATGTTATCTTTTGCACAGGCAGGGCTCTTCTGGAACGAATACATGGCATTACGACAACAACCGTCCCAATCCTTGGCAATGGCATTTGCATAGAGCTCTTTCAGTACAGAATACTCCTCTTCGACAACCGCCATTCCCTTTTCCTTAAACGGAGAAGCATCAAGGACTTCCTCATAAACTTTCAGATAGTCTTCAAGAATATAAAGTATCTCATCACAAACTGCATCTGTCCAGAAATCGGCGCTGTCATAGCGTTTTTCGCAAAGAGCCGCCCATTTTTCGCCGAAAGGAATGGACTGCATGAAATCGTAGACCGCTTCGACAGTTTTAATGAGGTTATCGTCGTTAACCTCGCCACCAAATATCTTTTCCAGATGTTCATAACCGTCTTTATAAGTATTTCTGTAGTCTTCAAGGACCTCAGCCAAAGCTTTGGACCTTACATAATTATACTCAACAGTGTCAATGATTCCAAAATCGGGAGAAATACCAAGGTCCTTGAAATTACTGCGCACTATTTCGCCGAAGTAACTGTCAATGGTGGAAATTCTTGCACTATGGAGCAAAAGTTTCTGTTCCCTGATATGATCTGACGGATGAGGCTCGCTGTCAAGAATAGAAATTATCCTGTCCTTCATTTCACGAGCCGCAAGACGTGTAAATGTAACAACAAGCAAACGCTGACACGAACCGCCGTTTTTGATAAATTCAGCAACACGGTTCGCAAGCACAGCTGTTTTACCTGAACCTGCCGCTGCACTGACGATCAGGCTTTTGCCTCGCTCGTTTATGGCTTGTTCCTGATATGGTGTCCAGTTCATGAATTCCCCTCCATTTCCTTATCTATAAGAGTATAAATATTATCGTAATTCACCTTGTTAAGTCCCCGTTCACAGCCGGAATGTTCGCAATATTCAGCGTAATCACAGAATCTGCAAGCATCAAGCATACCGTGATTTACAGGGTTCTTATATATATTTCCTGAAGAAGTCTCTTCAGCAACGGTTCTGAGAAGTGATTTTATTTTAATAAAAAGCTTCCCGAATTCTTCTGCAGTAGCAAGAGATTTCAGATCATTTTCCTTAACAGGAATATATTTTCCACGACGTTCAGGATCCATTGCACGGAGCACATCAGCGTCATTGAGGAAAATACCGCTTCGTTTACGTTTGGATTCAAGAGTTTTCTGAGCTTCAATCATATCGCCGTCACGTGGGATCTGAACAGTTATCGGGTTCGCATTGACATACATACAGCCTGCAGCAGATGGTTTAGCTCCCAAAAGAGGGCCACCGTTTTCGCTGAGGGCGCAAAGATACACAAGCATCTGAATATCAAGTCCGTAATAAAGTTCCTCAATACTGAAGCTTTTACTGCCGCTTTTATAGTCGATAACTCTCACGAATTTTTCGCCGTCACGCTCGTATACATCAACGCGGTCGATCTTACCGACCATTGTCACATAACCATCCTCGTAGGGAATTCTAACGGGACGAACACCGCTGTCATAAGACACTTCAAGTTCGTATTTAAAGGGTTCAAAACGTGTATTTTCAAGCTCTTCACGGAACATCTTCAAAAGACGGAAAACTCTTCTGACAAGCTCTTGAAAATGCTTTTCCTGCCCCTTTGTTATTGTCTCGTCTCCGAAAAGATTTTTCAGATATATCTCCGCAAAGGTTTCCAGAGTCGTTTTTATTTCTTCATCCGTTCCGTCAGCGCCATGGTCAAAAACATAACTGAGCGCCGCATGAATAAAATTACCTGTTTCTATTGCATCAAGTTTTGCAAGGCGTTTTTTTCTCAGATTCATACCGTAGCTGAAGAAATAACCGAAACGGCATTTGTAAAAATTCGTAACTCTTGAGGCTGAAAGTGTCTGATTTTTACCGAAAAGAGCAGCAGCTTTTTCAGAAGAAAGCCGTGTTTCGGGCAAAGAGGCGTCATTTGTAAAACCTTTTGAAGCAAAATAACCGTCAAGAGATCGGATATCGTATTTTTTACATATCTCGTATGTGGAATCAAGATTTCTGAAACGTGAAAGAAGCCCTTCCGCATCATTTTTCGCAGGAAAAGAATTCTCCGCAAGCATGGGGAAAAGATTTCTGACTTCCGTAATAACGGAAGAAGGCACAGAATCGGACCCTCCTGTATTATAGCTCAAAACCAACTTTTCGGAAGGCGCTGACACGGCGTAATAAGCAAGAAAACGCTCATAAAGTATCCGTTCGGTATCGGATCTGCCAACAGAAATATCATATTTTTCCAATGTCAGCTTATCTCTGCCGTCAATTATAGAAACAGGTGTTTCTGTTTTTGGAAATACACCGTTCATAAGTCCCATAACAAAAACTATCTTTGGAGAATCATAGGGAGTAGTTTCTGCGCCACCTGCAACGACTGCATTGGAGAAAACGGGAATAATTCCGATATTTCCGCTTTCAATAACAGACATAAAGACCTCAACGTACTCTTCAGGAGAAACTTTATCCTCACCTGAGGTCAGAACGAATTCATCAAGGCTGTCAATAACAAGCTCGTAGACCTGCTTTTGTTCGGAAGCAAGTTCTTCTTCGCCATAAATTCTGTATTCATTTTCAAGCTCTTCCAGGCGTTTGGGAAGCTCCATATACATAAAAACCTCGTAAAGCGCCGTGGATATTCCCTTAACAGTTGTTCCGTTGTTTTCCAGAGCAGTTTTGAAAAATGAGATCAAGTCGGTTATTTTTCGCCTCGTCACATTTATACGCTCAAGCAAAGCCTTATCTTCGTCGCTGTCCTTTGTTTCGGAAAACCCTCGTACACTCAGGGTAAAATCACGAAGCAAGCGGTCATAACTTATGCTCCACTGTACTGTGTAGTTCTCAAAAAGAGAAATATCCTCAACTGAAACGCCTGTCAAGCCTGTTTTGAGCAAAGTCAAAACAGATTCCCGGGTAATATTATTTATTATTATATCAAAAAGACTGCGGATAAACAGAATTACGGATTTCTTTTTCAGGGGTGTTTTTTTGTGATAAAACAGCGGGATACCGTATCTGTCAAAAACAGGCTCAAGAACGGACGCATAAGTCTCCATCTCACGGGCGATTATCATGATATCGCCGTAAGAATAACCATTATCACGGACAAATTCGCAGATCTTAGCCGCAACAAATTCAGCCTCATCGTATTTATCATTGGCTTTATACAGATCTATATCGGACGGTCTTCCGTCAAAAGAAGACTTTTCTTCACGGAAAAAGTTCTTCTGCAAAAAACTCAGCTCAGAGCTTTTATATCTCGGAGAGTCCTGCAAAATAAATACATCAGGTTTAATATCGAAACGGTTTGCCATTCCGATAAGTCTGCGAACACATTCACCGCTGACAGAAAAGAGTGAAAGATGACTTTCGGAACGATTTTCCGAAGGCAAAGAAACTGTAAGATCTGCACCCGAAAGGAGAAACGCCTCAAGGACTTTAAGCTCCTGCGGAGTAAATATTCTGAAGCTTTCACAGAAAATATCAGTACCGCTGAAAAGTCTCTTGGACGAAATTAGTTCCGCAAATACAGATAAAACATCAGAGTCATCATATGAACCATTTTCCATAAATGCAGAATATGCCTCATAACAAAGGGAAATATCAAGGAGTTTCGGATCATTTTCAGACTCAGCAACTTTGCGAAATTCTTCGGGACTGACAAGTGATTGCTTCAAGTCCGCCGCCGCATTGCTCATAAGAGTCATAAAACGAGGATTTATCCTCTCAGACGGATAATACACAAAATGATCGCTGACACTGTGGATAGCCTTCATCATCAGGGCATTTCGACCGCCGCCGCTGATAAAGCCGTTTTTTCCGATACCGAATTCAGTAAAAATAAACGAAGCCAGCCTCTTCATGGAAAGGATCTTAATAAAAGGCATAGCCTCTTCACCGATTTTTTCAAGGTAAAAACGCTCTGTGGAAACGGTATACTGATCAGGTACAAGAACAATTATCTTCTCTTCAATTCTCTCCGTCAAATTTTTTCTGTTTTCAAGCAAAAGCTTCACACGACGCAATATCTCAGCTGTTTTTCCACTTCCCGATGCGCCTAAAACAAGGTCAAGTTTCATTATTTCCTTCTCCTTTCTATAATCATTATAAATTTCGGACAAAAGTCCATATACCCAAAGATATCAGCCACAAAACCAGAACAATAATAAATATCAGCTTATATTTTCGGGAAAAAGTTTTGTTTTTCAGATAAAAAAGATATTGAAGAATGGCAGATATTACCATCAGCCAGCCAAAAACTACAGGCAAAATAAAAAAATATTCGGTCATGATCATTCTCCAAACAGGCTATTCAAGAGAAAATCAACAAAAGAAAGCTTCTTTCTCCCGAAGCATCGCATAACCATAAAAACTGTATCTTGCAAGAATATCAGCAACGACGCCGGTAAAACAAAAAATACAAAAAGCGGATTGAGATTCACAGCTTCTGCGAATTCAAACTGCATCACATGGATAAAAGCCCTTGTCGTTCCGCAACCTGGACAAACCACACCCAAAAAACGCTGAAATGGACAGATCTGAAAGTTTCCCACAGAAACATCACTTATAAAAGCAAAGAACAAAAACAGAGCTGCATAGATAACCGTTCTGAAAACAGGATTTTTCAACAGTTTCAACAGACATGACCTCCCTTTTGAAAGTATAAATTCCTCTTTTGCGGCAAATAATGTCTATACGGGCAAACCCGAAATCGAGGAAAGTACGGTAAAAAATGATGATAAATAAAGTTGTTATATGCGGTATAAATACATCCGAGCTGAAAGTTATCCCCGACAGCGAAAAAAAGGATCTTTTGCTGAAAATAAAGCAGGGCGACATGGCGGCACGTGAAAAATTCATCCGAGGTAATTTAAAATTAGTCCTCAGCGTAGTTCAGAGATTTGCCTCCAGAGGCGAAAACATGGACGATCTTTTCCAGGTCGGCTGCATCGGACTGATAAAATCCATAGATAATTTCGACATCACCCAAGAGGTCAAATTTTCCACTTACGCCGTTCCAATGATAATCGGAGAGATACGTCGATATCTCAGAGACAATAACAGCATACGTGTGAGCCGTTCAATGAGAGACACGGCATACAAAGCCCTTTCCGCAAAAGAGCAGTTGATGAGGGAATCCAACAGAGAACCCACAATAGAAGAAATCGCCGCCAAGCTGGGGCTTCCCCGTGAGGAGGTAGTCATAGCAATGGAGGCAATTATCGAACCTGTTTCACTTTTTGAACCCGTTTACAGCGATGAAACTGACTCCGTTTATGTCATGGACCAGGTTCACGACAAAAGTTGCAATGACAGCAACTGGATCGAAGAAATTTCTCTGAAACAAGCCATTAAGACTCTTTCAGAACGTGAAAGAAACATTTTGTCTCTGCGTTTCTTCAAAGGAAAAACTCAAGTCGAAGTGGCGCAGGAAATCGGCATTTCCCAAGCCCAGGTCTCACGTTTGGAAAAAAGCGCCTTAAAACAGATCAAAAAGCATCTCTAGCGTTTTCGTAAACATTGATAACAAAACCGACTTCCGTGGTCAAAGATTCAAGCTCCAAAAGCTTTTTTTCTGCTGCTTCTGAGGTTTTGTATGCGTAAGGAGTCATAAAAAGCACGTTTTTTACGCCGTTTTTATCAAGAGTAACGGTGTCTGTAACGGTAATACTTTCAACAAGACGAAAGGGTTCTTCCACAGAGGACTTTTCGTCATTTTCATAGGGGATTTCGTAAAGGACTTCCTTCAACTGCCACAAGTGTCTTTTTGCGGGGATAACATCAATAAGAAATCCACCCTTTTTCAGTACTCTTGAAAATTCGCCGTTGTGAACAGGTGCAAAGCTGTGGAGCAAAATATCAGCGGAAGAATCCAACTGTGGGATCGCGGAAATATTTGCCGTATAAAAAAGGCTTTCGGGATAGGCTTTTGCCGCAAGTTTCACTGCAGATTTAGAAAGATCAAAGCCCGTTACGGACAAATTCAATGCAGAATTTTCTTTGATATATCCAGAATAATATCCCTCACCGCAACAGGCATCGGTCAGAATTTTCGCATCTTTGCCGTACTTTTCCACAGTTTCAACAAGTGCTCTTGCCAAAACCTCATAATACCCCGAATTCAAAAATTCGCGTCTTGCACGGACAGATTCAGCAGAATCACCAGAAAGAGAATAACCCTGCTTGGTGATGAGATAAAAATATCCTTCTTTCGCTTTATCAAAGGAGTGATTTTTGCCGCAAAAAGCTCGTTTTTCTTCAATTTTCAAAGGTTCACCGCAAACGGGACACTTGAGAATATTTTCAAACATCATTATTTACCACGATTCTTCTGACTTTTACGAACTTTTTTAAGCTGACGGATATCCCTGTCAACGAACTGAATGTTTAAAAATTCATTGATGAGACGAGAACAAAGTCTGTCATGATAAGTCTCTTTCAGCTCATCGAGAGTGAAATTAGTGCTGATTATCATGGGTTTTTTCATATTTATACGGTCGTTGATAACATTATAGAGAACGGAATCGGTGAACTGAGTCTTGAATTCAGTACCCAGATCGTCGATAATAAGCAAGTCGCAATCCTTATAAACGGAAGTGTCAACGCTCTTATCGTTTCCGAAATGTTCCGCTTCAAACTGCGCGACCATGTCCTGAACGGGAGAATAATAAACAAAGCCGCCGTTGTGAATGACTTCGCATGCAACAGCACAGGAAAGGAAACTTTTTCCGCATCCGGGCGCACCCATAAAGAGCAAATGATTGGAACTTGCACGGAAGCTTTCGGCATAAAGCTTGAGATAATCAAATATCTTCTTCATCATCATGTAACTTTTGCCCTGAGAACCGTCTTCATCAAGAAAATAATCCAGATCATATTTTTCAAAAGTCTGATCGTTATATATCTTCATAAGATTGGAGTTTTCCAAAAAGACCTCAGAAAGCTCACGTTTGAAGCATTCGCAGAATTTATTGTCCTTATAGCCCTGATCTTTGCAGAGGTGACAATAATAAGGTTCATCAAAAACATTTTCGGGATAGCCGTACTTTTTCAGAAGCTCTTTTCGTTCCTGTTGGAGAGCCAAAGAACGTGCTTTATATTCCTTGAATTTCTCTTCGCTTCTATCTCCGCTGAAAGCAAACTTAGTAAAATCACGCATATTTTGTGCAAGATCATCTTTTATTTCCTTCAATCGGGGAATCTCATTAAGTACGAGCTGAATACGCATTTCATGCTCACGGTTAGCCATTTCCTGTTTTTCACGAAGACGCTCATGAGCCACTCTGTGACATTCACTGCTGTTAAGCATTTTTATTTACCGCCCTTTCCCAAATTTTCAAGTTCATCGTCAATGATAGCCCAAGTGGTCTCAATGGCACTTGCGGTATCTGTAGTTGTTGTCGGTTCAAAACGTTTTGAAGTCCTTTTCGCTTTGGGTTTGCCGTCCTCGGATGCTTTTTGTGCCTCTTCAGGAGTTTTAACACCCTGCTTGAACCAATTTGAAATTATTTTATCCATGTACTGGTATGAATATTTACCCGTGGAACGAACTGTGGCATTGAACGCCTCTGCGATGATGTCGCTTCCGTAGCCCATGGTTTCCGACCATGAAGTGAAAACTTTCTTCTCACCTTCTGTAAGAGCTCTGTCGGCGATACCGATAACTCGGCAGTAACCGCTGATTACTTCACGCTTGCGCTTTTCGGATTCAATAAAGGCTTCCGCACGCTCGCAGGTATTTATTTCTTTTTCAGCCCAATCTATACCCATTTTTTCTATCTGACGGAGAGATTTTTTTCCGCAGTCAGCACAATATTGCAAAAGAATAGCAACGACCTCGGAAGGCAGACCTACCCAATCCACAAGGGAAAGCACGACGGATGCATCTGTTGTTGTAAGAGGTTTCGCTAAAATGTCCTCGGTTTTTTTATAGAGGAAAAGTATTCCGTGGTCTCTGTCTATACGCTCAGAAATATCTTCGGCTGTATAAGTCATAATATCTGTGGATCGAACTCTGGGACGTTCAAGCACATATTTGTCGCCCTGCTTGAAAAGAACACCCTCACGGACCCAATAATTAAATGCGTCGTTCAATTCTTCCTCGGTCAAAGAAAGGCAGTTCAGAAGTGTATCCTTTGAAAATCCCATGTTGACATTTCTGAGGAGAAGCAATATGAGACGCAGCTCGTTATACCCCGCATTGATATGCTTATCCACAATGGAA
The DNA here is from genome assembly GCA_015067305.1 of Oscillospiraceae bacterium. GTDB lineage: Bacteria > Bacillota > Clostridia > Oscillospirales > UBA644 > HGM12619. Next base: position 3,174 of record SVMT01000018.1, on the reverse strand, counting down.
GTGGGAACAGAAAACATCTGAGGAGCTTCAAAAATTATCATATTATCGTTGTAATTACTCATTTTCAATACCCTGTTATCGGTTAAAATCTTTGTACCCTTTATTATAGCACAAATATGTATTTTTCGCAAGGGGGTTCGTCTATTGTTCAAAAAAAGAATTCCCCGAAGGGAATTCTTACTGATTATTCAGGCCTGCTTTTGATGATAACAAATACAAAAACTCCAATCAGAATGATAACGATTGGGACTGCATACAGCAGAAAAGTCGAAAGTGAAATAGTTATTGTATACGGAATCTTTTCGCTGTTTGCGTTATCCTCATTGGGAATTTCAGGTTCGTTTGGTTCAACAGGTTTTGTGTCTTCGGGAGCTTCCGGTTCGACGGGTTCTTCGTTTTTCGGTTCTTCGGGAATTTCAGGTTCGGGATCTGAAGAGATATCTTCAAAAACGGGTTTTTCCGTAGAATATTCTACCGCATTGGGGTCGTAGTAAACTATTTCGCCTGTATTCAGGTCTTCAATGGTCAAAAGTTCGTGAAGTACAGGGAAGACCTCTACGGTAATTTTTTTCGAACCAACGACAGAACCGTCCTTGTCAAACTCGTCAACGAGCATATATGCCTCACCGACACAGTTTTCCACATCAAAGGATATAACGGAAACTCCTGTTTTTTCAGCAAGAGTCGTGCCGTTCAAATAATCGCCTTCGGGAAGAACATATTTCATGTAACCGCAGTTCACGTTTTCAGAGATCAGATAACTGCAAATTACCTGCTTCACGTAGGATACGAAAGTGCTGTTTATTTTATAATCATCGTGGATAACGGAACTTACCCCCAGCCCGTCATAATGACCGTAATATCCGTGACATGAAAGAAACCATTCGCCGTCAATTTTTCTGATCTCACATAAATAATCGGGGGAATCAACTGCGGGATCGGAATACATACTGTATTTTCCGTAAACGATTCGATCTTCACCTTTTTGAATTATCAAAATCTTATCGGTAATTCCACCGTCTCCGGAGCCGAAATCACCCATTGCGGAATAAAACTCACCGTTTATATTAAAATACCATTCAGACAAAACATCCATTACAAACACAGGTGCAGCCTGCTTCAGCCAAGAACGTTTGAAGTCTTCATAGCTTCCGTATTTATCGTGAACTTTGCGCACATACCGCCAGCCGAATGTAAGTTCAGAGGGAATACTTTCAGAGCCTTCAAAGTACGTAAGCTCACTGCCTGTATAGTATTCACCCAATAAACTAGTTTTACCTTCAGTATCATCTATCAAGTGCTTTGTAATGTAATCATCATATTCAGCATCGGACAAGACCCTATCTGTGACGATTTCGGAAAAGCCCTCACCTAAAGTAAGTTCAGCAATGTGATGAGAAACAAAATTTCCATTTTTATCGTATTCATCAAGCAAGGTATATGCAAATAATGTGATGTTTCCTTGATAACTATAAAGATGTCCACGAACTCCTCCACGAATATCAACAGATTCAAATCTATAAGGAATTTCGTCCGTCAGTTTCATGGAATATTTTTCGTATCCCGCTTTTTGATTTTCGGAAACGATGTGGTTTCGCAATAAATAATGCACATAATCAATTTTAGGCACATGCAAAAGGTCGGGATAATACACTCCATGCTCAGTTTGCCATTTATCAACAAAACCGAGAAGTCGCATCTCCCCATTCAGATATTCGACAGAAATGAAATCTTCTCTTGTAATATTTCCGTCGTCGTCAACTGTAAATATTCGGAAAATGCGCTCGTCGTCTTCATCAACGATGATTTCAAGACCATTGTAGTCGATTTCGCCGTCAATAAAAGGCCTGTTGTGTCCGTCAAGAACATAAACATCTCCGTTCACATTCATAAGGCTTAAATCGACATCATCTGTTTTGCCAAAAGCACCCATAAGCACAAAGATTACAGTTTCGGGCATACAGAATTCATGAAGCTTAGCTTTCAAAGTTGCGTAATCCGAATATTCACCCGTCATCTTGTAAAAGGTCTCGTTACCGATTTTTATGGGAGCTTCTCCGTTATGTTTGTCGCCGTTGCAGTTGGAGATATCTTCAATAAATCTCAAACTTTCACAAACAAAATCCAACAACGCCTGCGTATCAACATTTTTCACTTCAATTATAGATTCTGTGTGAGGGAGTATTGAAAGTTCTATTTTTCGCACACCTAAACGATTTCCGTCAGCATCGTATTCGTCAATATGGCAATAGCCGTAAACCTCGCCTGTCTTGTCATCCCATCTATTGAATTGAACATCTGCAATATCAATTTTCAAAGGCTCATTTTCACTGAACACAAGCAGGTATTTTTCATAGCCTGCGTTGAGATTTTCGGAAATGATAAAATCCCTGAGAGCTGTTTCAATATAAGCGATAACGAGCTTTTCCTCAAACCAACTCTTATAAATTTCAGAACCGATATCGCCCTCAATATAATCAAGCAACCAACCGTCAAAACCGACAGATCTGTCATAACTGAAAAATACACGGTAATCGCTGTATTCAGTTACACCGTCTCTGAGTTCAGACATTTTGAAATCGGCGTAGCCCATCTGTTCCACAACACTTGAACCGTGACCGAGGATAGCATTGAATTCACCCTCAGTTGGATAAACGTACAAATCACCGTTTATGTTGAAAAGATTGCCACCGCTGATTATCTCCAGACACAAACGGGGTGAAACATGTGAAAACAGATTCGTCTTGACTTTATTGTAAGACTGAAATTCGTCTTTGCATTTGTAGAGCGTCATTCCGTTCACAGTCAAAGTCTCCGCTGTTTCCGGGTCGTACATGGAAACAGTATTGACCGTTACGGACTCTAAAAGAGAGTAACTCTCCGCAATAAAATCTTTAAAATCCTCTGTTATACGCAGAGCAAAGGTTGGAAGTGCAAAAACAATGAGTGCAAAAGTTAAAACCATGACTTTAATTGCAATTTTTCTGAATTTCATTTAATATCACCTTTCTTTCAGTTTCCGTTGATGCAATACTTGATGTCAACTATATTATATCATAAATACGAAGAATGAGTATTTTATGATATAATTAGCAATTTCGCCGCTACCGCTTTGTAAAAGCGGCGAATGCGTATTTTAATCAATATATAATGATTGCTTGCAATTATTATATC